>CANJMO010000101.1 GCA_947475845.1 Caulobacteraceae bacterium | reverse complement strand
TGCCCGATCTGCGACCAGGGCGGCGAGTGCGACCTGCAGGACGAGACCCTCGGCTACGGCCGCGACGACACCCGCTATCAGGAGAACAAGAGGGCGGTGGAAGAGAAGTACATGGGTCCGCTGGTCAAGACGGTGATGACCCGCTGCATCCAGTGCACCAGGTGTGTGCGCTACGTGACTGAAATTGCCGGCGTTCCGGAGATCGGCATGATCTCGCGCGGCGAGGATGCCGAGATCACCACCTATCTGGAAAAGGCGATCAATTCGGAGATGACGGGCAACGTCGTGGACCTGTGTCCCGTCGGCGCCCTGACCCACAAGCCCTGGGCGTTCAACTACCGCCCGTGGGAGCTGAAGAAGACCGAGACCGTCGACGTCCATGACGCCGTCGGCGCCAATATCCGCGTCGATGCGCGCGGCGCCGAGGTGATGCGGGTGCTGCCGCGCGTCAACGAGGACATCAACGAAGAGTGGATCGACGACAAGACCCGCTACGCCGTCGACGGTCTGATGCGCCAGCGGATCGACAAGCCCTACATCCGCAAGAACAAGAAGCTGGTGGAAGCCAGCTGGGCCGAGGCGTTCGACGCCGTCGCCGCCCGGATCAAGAAGGCCTCGCCCGACAAGATCGGCGTGATCGCCGGCGACCTGCAGGACGCGGAGTCGATGAAGGCGGCCATGGACCTGTTCAAGGCCTTGGGCTCGGCCAATATCGATTGCCGTCAGGACGGTTCGACCCTGGGCTATGGCCCGCGTGAAAGCTGGCTGTTCAACACCACCATCGCCGGCCTGGAGCGGGCCGATGCGGTGATGGTGATCGGCGCCAATCCGCGCCTTGAGGCGCCCCTGGTCAATGCCCGCCTGCGCAAGTTGTGGCTGGCCACCGGCGTACGGATCGGCGTCGTCGGCGAGAACGCCGACCTCAACTACAACTATCATTATGTGGGCGCCGGCATGGCCAGCCTGCAGAAGATGTTCGACGACCATCCGACCATCGCGGCGCAGAAGCCGGCCTACATCATCGGTTCGGGCGTGTTCGCCCGTGACGACGCCGACGCGGTGCTGGCGGCCATCGCAGCGGGCGGGGCCAGCCACGGCCTGGTCAAGGACGGCTGGAACGGCTTCAACGTGCTGCACACCGCCGCCTCGCGCGTCGGCGGCCTGGACATGGGCTTTGTGCCTGGCAAGGGCGGGCTTTCGGCCAAGGCGATGGTGCAGAAGGGCGCGCTTGACGTCCTGTTCCTGCTCGGCGCCGACGAGATCGATGCTTCGGCCAGCGACGCCTTCGTCGTCTATCTCGGCACCCACGGCGACAACGGCGCGCACAAGGCGGACGTGATCCTGCCGGGCGCCGCCTATACCGAAAAGGCCGGCATCTACGTCAACATGGAAGGCCGCGTGCAGATGGCCAACCGGGCGATCTTCCCCAAGGGCGAGGCCCGCGAAGACTGGGCGATCCTGCGCGCCCTGTCGGACCGCCTGGGCGCCCGTCTGCCCTATGACAGCCTGAACGCCCTGCGCGCCAAGCTGATCGCCGATCATCCGACCTTCGGCCAGGTCGACTATGCGCCGGGCTCGACCCCGGCCAAGCTCGACCTCGGCAAGCTGGGCAAGAAGGGCAAGGCGTCCGACGCGGCTTTCGTCAGCCCGGTGAGCGATTTCTACCAGACCAACCCGATCGCGCGCGCCAGCGTGACCATGGCGGAGTGCTCCGCCCTGGCCGCGTCCCTGCGCAGCCAACCGGTCGCGGCGGAGTAGGCCATGACCACTGGCGGCATTTCCTTCACCAGCCCGTTGATGTGGGGCCTTCTGACCCTCGGCCAGATCCTGGTCGTGACGGTCTGCGTCCTGATCTCGGTGGCGTTCCTGATCCTGTTCGACCGCAAGGTCTGGGCTGCGGTGCAGTGGCGCAAGGGCCCCAACGTGGTCGGCCCGTTCGGCCTGCTGCAGTCCTTCGCCGACCTGCTGAAGTTCGTGTTCAAGGAACTGATCATCCCGGCCGGCGCCGACAAGGCCGTGTTCCTGCTGGCACCGATCATCAGCGTGGTGTTCGCCTTCGGCGGCTGGGCGGTGATCCCGTTCGCGCCGGGCTGGGTGGTGTCCAACATCAACGTCGGCGTGCTGTACATGCTCGGCGTGTCGTCGCTGGGCGTCTACGGCATCATCATGGGTGGCTGGGCGTCCAACTCGAAATACCCATTCCTGGGCAGCCTGCGCTCGGCCGCGCAGATGGTCTCCTACGAAGTCTCGATCGGCTTCATCCTGATCACCGTGATCCTGCTGGCGGGCTCGATGAACCTGTCGACCATCGTCGAGCAGCAGGCCGGCGGCATCTGGAACTGGAATTTCCTCGGCGGCGCCGGCTGGATCAACAAGCCCCTGATCCTGGTCATGTTCCCGATGATGGTGATGTTCTTCATCTCGTTCCTGGCCGAGACCAACCGCCCGCCGTTCGACCTTCCCGAAGCCGAATCCGAGCTCGTGGCCGGCTATCAGGTGGAATATTCCTCCACTGCTTACCTGCTGCTGATGCTGGCCGAGTATTCCAACATCGTCCTGATGTGCTCGCTGATGTCGGTGCTGTTCTTCGGCGGCTGGCACGCGCCGTTCCCCGAAGGTTTCCTGACCGGCTGGCCCTATTGGCTGGCGGGCCTGTGGGGCCTGATGTGGATGTCGCTGAAGATCGTGTTCTGGTTCTTCATGGTGGCGATGGTCAAAGCCATCGTGCCTCGTTACCGCTACGACCAGCTGATGCGACTGGGCTGGAAGGTGTTCCTGCCCACATCGCTCGCCGCCGTCGTCATCGTCGCCGCCTGGCGCGTCTTCGGACCGCAGGGCTAGGGGGAAAGCATGTCGTTCGCCGGACGCATCGGACAGGCCGTCAAGGGCGCCGCCCTGATGGACTTCGTGGGGGCCTTCGGGCTCGCGCTGAAGTTCTATGTGCAGCCCAAGAAGACCATCTACTACCCCTTCGAGAAGGGCCCGCTGTCGCCGCGCTTCCGTGGTGAGCACGCGCTGCGCCGCTATCCCAACGGGGAAGAGCGCTGTATCGCCTGCAAGCTGTGCGAGGCGATCTGCCCGGCCCAGGCCATCACCATCGAGGCCGAACCGCGCGCCGACGGCTCGCGCCGGACCACGCGCTACGACATCGACATGGTCAAATGCATCTACTGCGGCCTGTGCCAGGAGGCCTGCCCGGTGGACGCCATCGTCGA
>CANJMO010000100.1 GCA_947475845.1 Caulobacteraceae bacterium | reverse complement strand
GGGAAGATTGGTGACGACCGCACCGGGGGGGCTGGCCGGAGTCGCCGGCGGGTCGCTCGGCGTGGGGGTCGGCGCGGGCGTCGGGGTCGGGTTGGGGTTGGGGTTGGGGGCCGGGGCGGGCGTGGAGCTGCCGCCGCCGACCGGCGAGACTGTAGCTGGGGTGGACGGATAGGCGGCGAGGAGGTCGCGGCTATAGACGGCCGAACCGTCCATCAGGCCGAGGCTGTAGCGGTTCATGGCGGCGGCGTAGACGCCGACGTCGGCCTTCATCGCCTCGGCCATGATATAGCCGACCATGCCCGCCTTGGCGGCCAGGTCGATCTGCGTCCCGGTCGAGTAGCTCTGGTTGGCCAGGGCGGTGAAGTAGGCTGCACGACCCGCGATGTCGGCCTTGGCCGCCGCGGGGTTCACGCCCACCGCCAGGGCGTAGGAGGAGCCGATGATCTTTTCATAGGCCGTGTCGACCGCCTGGGCGAAACTCACCCCACCATAGGCGGCTGAGAAGCCGGCCACGCCCTCGCCGACGACGCCGAGGTTGGCGGCGAAGTTGATGTAGCGGTTCTCGATGTTGAAGCCGCGATAGTAGCTGTCGTTCAGGTCGGTCGGGTTGGCGCCCGAATTGACCAGGAAGGATAAGCCGGCGGCGCTGGGCCCGGCGCCGGTGAAGAACTGGTAGGACAGGGCCGCGACGGCGGTGTCGCTGTCGGCGCCGTTGATCAGCACGGCCCTGGCGGAGGTGTCGGTCCGTGTGCCGTTGGCGCTCTCCAGGGCCATGGCGTCGAGCGCCGCCCCCGTCGCCTGATCCGGGACCAAGCCGATATGGAGGGCCGAGTACATCGCGCGCAGCTGGGTTGCCGTATAAGGCATGATTTGGACCTGTAGTTGTGGGGAATCACCCGCCGTTGCGGGAAGTCATATTAGAAACCCGCAAACCCTAGCTAGGTTCCGCTACGAGTTCGTTTCTTTATTTTAGGATATTTATTGGGAACTCATCGGCGCAATAACCGAGGTTACGCCGTTTAACTATTCATTATTGTTGGCGACGCGGCCCAGAGATCGGGCGCGTTCATCCGGATGGGGTCTTCTCAGGTGAACCCGCCGTGAAGGACGGTGTCGCCGTCAGGGCCGAACCCACGGCTCCAGATGCCCGTCCCGCAGGGCAAACACCCGGTCCATAAACCCGGCCAGCTCCATGTTGTGGGTGGCGATCAGGCAGGCGACGCCCTGGATGCGCGCCAGGTCGAACAGGCTCTGGAAGACCGTGCCCGAGGTGGTGGGGTCGAGGTTGCCGGTGGGCTCGTCGGCCAATAGCAGGCGCGGGTTGTTGGCCAGGGCGCGGGCGATGGCGACGCGCTGCTGCTCGCCGCCGGACATCTGGGCGGGCTGGTGCTCCATCCGGTCCTGGAGGCCCAGGCGGGTGAGGAGGTCGGCGGCGCGGGCGCGGGCCTCACCTTGCGTCTTGCCGGCGATCAGGTTGGGCAGGCCGACGTTGTCGAGGGCCGAGAGCTCGGGCAGCAGGTGGTGGAACTGGTAGACGAAGCCGATGTGGGCGAGCCGCAGGCGGGTGCGCTGCTTCTCCTTCAGCTTGGAGACCTCGACGCCGCCCAGGCTGACCGTGCCGCCGGTGGGGCGCTCGAGCAGGCCCGCGGCGTGAAGCAGGCTCGACTTGCCCGAGCCCGAGGGGCCGATCAGGCCGACGATTTCGCCGGGATAGATGTCGAGGTCGACGCCCTTGAGGACGTGGAGGTCCTTGTCGCCGGACTTGTAGGTGCGGACGAGGCCCCGCAGCGACAGGACGGGCTGGGGGTCACTCATAGCGGAGCGCCTCCACCGGATCGATGCGCGAGGCGCGCCAGGCGGTCGGCAGGGTGGCGAGGAAGCTCATGAGCAGGGCCGAACCGGCGGCGATGGCCACTTCGCTCCACTCGATGCGGGCGGGGATGCGGGAGAGGAAGTAGGTGTCGGGGCTGAAGACGGCGACGCCGGTCACCGCCTCGACCGCCGACTGGATCGGGTCGATGAAGATGCAGAAGAGGGAGCCGAGAATCAGGCCCGCCACCGCGCCCGCCGCGCCGATCCAGGCGCCGGACATGAAGAAGATGCGCAGGATGGCGCCCTGGCTGGCCCCCATGGTGCGCAGGATGGCGATGTCGCGGCTCTTGTTCTTCACCAGCATGATCAGGCCGGAGACGATGTTCATGGCGGCGATGGCGACGATGAGGATCAGGATCAGCCGCATGGTGGCGCGCTCGACCTGCAGGGCGTTGAAGAAGCTGCGGTTGGTGTCGCGCCAGTCGGTGAGGACGGCGTTGGTGCCGGCGGCGCGGGCGATGGCCGGGCGCATGGCGTCGATATTGTCGGCGTTGGTCAGGTTGACCTCGATCCGGTCGGCCTCGTTGTCGCGGCCGAAGAAGAGCTGGGCCTGCTCCAGCGGCATGTAGATATAGGCCGCGTCATAGTCCGACAGGCCGACGCTGAAGATGCCCCCGACCGTGTAGTCCTTGCGCCGTGGCGAGGAGCCGAAGGCGGTCGCCGCGCCCGAGGGGCTGATCAGCGAGATGGTGTCGCCCACATGGACGCCGATGCTCTCGGCCATCCGCGCGCCGACGAGCACGAGGTCTCCGCCGTAGTCGCCCTGGCCGAAGCCGTCGAGCGAACCCTGGCGCAGGTTGGTCGCGATGATCTTGGTGTCGGCCACGTCGCCTGCCCGCATGCCGCGCACCACGCCGCCGACCACCTGGCTGGGGCCGATGACGATGGACTGGGCCTCGACGATGGGGGCGACCTGGACCACGCCCGGGATCTCGCGGAGGCGGCCGATCATGGCGTCGCGGCCCGGCCCGTTGATGGCGGGGCCGGAGACATAGAGGTGGCCGTTGAAGCCGAGCATCCGGCCGAGAAGCTCGGTGCGGAAGCCGTTCATCACCGACATGACGATGATCAGAACCGCCACCGCCAGCATGATGCCGACAAAGGCGATGCCCGAGATAAGGGCCACGCCGCCGTTCTTGCGCTTGGTCTTGAGGTAGCGCGCCGCGATCGAGCGCTCCCAGCCGGCGAAGGCGGGGGCGACGCTTTCAGCCGAGGCCTTGGCTTTGGTCATCAGTAGGCGCGGGCCACGAGCACGGTCTCCACGGCGGGCGCGCCGGTGAAGATGCAGGACCCGAGATCGCCGCCCGGCTGGACCGAGGGCGTGTTGCGGATGGTGAGCTTGAGCGCCTTCAGCCGCTTGTCGACCTCCTCCAGCGCCACGCCGGTCGGCTTGGACCAGGCCACTCGGGCCCAGCCCT
>CANJMO010000099.1 GCA_947475845.1 Caulobacteraceae bacterium | reverse complement strand
TTGGAGCGGGTAGCCGGGATCGAACCGGCATCCTCAGCTTGGAAGGCTGCTGCACTACCATTGTGCTATACCCGCCAGACCATCTCCTAACGCCGGCAGGCCGGCGGTTTTTGCGGGGTTAGCCGCGGAAAATCTTCCTCTTCAGTCCCGCCTCAACTTCGAACCGGCGCGTGGTGGGGGAAGCAGGACTCGAACCTGCGAAGGCGATGCCAGCGGATTTACAGTCCGCCCCCTTTGCCGCTCGGGACATTCCCCCTCGCGCGCGCTCGGAGCTAAGGTTTCCGTCCGTTCTCCCGGTTGCCCGAGGGTCTTGACGAAAAGCCTCCTTGGACTGGCCGGCGTGGTGTTAAACCACCCCAGCCCGTCGTCCGAAGACCTTGGGCCCCAAATTGGAGCGCGTCTTATAGTGTCCTCATTCCGCGAACGCAACGACCGCTCCAAGCCCGGCAAGCCCTTTTCCAAAGGGCCCAAGCCTGGCGCGAAGCCGGGCGTCAAATCGGCCGCGCCGGAACGGGCCCATGCGCCCAAGACCGAACACAAGCCGCAGCCGCGCCACGAGCGCGAAGAGCGCGCACCCAAGCGCAGTTTCGACCGTGGGCACGAGCGCGGACAAGATCGCGGCCCAGATCGTGGCCATGAGCGAAGCGGCGGCTACGACCCCGCCGCCGAACGCGGCCCGCCGCGCGAGGACCGGCGCGGTCCCGGCGCACGCAACAAGCGCGGCGAAGGCGGCGGCGAATGGCTGTGGGGCTGGCACGCGGTGCTGGCCGCCCTGGCCAATCCGAATCGGTCGGGCTTCAAGCGCCTGCTGGTGGCCCCCGGCAAGACCGGCGAGGTCGAAGGCCCCGCCCGCCGCCTGAATATCCAGCTCGAACTGGCCGAGGCGCCCGAATTCACCCGCGTCCTGCCGTCCGGCTCTGTGCACCAGGGCGTGGCCCTGCTGGCCGATCTGGTGGAGCCCGAGGACATCGAAAGTTTCGCCGCGACGCCCCGAGGCGTCCTTTTGATGCTCGACCAACTCACCGACCCGCAGAATGTCGGCGCCATCTTCCGCTCGGCCGCCGCCTTCGGCGCCCGCGGCGTGATCCTGCAGGACCGCCACGCCCCTGCCCTGACCGGCGCCCTGGCCAAGGCGGCTGCGGGCGCCATCGAGGCCATCCCCCACGCCCGGGTGGTCAATCTGTCCCGCGCCCTGGAACAACTGAAGGACGGCGGCTGGCGCGCGGTCGGACTAGACGGCTCGGTCAAAGAGCCACTGGATCAGGTGCTGGACGCCCGCCCCACCGTGCTGGTGCTGGGATCGGAGGGCGAAGGCCTTCGCCGGCTGGTGGCCGAGCACTGCGACGCCCTGGCCTGCATTCCCATGCCCGGCGGTTTCGAAAGCCTGAACGTGTCGAACGCCGCCGCCATCGCCCTCTACGAAGCGGCCCGCCCGCACAGAACGCCCGCATAACCGCGATGCCGGCTGAACTCTTTCAAATCGAGACCTGGAGCGCGGGTCTGCTGGCCCTGTTCCAGGTGATGATGATCGACCTTGTCCTGGCCGGGGACAACGCCGTGGCCATCGGCATGGCCGCCGCGGGCGTCGAGCGCTCCCAGCGCCGCAAGGTGATCTGGATGGGCTTGGCCGCCGCCGTCGGCATGCGCATCGGGCTGGCCTTGATCGCCACCCTTCTGCTGGGCGTGATCGGCCTGCTGCTGGCGGGCGGCGCCCTGCTGTTGTGGGTGTGCTGGAAGCTGGGCGAGGACCTGCTGGCCCATTCGCGGGCCCAGGCGGCGGCGGAGGATCAGGAGCCCTATCCGCCGGCGGCCCCGGTGTCGTTCCGCACCGCCTTCGTCCGCATCCTGGTGGCCGACCTGTCGATGTCGCTGGACAATGTTCTGGGCGTCGCCGGGGCCGCGCGCGACCAGCCGATGATCCTGGCGTTCGGCCTGCTGCTGTCGGTCGCCCTGACCGGCATGGCGGCATCATGGATCGCGCGGCAGATGAGCCGCCGCCCCTGGATCGGCTATTTCGGCCTGATCATGATGCTGTGGGTCGCCGGCGGCATGATGTGGCAGGGCCACCGCGACCTGATGGTCGATCTGAATCGGGTCCCCGCCTACAACGCCGCCCTGCCCGGCCCGCTGGCGATCAGCCCCGCCGAAATCGCCAAGCGTAAAGGCGAACAGGGATTGCCTTGACCGCCCCGGCGAACGGGCGCGTGTCGCGGGATGGCCAGTGAAACCGTGTTTATCGTTCAGTCCTACATCGCCGGGCGCGGCAAGGCGCTGAAAGCCGAGCAGCAGGTCGGGTGCAAGACCGCCGAGGAGGCCCGCCGCAAGGCCGAGCGTCTGGGTCCGCTACGGGTCGGAGTCGTCGCCTTCGCCGCCACGGCGGATGTGGAGCTCGGCGACTACGACGAGAACCCGGTGATCCTGTTCAAGAGCGGCCGCCTGCCTTTCCCGTTCGCGGAAGCCTAGGCGTCGGCCCCGCCGAAGCGCTCGGCCCATTCGGCCACCTGGGCGTCCTCGATCTTGCGGAACAGCACGTCGGGCGCGCGCACCGGACGGCCCGGCTCCAGCCGATTCAGCTCCAGCTCTGCGTCGGTCGACGGCCAGCTGTGCGGATACGGCTCGCCCATCGCCTCGGCGATCTTCTCGGCGGTGAACGGCAGCACCGGCGCCGCTATCCGCGCGAACAGCGCCACCAGGTTCAGGCCGGTGCGCACAATCACAGCGGCGCGGGCCGGATCGGTCTTGATCGCGGTCCACGGCGCGGCTTCCTGCAGGTACTGGTTGCCCAGCACCCACAGGTCGCGCAGCGCCTGCGCCGATTTGCGGATTTCGATGGCTTCCATCTGCTCGGCCAGGTCGGCCAGCTTGGCCGCCACGTCGGCGTAGAGCTTCTGCTCGAGCTCGCCGGGCTCGCCGCCGTCAGGGACGACGCCCTCGAAGCGCGTCTCGTTGAACTTCAGGATACGGTTGACGAAGTTGCCCAGTACATCGTTGAGGTCGCGGTTGATCGCCGACTGGAACTGCTCCCAGGTGAAGGCGGTGTCCGAGCTCTCCGGCGTGTTGGCGGTCAGATACCAGCGCCAGTAGTCGGGAGGGAGCAGCTCCAGCGCCTGGTGCATGAAGACGCCGCGCTTCTGCGAGGTGGAGAACTTGCCGCCGTACCAGTTCAGCCAGTTGAACGCCTTCAGGGTGTCGACCAGCTTCCACGGCTCCTTCGATCCCAGGATCGTCGCCGGAAAACTGACGGTGTGGAAAGCCACGTTGTCCTTGCCCATGAACTCCAGGTAGCGGACATCCTCGGCGCCGCCATCGGTGCGCCACCAGCGGCGCCAGTCGCGGGCTTTCCCGTCCTCGGCGTTGTCGGCCCATTCCTGGGTCGCGGCGATGTATTCGATGG
>CANJMO010000098.1 GCA_947475845.1 Caulobacteraceae bacterium | reverse complement strand
CTCTCCAACTCCACATTGGTTTCTTGCAGCGCTTGTTCAAAGCGTTTGCGCTCGGTGACATCGCGCGCGGCGGCGAACACGCCCTGCAGCGTCCGATCGCGGTCGTAGAAGGTGGTGGCGTTGTAGGAGACCACGGTCTGTTTGCCGTCGCGGGCGCGGGCGGTCAGCTCGTAGTCCGTGACGGACTTCTCGCTCAGCACCCGCTTGATGCCGGCCTCGGCCCGTTCGGGATAGGTGAAGCAGTCCTTGAACGGCGCGCCGATCAACTCGTCGCGGGTGCTGCCGGTCAGGGCTTCCATCTGTTTGTTGACGTCGGTGATGATGCCCGACGGGTCGGTGGTCATCAGGGCGTCGATGTTCGATTCGATCAGCGAGCGGGTATAGAACTGCTGGTCGCGCAGGCGTTGGTCGGACTTCTTCTGCTCTTCCTCGACCAGCTTGCGCGCCGTGTTGTCGGTGCCGATCAAAAGGTAGCCGATGATCGCATCCTGGGCGTCGCGCAGGGCCGTGACCGAAACCACCGCCGGAAAGCGCGTGCCGTCCTTGCGGATGTAGGTCAGTTCATAGATGTCCTCGATCCCGCGCGAGGCCTTGAACACCAGGGCCTCGAAGCCGGGCGTGATCGGCGTCGAGAGTTCGGCGCTCAGCGCCAGGGCGCGGGCGATCAGTTCCTGCGGGTCGGAGATGTCGGCCGGGGTGATCTGGTTCACCACCTCGGCGGCGGCGTAGCCGAGCATGACCTCGGCGCCGACGTTGAAGATCTGGATCACGCCCTTGGCGTCGGTGGCGATGCTGGAGAAGTTGGCGCTGTTGAAGATGGCGTTCTGCAGGGCGCCGGTCTTGACGATCAGCTCCGCCGCCGCGTCGCCGTCGGGCGCGATCTCGGCTCCGATGGTTTTGCGGGAGCCGGGAATGCTAGTGCAGCAACTGGCCGACCGAGCTTTCGAGCTGGGCGGCGGAATAGGGCTTCTGCAGGAACTGCCCGCCGCCGACGAACTGGTCGGTCATGGCGGCGTCGAGCGGCGTGCCGGAGGTGTAGAGCACCTTCAGGGCCGGGTGCAGCAGGATCGCCTGGTTGGCCACGTCGTAGCCACCCTGCGACAGGGCGCTCAGCCGGATGTCGACGAAAAGGGCGGTGATCGCCCCGGGCGCCGCCAGGTGGGCCAGGGCGCCGGCGAGGTCGCTGGCCACGAGGGTGACGTGGCCCAGGTCGCCGATGGTCCATTCGGCAGCCTGGCGGACGAAGACTTCGTCTTCGACGATGAGAATAACCGCCATCAGCAGGCCAGCGCGACTGTATTTGGCATGGTCAACAAACCTCGTCGTCCGGCGCAGCGGTTTCGAGCCCGGATAACGCGCCTTTAATCGGCGCAGCGCCAGGAATTTAAATATTTAAATTTGGAAATGATCCTAAGAACTCACCGCTCCGATACTATATTTGGACTCGCCATTTTCGCGATTTATACCTGAAATATGTTCGGACTCGCTGCCCTACGTAGGCGGAAACCTGAACGAACTCAACGCAAAACGGCCCGGGATCGCTCCCGGGCCGCTGCTTAAGATCAGGCTGATGCCAAGGCCTATTCGGCCGGGGCTTCTTCCTTTGCGATCTCTTCCGGCAGGGCTTCCATCGCCTGTTCGCGCGAGGCGGACAGGGCCTGGTCGCGCTTGGCGGCGATGCGTTGCAGGCCGCGCAGGTAGGAGCCGGTGCCGGCGGGGATCAGACGCCCGACGATCACGTTTTCCTTCAGGCCTTCCAGCGTGTCGGTCTTGCCGTGCACCGAGGCGTCGGTCAGCACGCGCGTCGTCTCCTGGAACGAGGCCGCGGAGATGAAGCTGCGCGTCTGCAGGCTCGCCTTGGTGATGCCCAGCAGCACGGGCTGCACCACGGCCGGTCGGCCGCCGCGCGCCAGGGACTTCTGGTTCTCGACCTGGAACTCGGGCTTGTCGAGGTGGTCGCCCTTGATCAGGCCGGTATCGCCAGGCTCGAGGATTTCGATCTTCTGCAGCATCTGACGCACGATCGTCTCGATGTGCTTGTCGTTGATCGGCACGCCCTGCAGTCGATAGACTTCCTGAATCTCGTCGACCAGGAATTCGGCCAGGGCCTCGATGCCCAGGATGCGCAGGATGTCGTGCGGATCCGGGTTGCCGTCGATCAGGTACTCGCCCTTGCGGATGATGTCCCCGTCGTGGACGGCGATGTGCTTGCCCTTCGGGATCAGGAACTCGACCGGCTCGCCCTGTTCGCCGTCGACGGCTTCGGGGGTGATGCGTATCCGGCGCTTGTTCTTGTAGTCCTTGCCGAACTCGACCCGGCCGTCCATCTCGGCGATGACCGCGCAGTCCTTCGGCCGGCGCGCTTCGAACAGCTCCGCCACCCGCGGCAGACCGCCGGTGATGTCGCGCGTCTTGGCGCTTTCGGTCGGGATGCGGGCGATGACTTCGCCGGGCTTCACCTCGTCGCCGTCGCCGACGGAGAGAATGGCGCCCGCCGACAGCAGGTAGCGGGCCTCGCCCCCGTTCGCCAGGCGCTTGTAGGCGCCCGTGTCGTCGAGCACGCCCATGGCCGGACGCAGGTCCGACGCGCGGGCCGAGGTGCGCCAGTCGGTGACGACGCGGTTGGCGATGCCGGTGGCCTCGTCGGTTTCTTCCCGCACGGAGAAGCCCTCGACCAGGTCTTCGGCGCGGACCTTGCCGCCCACTTCGGTGATGATCGGCGTGGTGTAGGGGTCCCATTCGGCCAGACGCTGGCCGCGCTTGACCTTCTCGCCGTCCTTGATCTTCAGCTTGGCGCCGTAGGGCGGCTTGTAGGTTTCGCGGTCCTTGCCGTCGATCTGCACCGACACGACCAGGTTGCGGCTCATGACCACAATCAGGCCGTCGGAACCGACCACACTGTTGCCGCCGCTGATCTTGGCCACGCCGTCGATGCTGCTCTCAAAGAACGACTGCTCGGCCACCTGGGCGGTGCCGCCGATGTGGAAGGTCCGCATGGTCAGCTGCGTGCCCGGCTCGCCGATTGACTGGGCGGCGATGACACCCACCGCTTCGCCGATGTTCACCGGGGTGCCGCGCGCCAGGTCGCGGCCGTAGCAGGCGCCGCAGACGCCGACGTCGGCTTCGCAGGTCAGGACCGAACGCACCTTCACCGACTGCACCTGGGCCTTCTCGATCAGGTCGGACATGTTCTCGTCCAGGTAGGTGTCGGCCGGGATGATGACCTCGTTGCTGGCCGGATCCTTGATGTCCTCGGCCGAGAACCGGCCAAGCACGCGCAGGCCCAGGCTGACCAGCACGTCGCCGCCCTCGATCACCGCTTTCAGGGTGATGCCGCGGGTGGTGCCGCAGTCTTCCTGGGTGATGATGCAGTCCTGCGCCACGTCGACCAGGCGTCGGGTCAGGTAACCCGAGTTCGCGGTCTTCAGGGCGGTGTCAGCCAGGCCCTTACGGGCGCCGTGGGTGGAGTTGAAGTACTCCTGCACGGTCAGGCCTTCCTTGAAGTTCGAGATGCTCGGCGTCTCGATGATCTCGCCGGACGGCTTGGCCATCAGGCCGCGCATCCCGCCGAGCTGCTTCATCTGCGCCTGCGATCCGCGGGCGCCGGAGTGG
>CANJMO010000097.1 GCA_947475845.1 Caulobacteraceae bacterium | reverse complement strand
GATCATGGCCTTCTTCACGGCAGCAGGTCTGTTCGTGATGATGGGGGCAGAGTTCCTCGCCATGCTGCTTGTCGTCGTCTATGTCGGCGCGGTGGCGGTGCTGTTCCTGTTCGTCGTCATGATGCTGGATGTCGACTTCGCCGCCCTGCGCCAAGGCTTCGCCCAGTACCTGCCGATCGGCGGGCTTGTGGCGGGCATCCTCACCATCGAGATGGTCATGGTCGCGGTCAGCGTCGCCAACCAGGGCGCGGCTTCGAAAAACGCTTTGCCCGACGCCTCCGCCGGGGCGGCGAGCAACGCCGAGGCCATCGGCCGCGTGCTCTACACCGACTACCTCTATTTCTTCCAGGCGGCGGGGTTGGTGCTGCTGGTGGCCATGATCGGGGCCATCGTCCTGACCCTGCGCCACAAGAGCGGCGTCAAACGCCAGAACATCGGCCGCCAGGTCGCCCGCAATCCGAAGACCGGCATGCACATGGTGCAGATCAAGCCCGGCGCATCCCTGGACAAGGAGCTGGGCCAATGATCGGCCTGTCGCACTACCTCGGCGTCGCCGCGATCCTGTTCACCATCGGGGTGTTCGGCATCTTCGTGAACCGCAAGAACGTCATCATCATCCTGATGTCGGTCGAGCTGATCCTGCTGGCGGTCAACATCAACCTGGTCGCTTTCAGCGCCTACCTGCACGACGTCACCGGGCAGATCTTCGCCATGTTCGTCCTGACCGTGGCGGCGGCGGAGGCGGCGGTGGGCCTGGCCATCCTGGTCACCTTCTTCCGTAACCGCGGCGATATCGCGGTCGACGACGTCTCCGTGATGAAGGGCTAAGCGTCTTGGAAACCCTCGTCACAATCCTGGTCTTCTCACCGCTGATCGCGGCCGCCATCGCCGGCCTGGTCGGCCGCCGCATCGGCGACATCGCCTCGCAGGCGGTGACCACCGGCGCCCTGTTCCTGTCCTGCGGCCTGGCCTGGACCGTGTTCTCGCAATGGACCTGGGGCGGGCTCGAGCCCTTCACCGTCACCCTAGCGCCGTTCATCAACGTCAATAATTTCGAGTCTGCCTGGTCGATCCGCATCGACGCGCTCAGCGCCGTGATGCTGATCGTCGTCACCACCGTCTCGGCCCTCGTGCACCTCTACAGCTGGGGCTACATGGCGGAGGACGACTGCAAGCCGCGCTTCTTCGCCTACCTGTCGCTGTTCACCTTCGCCATGCTGGCGCTGGTCACCGCCGCCGACTTCATGCAGTTATTCTTCGGCTGGGAAGGGGTGGGCCTGGCGTCCTACCTGCTGATCGGCTTCTGGTTCAAGAAGCCCACCGCCTCCGCCGCCGCCATCAAGGCCTTCGTCGTCAACCGGGTCGGCGACTTCGGTTTCGCGCTCGGCATCATGACGGTGTTCTGGGCCTTCGGTTCGATCCAGTTCGCCGACATCTTCCCCACCGTGGCCGCCAACGCCGGCAAGACCTGGGAATTCGCCGGCCACGTCTGGCCGCTGATGGATATCGCCTGCTTCCTGCTGTTCATCGGCGCCATGGGCAAGAGCGCCCAGTTCTTCCTGCACACCTGGCTGCCGGACGCGATGGAAGGCCCGACGCCTGTGTCGGCCCTGATCCACGCCGCCACCATGGTGACCGCCGGCGTCTACATGGTCTGCCTGCTGTCGCCTATGTTCGAATACGCCCCCGTGGCCAAGACCATCGTCACCATCATCGGCGCGGTCACCGCCCTGTTCGCGGCCACGGTCGGCCTGACGCAGAACGACATCAAACGGGTGATCGCCTATTCGACCTGTTCGCAGCTCGGCTACATGTTCTTCGCCGCGGGCGTCGGCGCCTACCAGGCGGCGATGTTCCACCTGTTCACCCACGCCTTCTTCAAGGCCCTGCTGTTCCTGGGCGCCGGCTCGGTGATCCACGGCATGCACCACGAGCAGGACATGCGCCGCTACGGCAATCTGGCCAAGTACCTGCCCGTCACCTACGCGGTGATGACCATCGGCACGATCGCCATCACCGGCCTTGGCATCCCCGGCGTCGGCGGCTTCGCCGGCTTCTATTCCAAGGACACCATCATCCACGCCGCCTTCGCGGCCGGCGAAGCCAACGGCGTCGGCTACTTCGCCTTCATGATCGGCGTGCTGGTGGCCGGCCTGACCGCCTTTTATTCTTGGCGGGTGGCCTTCTTCACCTTCAACGGCCACGCCCGCTGGGACGCCCAGATCGACGGAGCGGCCGCGCACCACCACGACGAGCACGCCACCAGCGCTCAACTGGAAACCCACAGCGAGCCGCTGCCGGACGATCACGACCATGGGCATGCCCATGATCACGGGCACGATCATGCTCACAGCCACGCGCATGCCCATGACGACCATGCCCATGCCCACGACGATCACGGGCACGGCCACGGCCACGGTCACAAGCCGCACGAGAGCCCGTGGGTGATGCTGGTGCCGCTGATCCTGCTCAGCATCGGCGCGGTGGCGTCGGGCTTCCTGTTCCACAATCAGTTCGTCGGCGAGGCGCAGCACGAGTTCTGGCGCGGCGCCATCTTCACCGCCCCCA
This sequence comes from Caulobacteraceae bacterium, assembly GCA_947475845.1. Classification (GTDB taxonomy): domain Bacteria; phylum Pseudomonadota; class Alphaproteobacteria; order Caulobacterales; family Caulobacteraceae; genus BOG-938. The sequence continues at coordinate 1,116 of CANJMO010000097.1, read as the reverse complement.
ACAACCATGTGCTGGCCGAACACCACCTGCCGCTGCTGATCGCCCAGGCGCCGCTGATCGCCGCCGTGATCGGGCTGCTGGTCGCGGTCTACATGTACCTGATCAAGGAAGGCCTGGGCGCGAAGCTGGCAGCCAACCGCGGGCCGCTCTATCTGTTCTTCTACAACAAGTGGTTCTTCGACGAGCTGTACCAGGTCACCTTCGTCAAGGCGGCGAAGGTGCTGGGCGATCTGTTCTGGAAGGGCGGGGACCAGAAGATCATCGACGGCCTGGGCCCCGACGGCGTCTCCGCCGTCTCCTACGCGGTGGGCCGCGGGACCGGCAAACTACAGACCGGATATGTCTATCACTATGCCTTCGTCATGCTGCTGGGGATCGTCGCGCTGCTGACCTTCGCCCTCTTCGCCTGGGCGGCTTAGGGGGAACACGACAATGATCGGCATGCTTTCCCTCATCACCTACCTGCCGCTGCTGGGCGTCGCCGCCCTGCTCGGGCTGCAGGCTGTCTCCAAGCCCGGCGCCGCGACCGACGAAAAGGCCAAGTGGATCGCGTTGGTGACCACCTCGGTGACCTTCGTGCTGTCCGTCGTGCTGACGCTGCAGTTCGACCGCGCCAACCCGGGCTTCCAGTTCGTCGAGGACATCCCCTGGTTCGCCGGCCTGCATTACCGGATGGGCGTCGACGGCATCAGCGTGCTGTTCGTGCTGCTGACCGCCTTCCTGCTGCCGATCTGCGTCGCCGCGTCCTGGAAGTCTGTCGACAAGCGCATCGTCGAATACATGATCGCCTTCCTGGTGCTGGAGACCCTGGTGATCGGGGTGTTCTGCGCCCTCGACATCATCCTGTTCTACCTGTTCTTCGAAGGCGGCCTGGTGCCGATGTTCCTGATCATCGGCATCTGGGGCGGCAAGCGGCGCGTCTACGCGGCCTACAAGTTCTTCCTCTACACCCTGCTGGGTTCCGTGCTGATGCTGGCGGCGATCCTGGCCATGATCGGCATTTCCGGCACCTCCAGCGTGCCCGAGCTGATGCGCTACGAGTTCGCCCCCTGGCTGCAGAACTGGCTCTGGCTGGCCTTCTTCGCCTCCTTCGCGGTGAAGATGCCGATGTGGCCG
>CANJMO010000096.1 GCA_947475845.1 Caulobacteraceae bacterium | reverse complement strand
TCCCGCGAGGTTCCGTCACGGGTGCGGGTGCTGGGGGCCAAAGAACTGTTCGAGACCATCGAATATCCCGCCCTGATGCACTGCAAGTCGGGGGCGGACCGGGCCGGAATCATGAGCGTGCTTTACGCCCACTACCGCCTCGGCTTGCCGATCCGCGAGGCGATGAAGGAACTGAGCCTGCGCTACCTGCACATGAGCGCGGGCAAGACCGGGGTGCTCGACTACGCCTTCGAGCGCTATCTGCTGGAGGGCGAGCCCAAGGGGCAGAGCTTTACCGAGTGGGTGGAGAGCGACGCCTATCAGCCCGACGCCATCAAGGCCGACTTCCGGGCGCAATGGCTGGGTACGCTGCTGACCGAGAAGATCCTGCGGCGGGAGTAGAACCGCTTAGTCGTGCGGCGTCGGCTCGAGCATCTTCTGGGCGTCGATGATGAAGTAGCGCGCCAGGGCGTTGTCGACAGTCTGCTGGGCCTTGCCGCGCCAGGCCTTCACCGCGTCATCATAGGACGTGTAGGCGCCGACATATTCGACGGAGGCGGGGTCGCGGAACTCGGCCGGACCGTCGACGGTCTTCAGCTGACCACCCAGGACGATGAACATAGAGGACTCCAGGTCGAGACGTGTTGAGTCGGCAAGCCGGCTAAGCGGGCGGATCGATATGGCTGACGCGCTGCAAAATCAACTGCTGTAGGCTTGGTGCGGCGCACAAAAGGCTGCGCTGCATTGGCGCAGGGCGGTTGTAGGTGAAGCCGAGGCCGCGATGGTCGCCAACGCAGGCGCCGGCCTCGCGCGCGATCAGGTCGGCGGCGGCCAAATCCCAGTCGCACTTGGGGGTGAGGGCAAGGGCGGCGTCGAACGCCCCGCAGGCGACCTGGACCACGCGGTAGGCGATCGAGTTGCGCGCCTCGATCCGCATCGGCGGCCACGGCTGCGGCCAGCGCGGGTCGGCGAACATGCGAGCGTCACCGAGGATGTTGGCGGCTTCCAATTCGGTGGCGTTGCTCGGCCGGATCGGCTGGCCGTTGAGGAAGGCGCCGCCGCCGACGGTGGCTTCGTACATCTCGTCGAGCTCGGGGGCGTAGACCACCGCGCAGGTCGGCTGACCGGCCTGGACCACGGCGATGCAGACGGTGAACCAGGGCTTGCCTTTCAGGTAGGCGGCGGTGCCGTCGATGGGGTCCACCACGAACAGGCGCGGCAGGCTGAGGCGGACCGGATCGTCGACGGTCTCCTCCGACAGCCAGCCGTAGTTGGGCCGGGCCGCCAGCAGGCGCAGCTTGAGCAGGATGTCGACGGCGATGTCGGCGTCGGTGACCGGCGACCCGCCGGGCTTGGACCAGATCTTCAGACCGTCGGCCCGCGCCTGCAGGGCCAGCTTGCCGGCTTCGACAGCCGCGCCCCGGATCAGTTCGAGGTCGGCCTGGAGGCTCATCGCCCGGCGATGGGCAGACCGTCGACCAGTAGGGAAGGTGAGTTGCGCGAGCCGCGGTACTCCAGATCCGAGCCGGCGATGACCCGGCCGTAGACGTCGATCAGGTTGCCGGCGACGGTGATCTCCGCGACCGGATAGGCGAGCTCGCCGTTCTCGAACCAGAAGCCGGAGACACCGATCGACCAGTCGCCGGTGTTGCCGTTGAGCGAGGGGCCGAACAGGGAGGTGACCAGCAGGCCTTTTCCGGCATCGGCCATCAGCCCGGCCAGGTCGCGCTCGCCTGGTTGGACGGTGAGGTTGGTGGTGCCGACGCCCGGAGGGCCGGCGAGGCCGCGCGAGGCGTGGCCGGTGCTCTGCAGGCCCAGTTGGCGGGCCGAGGCGCTGTTGAGCAGCCAGGTGGTCAGCACGCCCTTGTCGATGATGGCTGTGTCGCGGTTGGCGACACCTTCGTCGTCGAACGGTTGCGAGCCGAGGCCGCGCACGCGGTGCGGCTCGTCGAGGAGGGTGATCCCGGGGCCAAACACCTGCTGGCCCAGCTTGGTCTTCAGGAACGAGGCGCCACGGGCGATGGCGGGGCCGGCGATGGCGCCGATCAGGGGCGAGATCAGCGAGCCGGCGACGCGATCCTCGAAGATCACGGCGGCGGTCTGGCTGTCGATCTTGCGGGCGCCCAGACGCTGGACGGCGCGCTTGCCGGCCTCGGCGCCAATGGCGGCGGGAGAGGGCAGGTCGGACTGCCAGCGGGTCGAGCGGCCGTCGCCGCCGCGCTCCATGCCGTTGTCGTCGCCGGCGATGGCCGAGGCGTAGACGGAGAAGCTGGAGGCTTGATGGCGGCCGACGAAGCCGTCGGAGGTGACCATGAAGTACTGAGCGGTGGACCAGGCGCCGGAGCCGCCGTCCGAATTGGTGACGCCCTTGACCGCGCGCGCGGCGTCCTCGGCGGCCAGGGCCTGGGCCTCCAGGGTCTCGGGGGTGGGTTCGGAGGGATCGTAGAGCTGCAGGTCGGGGAAGGGGCCCTTGGCTAGGAGCTCTTTCGGCGCGAGGCCGGTGTAGGGCTCCTCGGGGGCCAGGCGGGCCATGTTCATGGCGCGGTCGAGCAGCTTGTCCCGCGCTTCCTTGGAGATGTCGGAGCCGGACACGGTGGCCTGGCGCTGGCCGATGAAGACGCGCAGGCCCAGATCGCGGGCCTCTTCGCGCTCGACTTCCTCGAGCTCGCCCAGGCGGACCCCGACGGAGAGGGATTGCCGCTCGCCGACGACGGCTTCGGCGGCGTCCGCACCGGCCTTAAGCGCGCCGCGAACCAGATCATGCAACAGGTTTTTGTCCATGCGGCCATATGGGGGAGGGCGGGGGTGAGCCGCAAGCTTCAGAGACGCAAAAAGGCGCGCCGTTAAGCGCGCCTTTCCGCTAACCCAGCCGGGTTCTTAGTTGGTGTAGATGGCCACCACGCGATGGCTATCGTTGTCGAGCACCACGCGCTCGCCGTTCAGATAGGCCCAGCGGTACTTGGGGTATTCGGGCACATCGAGCCAGACGACCTCGCCGGCGAGCGGTTCACCCAATTCGATCTTTCCGGAATAGGCGATCGGGGCGCTGGTCTGGGTGGTGACATAGGTGCGCACCTTGGTCGGCGGGGCGACCTCGTGGCCGACCGTGGCGCCGGCGATGCCGCCGACAATCGCGCCGATCGGCCCGCCGACCAGGGCGCCCGCCACGACGCCGCCCGCCGCGCCGGGGGCGGTGCCGCCCGCATCCTTCTTGACCGACTTGGTGACCGTGGTGGTCGAACCGTCGGCGTTTTCGGTGGTGTTCTCGCGCACAGTGGTCTGGGCGAGGACGGGTGTGGCGATCAGGGCCGCGATGGCCGCGCCCAGGATAAGGTGGGTTTTCATGACGATCGGCTCCGGTGGATGGGGTCCTGGGCCAATAACGCGGGTATCGAGCTCAGCGTTCCTATTTCCAGATCGGCGCGCCGCCGCCGGGCAATCCCAGCTTCGCCCACTTCTCGCTGACGGTTTTCACCACCTCGGGGTCCATGGCGATCTGCTCGCCCCATTCGCGGTGGGTTTCGGGCGGCCATTTGTTGGTGGCGTCCAGGCCGATCTTGGAGCCGAGGCCGGATTCCGGCGAGGCGAAGTCGAGGTAGTCGATCGGGGTGTTCTCGATCACCGTGATGTCGCGGGCGGGGTCCATGCGGGTGCTGAGGGCCCACATGACGTCTTTCCAGTCGCGGGCGTCGATGTCGTCGTCCACCACGATCACCCACTTGGTGTACATGAACTGGCTCAGGTACGACCACAC
>CANJMO010000095.1 GCA_947475845.1 Caulobacteraceae bacterium | reverse complement strand
GTGTGCTCTTCCGATCTGGCGGCAGCCTCGTCAAGATCACCATCAACGGCCAAGTCATTGGCGCCCCCAAGCCAGGCTGAGAACATGTCCCCTTCCATCGACGATAGACTGAACGCCCTGGCCGGCATCGAACTCGATCCGGCGCTCGACGGCCTCGAAGACAAGGTCTGGTCGGCGGTGCAGCAGCGCCGCGCCGCGGCCGGCGCAGGCGCGCGGGTTCAGGTGGCCATGACCATCGCCGCCCTGGCCATTGGCCTGGCCTTCGGCGCCATGAACGGCGCCAAGCCGGTCCACCTGTCCGAAATGGGCGTCCTGTCCGAAGACGGCCTGCTCGCCCCGTCGATCCGCCTTGGAGGCGGTGCATGAACAGCGCCTTTTGGCGCAACCTGGTCATCACTGTCGTCCTGGCCGGTCTGGCCGCTTTCATCGGCGCTAAGCTAGGCGCGGATCACCTCAAGACCGAAGCGCCCCGCTCCCGTCTGCTGCTGCGCGACACCGTCGCCCAGATGGTCCACCAGGACCTCAAGCTGACCCCTGACCAACGGACAAAGATCGACCAGATCGAAGACCGCTACGCCCACCAGCGCAACACCCTGCGCGCGCAGATCGGTTCGGCCAACGCCGAGCTGGGCGAAGCCCTCGCCAATGAGATGGCGCTCGGCACCGCGGCCCAACGCGCCCTGGAGCATCTGCAGTCCTCGATGGGGTCGCTGCAGCGGGAGACGATTTTGTATGTGCTGGAGGTGCGCGCCGTGCTGACGCCCCAACAACAGCAGATCCTTGATCAGAAAGTCTTCGAATCCCTGACAATCGGACCGTTTTGACCAAGGCCGAGGCCGAGTCCGACGCCGATCTCGTCCGCCGCGCGCGCGCGGGCGAACAGCGCGCCTTTTCCCTATTGATGGGCCGCCACAAGCACTGGCTGTACCGCTTCATCCGGCGCTACGTCGGCGACGCGGACGAGGCCTACGATGTGCTGCAGGACGCCTTCGTCGCCGCCATGTCCAACCTCTCGCGCTATGACTCCGCGCGGCCGTTCGAGGCTTGGCTCAGACGAATCGCCCTCAACAAATGCCGCGACCGCGGACGCCGCGAGGCGGTCCGGCGCGCCTTCGGCCTCAGCCGTCGCGGCCCCGAGGAGACCGAAGCGGTGGCCGACACCGCCGCTGGCGCGGATGAAACCATGGGAGCCGGCTACGCGCTCAAAGCGCTGGACCAAGCCATCGCCGCCCTGCCCGCCGCCCTCAAGGAGCCCCTGGTGCTGACCGTGCTGGAAGGCCTGTCGCACAAGGACGCCGGCGCCGTTCTGGGTCTCAGCGCCAAGGCGGTCGAGGTCAGGGTCTACCGCGCCAAGCGCCAGTTGGCGGAAATGCTGGACCGGGACGCCATGAACAATCTAATCCAGCCTTGAATTTTGACCCGTACCAGGGTCAATGTGCAGCTTATAGAATTAGAACAGCCGCTCTCCGGAAAACAGGAGACGGTCTAGGGAGAGGGATACTTATGAAAGCCTTGGTATTTTCCGTCGCGCTTGCCGCCGCCGCCACTGTCGGCTTCGGGGCCCTCGCGGCTGAAGAATTCGGCATCCAGCCGAACATGATCCGCGCCACCTTTGGCCTGATGGGCAAGGAAGGCATGACCCTGCTGTCCAAGGACTTCAAGGAAGGCGAGCGCATCCCCGTCTCCCTGTCCAGCTACGGCCCGTCGAATTCTCCGCAACTGACCTGGATCAACGCGCCCAAGGGCACCAAGTCCTTCGCCGTGGCGCTGGAAGACGGCGACGCCAACCGCGACGGCGTTCCGATCCTGCATTGGCTGGCCTGGGGCATCCCGGCGAACGTGACTTCCCTGCCCGGCGGCCTGCCGCCGCAAGGCTCCGGCGCTCTGCCCAAGGGCATGGTCATGGGCAAGAACATCCAGGGCAAGACCGAGTACATGGGCCCGCGTCCGCCCGCCGGCGTCTCGCACATCTACCACTATCAGGTGTTCGCCCTGGACAAGACCATCAACCTGCCCGCCGGCGCCACCCGCGCCGACTTCATGAAGGAAGCCAAGGATCACGTCCTGGCCTCCACCGAACTGGACGGCTGGTTCACCGGCCCGCCCGCTCCGCCCAAGAGCTAAGCTAAACGCCTAAAGCCCTGTCCGGCCGCTCATAATTCCACGAGCCCGTCGGACAGGGCATTGCGCCGCGCCCCCGTCGACGGGAAGTGCTCGGCCAGATACCCCCCGCACATTTCGATAGCCGCCACGAAGCCCGCCGCCGGATCCCCGTTGCGGATGCCGGCCAGCACCGCCGCGACCGCCGCGTCCCATGCCGCATCGCCCGCCTTCAGGTGGATGGCCTCGTCGGCCACCACGATCACCATCCGCTCGTCCTGCGCCGCGAAGATCACGACCGCCGCCGTAGCGCCCAGCAGGCGCGTGGCCTGCAACTGCTGCATGGCCGCCTGACGCAGCCGCCGGTGCTTGAGGGCCTTTGGCGTCAATGCCAGCTTCAGGGGCGTAGCCAGGGCGATAGCGCCCGCCACCGCCACGAAAATCACCATCTGCACCATGGCGTAGCTGGTCAGGGCCACGCGCACCGAGGCGTCCAGGGTCGTGGCGTTGGTCGCCACCCAGTCCCCGCCCGCCTGCGACAGCAGCCACGGATGCAGACCGAAGGCCACCGCTAAAGGCGGAACGACCAGGGCCGCCGCCGTCGCCCACGCCAGCGGCGTCTCGCGATAGTTGGACACCTTCTTGGACAGCACGCACAGGATTTCGCCCGAGGTGGAGGCCTCCGCCTTGGCCACCGCGGCGGCGATAGACGCGTGATCGGCTTCGCTCAGCATTCTACCAGCTCCCTGAGGATCCGCCGCCACCGAAGGAGCCCCCTCCTCCGCCGCCGAAACCACCGCCGCCGCCGCCGCCCCAGTCGTCATCACGCCGTCCGCCGCCACTCAGTAGGCTTCCGAGCAACATCCCGGCCAGAAGTCCGCCGCCGCCTCCGCCGCGCCCGCCGCGTCCACCACCGCTCATCACGCTGCGCAGCACGAACACCACGATCAGCACCACCACGATCAGCCCGAACGGACTTCCGCCGCGCCCGGACGACGTCTGGCGCTGGCTGGCGGCCTCGGCGGCCTTCTGTTCGGCGACCGAAGGATCGAGGCTCAATTGCTCAATCAGGGCCTGCGTGCCCGCCACCACCCCGCCCGGCATATCGCCGGCCTTGAACCGGGGCAGCACCGCGCGCTGCAGGATCACGCTGGTCATGGCGTCGGTCAGCACGCCCTCGACGCCGTAACCGGCCTCGATGCGCACCTTGCGCTCATTGGGGGCGATGATGAACAGGGCGCCGTTGTTGGTCGCCTTCTGCCCCACGCCCCAGGCCCGGCCCAGCTGATAGCCGTAGTCGGCGATGTCGTAGCCTTGCAGCGAGGGCAAGGTGACCACGATCAGCTGGCGGCTGTTGCTCGCATCCAGCGCGGCCAGCTTCTGGGTCAGGTCGGCCTGCACCTGCGGCGACAGCATATGGGCGTCGTCGACCACCCAGCCGGTCAGCGCCGGAAAGGTCGGCGCCGCGCGGCCGGGCGCCGCGATCAGGAAACACAGTACAAAAGCACAGAGGGCGGCGAAAACCGGCGTCCGCGCCGCCCTGGAAAGCATGCTCACTTAGCCGGAGCGCCGGGAGCCGCCGACGGCGCGGCCGCAGGGGCCCCGGTGGTCGGCTTGGGACCGGCCATCATGGCTCCGCCGGTCGTGGGCGCGGCGATGTTGAAGTTCACCGTCGGCGCCGACTGCGCCTGCTCGCTGGCGGCGAACAGGTTCAGGGGCTTGTAGCTGGAGTACATGGTCTTGGACCACAGCACGCCCG
>CANJMO010000094.1 GCA_947475845.1 Caulobacteraceae bacterium | reverse complement strand
CATGTTGGCGTCGACCAGCATGTTGGCGACCGACGGCTGATAACGGTGACCGTCGATCAGCACCAGGGTCCGCGCCGTGGCGTCGGGCCCGACGCCGTTGAGGCCGCGCAGGTCGAGGAAGGTGCCCCCGGGGAAGCCGGACGTCCGCTGGTTGGTGGCGGTGGTGGCGCTGGCGCGGAAGGACGGAACTTCGTTCAGCACTTCGGCGATGTTGGTCACGCCGCGCTTCTCGATCAGGGCTTCGCCGACCACGCTGGTCGGGGTCGGGGCGGTGAAACCGGTGCGCACGCGAGAGGCGGTGACCACCACTTCTTCGATGCCGCCGGCGGCCGGCGCCCCGGAGCCGGCTTCCTGGGCCAGAGCCCCGGAAGTGGCGAGGGCAGCAACAGCGACACCCAACAATAGACTAGCCCGCGTGTCCAAAGCCATCGCATTCCTCCCAAATCCCGACAGTTCTGTTGACTGCCTATTGTGACATCTTGGAGTACAATCCTTTTCTTGGCAAGGCGGCCCGAACCGCGCCTAGGCCCCGACCAGGGCGCGGACGATCAGATAAAGGATCGACGGCGCCACAAGGCAGCCAAGCCCCGTGTGGAAGGTGGCCGTGAGGGCGCCGTAGGGCACGAGGCGCCGGTCGGTGGCCGCAAGGCCGCCGGAGACGCCGCTGACCGTGCCCATCAGCCCGCCGAACACCATGGCGCTGCGCGGATTGTCGAGGCCGACGAAGCGGGCGAGCAGAGGGGTGCCGATCATCACCAGCACCGCCTTGAACACGCCGGTGGCGATGGACAGGGCGATGACCGCAGAGCTGGCGCCCAGCGCCGCGCCGGTCACAGGCCCGACGATATAGGTGATTGCGCCGGCGCCGATGGTGGTCAGCGACACCGCGTCCCTGTAGCCGAACGAGATAGCGGCGGCGACCCCGACCATGAACGGCAGCACGGTGCCCAAGCACAGGGCCAGGGCCCCCACCAATCCGGCGTTACGCGCCTTGTCGACATCGACCTCGAAGGCGGTGGCGACGATGGCGAAATCGCGCAGCATGCCCCCGCCCATCAGGCCGATGCCCGATAGCATGGGGATGTCGGCCAAACCGCTCTTGCCGCCGGTGATCGCGCCGCCGACGAAGGCCAGCGCCAGGCCGAGCATGATGGCGATCGCCGAGCCGTGGATGCGGCCGATGGTCAGGTATTTCGAGATGGCCGCCGACAGCCACATGACGAGGCCGACAAAGGCGAAGGCGGTGAGCAGGGCGTTGGCCTGCAGGACGTGGGCGATCATCGGGCCGATCATGTGATCAACTCCCGTTCGAGCGCCTCGCGCGCCTCGATCTCATCCATGGTCTCCACCGGGCCGCCAAGGCGGTTGAAGACGGCGACGGCGATGAAGCAGACCACGACGGCGGCTGTCGCCGCGACCAGCACCAGCGGCCCGGACTCCATGGCCGAGACGACATTCTGGTTGGCGGCCATGGCCACCACGATGGGGATGTAGAGGGCGCCCCAGAACTGGACGCCGAACTTGAGGCCGCTGCTGAGACGCTTTGTGCGGGCCAGCCAGAGGCGGGCGGCGATCAGCATGACCATGGCGATGCCGACACCGCCGACATTGGCCTTCACGCCGAGCATGGCGCCGAGCCAATCGCCGAGAAAGGCGCCCAGAAGCGTGCAGATGGCTAGCAAGGCCACGCCTGAAATCGTCATGGCGCTACGGCGAGCGTTTGGGCATCCAAGCGCATCGCTCCCCCCTTTTATTTTTGTGGTCCATATCTAGCGTCTTCCTGCGGGCGCTGTACACCGCCATCCAAGCGGCCAACAAAGCGCCGACAGGGAGCTGGAACAGACTGTGACCAATCATCTCTTCGGCCAAGTCCGTGAGCGCATGGCGGGGCCCGAGCGACCCTTCATCATTTCGCCGCAGCCCGACGCAAGCGACCGGGTGCTGTCTTACGGCGACATGCTGTCGTTGTCGGCGCGGCTGGCCCATGCCCTGGTCCAGCGCGGCGTCAAGCCCGGCGATCGGGTGGCGGCGCAGGTTGAAAAGAGCGCCGAGGCCATCGTCCTCTACCTGGCCTGCGTGCGCGCCGGAGCGATCTGGTTGCCTCTGAATACCGCCTACACTCTGGCCGAACTGGAGTATTTCATCGGCGACGCCGAGCCGGCGCTGGTGGTCTGCGATCCGGCCCAGGCCGACGCCGCCGGCGCCCTGGCGGCGCGACTGGGGGTCGGAGCCGTCGAGACGCTGGGCGCGGACGGGCGCAGCGGCTCACTCCTGCAGCGGGCGCAAGCGCTCAGTCCCCTGTTCGAGGACGTGGGGCGCGGCGCCGACGACGCCGCCGCCATCCTCTACACCTCTGGCACTACCGGCCGGTCCAAGGGCGCTGTGCTCAGCCATGGAAACCTCATCGCCAACTCAACAACCCTGGCCCGGCTCTGGCGCTATGAGGCCGACGATGTGCTGCTTCACGCCTTGCCGATCTTCCATACCCACGGTCTGTTCGTGGCCACTAACGTGACCCTGATGGCGGGGGCGTCGATGATCTGCCTTTCGAAGTTCGACGCGGACCAGATGCTGGCCCGGATGCCCGGCGCCTCGGTAATGATGGGCGTGCCGACCTTCTATGTACGGATGCTGCAGCATCCAGGCCTGACCCGGGCGGCGACGGCGGGCATGCGGCTGTTCATTTCAGGATCGGCGCCGCTTCTGGAAGAGACCCACAACGCCTGGTCCGAACGCACCGGCCACCGCATTCTGGAGCGGTACGGCATGACCGAGACCAATATGAACAGCTCCAACCCCTATGACGGAGACCGCGTGGCCGGAACGGTCGGCCCGCCCCTGCCCGGGACCGAGATACGGATCGCCGATCCGGAAAGCGGAGCGGCGCTGCCGCAGGGCGAGGTGGGGATGATCGAGATCCGCGGACCCAATGTGTTCAAGGGCTACTGGCGGATGCCGGACAAGACCGCCGCCGACTTCCGCGACGATGGCTATTTCATCTCCGGCGATCTCGGCCGTTTCGACGCGCGAGGCTATCTGCACATCGTCGGCCGTTCCAAGGACCTGGTCATTTCGGGCGGCTTCAACGTCTACCCCAAGGAGGTCGAGGCCGAGATCGACGCCATGCCGGGGGTGCTGGAGGCGGCGGTGATCGGGTTGCCGCATCCCGACTTCGGCGAAGGGGTCACCGCCGTGGTCACGGCCAGGCCGGGGGCTGAGCTGCAGGAGAGCGTGATCCTGGCGGCGCTTGAGCAGTCGCTGGCCAAGTACAAGCGGCCCAAGCGGGTTCTGTTCGTCGACGAGCTGCCGCGCAACACCATGGGCAAGGTGCAGAAGAACGTCCTCAGGGAGACCTTCAAGGGTCTTTATCAGTAGGCGACGGGCGCCCCTGGGCGAGGCTCAAAGCCAGCCAGCCGGCCCGGCGGTGGCGGTGGAGGCAGTCGGACCCTAACTTATCTCCAGTCGATAGCACTCGTCCTGACAGCTCGGCCTTTGCGCTTCGGCCCGCCCGGCATTTCCGTGAACCCAATGAGCTTGTAGGCGGCGGTCAACGATCCAAAAACCCGGAAGTAGTGACTCGGCCTGGGGCAATTGGGTTCGGCGGCCAGAATGGCGCTGCTCAATGTGCCCCTGATCGCGAGAACTTCGCGCAGCCGACAGCGCAGACGAACTGGCCAAGGCGATCGGATGGCAAGTTCACTCGGTGCGCGGCTTCATCGCCGGACGCAATCGAGCGCCAAGTTGTCTCCGCCTACTCTGAGAGTACGAAGGCGTGGATGGGACGCAATCAGAATGGGGGCAGTGACGTGACCCCCTGAAACTCCTCCAGAAATAATTAGAGTCCGCCCCAAGGAAGGGACGGACGAATGAAACGATCAAGGTTCACGGAAGAGCAGATCATCGGGAT
>CANJMO010000093.1 GCA_947475845.1 Caulobacteraceae bacterium | reverse complement strand
TCCTTCGGATCCTTGTTCGGAGCGGCCGAGCCGGGAGGGGCGGCGCCCGAGTTGCCGTCCGAGGTGTTGACCTGCAGCGTCGCGTCCGGACCGTTGTACAGATTGACCTTGCGGTCGCGTTGCGCCATCGCGCTCGACGCCATCAGCATGGCCATGGCGCCAATGCCGGCCCCGACGGCCAGACGCCCCAGTTGGCTTGAATTGCGCATCTCGATTCCTTCGCCCTATGGTGTCCCTAGGTTCTGCGACTGCGCGGGCGTGGCCCATGCGCCGCAGTTACCGTTGCCCCATCTGATACCTAAAGACGGAAATTTCGCAATCGGTGTCTAGTCCATGCGGGCGGGCCAGCACTTCAATCTTCATAGGGTTGCTTGATGCATCCAGGTTAGCGCAACAATCCGATACGCCGAGTGCGCGGCTTTTGTTTGAAGATCGAACAGTTTTCGGCCGACTTATAAAGCCACACTCCGCTTAGGACTTCACCTTCACATAGGCTCCGGGCGCGTCCTCGATCGGCTTCAGCGGGCCCTTGGCCGGATCGCGGGCGGGAACCTGCGCGCCGGAGCGCTGCTTCAGCCACGCAGCCCAGTGCGGCCACCACGAGCCGGGGTGCTCGTTGGCGGCGGCGACCCATTCATCGGGCGTGGCGGGGCGGGCGTCGTGTAGCCAGTGCTGATATTTGACCGCCACCGGCGCGTTGATCACTCCGGCGATGTGGCCCGAGCCGGCCAGGACGAAGGTCACCGGCCCGCCGAACAGGCTCGTGCCGCGATAGACCGAGCGGAACGGGGCGATATGGTCCTCCTTGGAGGCCATGGCGTAGATCGGCGTCTTGACCTTCTTGAGGTCCAGCCTGACCCCGGCCAACTCCAGCTCGCCCTTGCTGAGCGCGTTCTCCTGATAGAAGCGGCGCAGATATTCCATGTGCAGCTTCTTGGGCATCCGGGTCTGGTCGGCGTTCCAGAACAGCAGGTCGAACGGCCGCGGCTCCTTGCCCAGCAGGTAGTTGGAGATGAAGAAACCCCACACCAGGTCGTTGGCGCGCAGGGCGTTGAAGGTGTCGGACATCACGCGGCCGGGCAGGAAGCCGCCGGCGTTGTCCATGCTGACCTCGATCACCCGCAGCCAGTCCTCGTCCGTGAACAGGCGCAGGTCGCCGCTCTCGCTGAAGTCCTGCTGGGCCGCGAAGAAGGTCGCCGAGCTGATCCGGTCGTCGCCCTTGGCCGCCATGTAGGCGAGGGTGCAGGACAGCAATGTGCCGGCAATGCAGTAGCCGACCGCATTCACCGTCTTGGCCCCGGTCTGCTTCAGCACCGCGGTCACGGCGGCCTGGACGCCCTCGAGCATATAGTCCTCGAACGCCTTTTCGGCCTGATTGCCGTCGGGGTTGACCCAGGAGGCGACGAACACCGTGAAGCCCTGGCCGGTCAGCCAGCGGATCATCGAGTTCTCGGGGCGCAGGTCGAGGATGTAGTACTTGTTGATCCACGGCGGGAAGATCAGCAGCGGGACGTCGCTGACGGACTCGGTCGTCGGCGAGAACTGCAGCAGCTCCAGCAGCTCGTTGCGGAACACCACCTTGCCGGGCGCGGTGGCGACGTTGACACCGACCTCGAATTTGCAAGTGTCGGTCTGGGTGATCTGCAGGCTGCCGCCGCCGCGCTCCAGATCGGCGGCGAAGTTTTCCATGCCGCGCACCAGGCTCTCGCCGCGCGTTTCCACCGCCTCGCGCAGGGCGGCGGGGTTGGAGATCAGGAAGTTCGACGGGGAAAAGGCGTCGGTCATCATCTTCATGAAGAACTCGGCGCGGCGCTTGGTCAGGGGTTCGACATCCTCGACGCTGGAGACGAGCTCGTTCAGCCAGTTGGAGGACAGCAGGTAAGACTGCTTGATCACGTCGAACAGAGGGTTGGACTGCCACTCCGGGTCGGAGAAGCGGCGGTCGCCGGCCTGGGGCGCGGCGATGGGCGTGTCGATCTCGCCGACGCCGATACGGCGGGCGGTCGACTGCCACAGGTCCATGTATCGGGTGAACAGCTCGGCCTGGGAGCGCATCAGGCGGTCGGGCTGGGAGGCCAGCTGGCGCATCACCTCGCCAAAAGCGGGGCCGGTATTGAACGGGTCATTGTTGAGCGATGAGGGCGCCTCGGCCCGGCGCAGGGCGGCCTCGGCCATGGCGCCTTGGGCGGTGAGGGCGGCGCGGGCCAGGTTCATCGACAGCTGTTCCATCGCCTCGCGGTTGGGCGGCGACTGCATCAGGTCCTGCATGAAGCTGGAGGCCGAGATATCCGGGCCGGGCTTGGAGGCTGGTTTAGGCGGGGCTTGAGGCGCGGGTTTGCGAATCGCCGGCTTGGCTTTGGCGGTTTTCTTGGGCGGGAGAGGGGCGGTCCTGGCTTGTTTGATCGCCGGCGCCGTGGTTTTCGCCGCGGGCGCAGCCTTCACGGCCTTGGGCTTTGGCTTCTTGGCGGCCGTTTTTTCGCTCATGCCGATCAATCCTTGCGTGCGAGCCGGCGGCTCGCTCTTTCGTTCGGGCCCATCATCGCATAAGACCGAAACGGAATTGAACGACGAACCTGTGGTTTTATCGATGGCCGACGCCTTTGTGCGATCCTTCCGGCGAACATCGTCCCGTACGGCGGCCCTTGGGGCCCTGGCGGGAAGCCTCGTGCTGGCCGGTTTTGGCCTCGGCGGCTGCGCCACGCCCAGCTATCCGTTCGCCCAGCCGGTGGCCGATGTAACGTCGCCGCTCGCCGAGGAGCTGAGCAAGGTCAATCGGGCCGACGCCACTTACCCCAGCTTCGTATCGATGCCGGAGGCGCCGCAGGATGTACGCCCGGCGACCGCCTGGACCCGCAACGTGTTCGACACCTTGCGCACCCGGCGCGAAACCCAGGGAATGTCGGTGATCTACCCCCAGACTCTGTACGGGACCGAGGCGTTCGCCAAGGAAGAGCGCAGCAAGGCTGAGGCGCTGCCCACGCACGCGGAAGCCGCCGCCCTGTCCGACAAGACCGCCAAGTTCGCCAAGGATCAGCGCGATCGAGCTAAGGCGCCTTCGCCGGCTCGATAGCTGACGAAGGCCGAAAACTCATCCGCTTGCTTGGAACCCGCCCGCCGGCGGTCTATCCAGGCGTCCAAGATCCTCTCGCGCGGTCTCAAGGACCGACAGGCCAATGAAAACCGATTTTTACCGCATCCAGCGGCTGCCGCCGTACATCTTCGAAGAGGTCAACCGTATCAAGGCGCGCCTGCGCGCCGAGGGCGTGGACATCATCGACTTCGGCATGGGCAATCCCGACATGCCGACGCCGCAACCGATCGTCGACAAGCTGATCGAGACCATTCAGCGCCCGCGGACCAACCGCTATTCGGCGTCCAAGGGCATTCCTGGCCTGCGCAAGGCCATGGCCAACTACTACGACCGCCGGTTTGGCGTGAAATTGAATCCCGACAAGGAAGTGATCGCCACTCTTGGGTCCAAGGAAGGCTTCGCCAACCTGGCGCAGGCCATCACCGCCCCCGGCGACGTGGTCATCTGCCCCAACCCCGCCTATCCGATCCATGCCTATGGCTTCATCATGGCCGGCGGCGTGATCCAGCATGTGCCGGCCCTGTCGCCCGAGCAGTACCTGTCAGGTATTTCGACGGCGGTGCAGGAGTCGTCCAAGCCGCCCCTGGCGGTGATCGTCAGCTATCCGTCCAACCCGCAGGCGCAATGGGTCGATCTGGACTTCTATAAAGAGGTGATCCGCTTGGCCAAGAAGCACGACCTGATCGTGCTGTCGGACGTCGCCTACTCGGAGATCTACTTCGACAACAATCCGCCGCCCTCGATCCTGCAGGTCGAAGGTGCCAAGGACGTCGCGGTGGAGATCAACTCCCTGTCCAAGACCTACGCCATGGCCGGCTGGCGCGTGGGCATGGTGGTGGGCAACGAACAGCTGTGCGCCGCCCTGGCGCGGGTGAAATCCTACCTCGACTACGGCGCCTTCACG
>CANJMO010000092.1 GCA_947475845.1 Caulobacteraceae bacterium | reverse complement strand
GAAGCCGTAGCCGCCGAGCTTCAGCAGGATGCCGGCCAGGATCACCGAACCGGCGGTCGGCGCTTCGACGTGGGCGTCGGGCAACCATGTGTGCACCGGCCACATCGGCATCTTCACCGCGAACGAGGCGAAGAAGGCCAGGAACAGCCAGGTCTGCACCTTCGGATCGAAGTGGAAAAGCATCAGCTCGGGGATCGACGAGGTGTGGGCGACGCTGATCATGTAGAGGATCGCGGCCAGCATCAGCACCGAGCCGAGCAGGGTGTAGAGGAAGAACTTGAACGCAGCATAGACCCGGCGCTGGCCGCCCCAGATGCCGATGATCAGGAACATCGGCAGCAGGCCGCCTTCGAAGAACAGATAGAACAGGGTGATGTCGAGCGCGCAGAACACGCCGATCACCAGGGTCTCCAGGATCAGGAAGGCGATCAGGTATTCGAGCACCCGCTTCTCGATCGACTTCCAGCTGGCCGCGATACAGATCGGCAGCAGGAAGGCGGTCAAAAGGACGAACAGCACCGAGATGCCGTCCACGCCCATGCGGTAACCCGAACCCAGGAACCAGGGGATGTCCTCGACGAACTGGAACGCCGCGGTATTGCGGTCGAACTGCACCGTCAGCACGATCGACACGGCGAAGGTCGCCAGGGTCGTGATCAGGGCGATCCACTTGCCGGTGGTCTCGGTCTTGGCCTGGTCCTTGGACTGGCCGAACACGCGCAGGGCGATGATGGCGGCGACGCCGACCATCGGCAGGAAGGTAACGAGGCTGAGGATTCCGGTCATGGCTTAACCCCAGGCCCAGAGGGCGAAGCTGAGCAAGCCGGCCACCCCCAGCAGCATCACGAACGCGTAATGATAGACGAAGCCGGACTGTAGCTGGCCGGTCTTCTTGCCGACCGCGGCCGACACGGCGGCGACGCCGTCGGGGCCGAGGCCGTCGATCAGCTTCTGATCGCCGACCTTCCAGAAGATGTCGCCCAGCGCCTTGGCCCCGCGCACGAAGACGAACTCATAAAGCTCGTCGAAGTACCACTTGTTGTAGAGGAACGACCAAAGCGGGCCCTTCTTGGCGGCGATGCGCGCGCCCGAGCCTTCGAACTTCACGTAGAACAGCCAAGCCAGCACAAAGCCGATCGCGGTCACCGTCAGCGGCGCCCACAGCACCCACTCCGGAGCTTCGCCGCCGGCCAGCACGTGATTGGTCGGCAGGGTAAAGATCGCAGCCTTCCAGAACTCGGCCCGCTCGGGTCCGACGAACTTTTCGAAGAAGGCGTAACCGGCGAAGATCGCGCCGAAAGCGAGCAGCAGCAGCGGAACGATGATCACCCACGGGCTCTCGTGCGGCTTGTGATCGCCATGGCCGTGTCCGTGGTCATCATGGGCGTGGCCGTGGTCTTCCAGGGGCTCGGAATGGGTCTCGATCTGGGCGTGGCTGGCGTGGTCGTCGTGGCCGTGCCCGTGGTCATCGTGGCCATGGCCGGCGTGGGCCCACTTGGCCGTTCCATGGAAGGTCATGAAAATCAGGCGCCAGCTATAGAAGCTGGTCAGGCCGGCGGCGAACAGGCCGACGAAGAAGGCGAAACCGGCCATCGGATTGGCGTGCTCGGTCGCGGCGGCGTAGGCGGCGTTTATGATCGAGTCCTTGGAATAGAACCCGGCGAAGCCGAACTCGTGGCCGCCGATTTCGATCGGCAGGCCGACGCCCGTGATGGCAACCGTGCCGATCAGCATGACGATCCAGGTGATGGGCATCAGCTTCCACAGCCCGCCCATCTTCCGCATGTCCTGCTCATGGTGCATGCCCATGATCACCGAGCCCGCGCCCAGGAACAGCAGCGCCTTGAAGAAGGCGTGGGTGAACAGGTGGAACATCGAGGATTGGTAGGCGCCGACGCCGGCGGCGAAGAACATGTAGCCCAGCTGCGAACAGGTCGAGTAGGCGATCACCCGCTTGATGTCGTTCTGAGCCAGGCCGATCGTGGCCGCAAACAGGGCGGTGACGGCGCCGATCAGGGTCACCACCACCTTGGCCTGCGGCGCGTACTCGAACAAAGGCGACAGCAGGCAGACCATGTAGACGCCGGCGGTGACCATGGTCGCCGCGTGGATCAGGGCCGACACCGGGGTCGGGCCTTCCATGGCGTCCGGCAGCCAGGTGTGCAGGAAGAACTGGGCCGACTTGCCCATGGCGCCGACGAACAGGAGGATCGCCGCCAGATCCAGCGCGCTGTAGTCCCAGTCCAGGAAATGCCAGCTCGTCCCCGCCCGCGCCGCGATCTGCGGAAACAGCTCGGGGAAGGTGATGGTGTGAAACATCCAGTAGACGGCCATGATGCCGAGCGCGAAACCGAAGTCCCCTACCCGGTTCACGACGAAGGCCTTGATGGCGGCGGCGCTGGCCGTGGGCTTCTTGTACCAGAAGCCGATCAGCAGATAGGACGCCAGGCCCACCCCTTCCCAGCCGAAGAACAGCTGCATGAAGTCGTTGGCGGTGACCAGCGCCAGCATGGCGAAGGTGAATAGCGACAGGTAGGCGAAGAAGCGCGGACGGCTGTCGTCCTCGGCCATGTAGCCCCAGCTGTAGAGGTGCACGAGGCTGGAGACCGAGGTCACCACCACCAGCATCACGGTGCTGAGCGTGTCGATGCGGATCGACCACGCCGAGCGGAAATCGCCGACGTTGATGAAATCGGCCAGATGGACCGTGAACGGCTCGGCGTGGCCCCACACCTGCTGCGAGAAGTTCACCCACGCCAGGGCGCAGGACAGGAACAGTAGGCCGGTGGTGACCGCTTGCGAGGGGATGTCGCCGATGCCGCGGCGCAGGCCGAAGAAGCCGATGAAGTTGGTCCCGAACAGGCCCGCGACGGCGGCGCCCAGCAAAGGCGCGAACAGGAGGATGGTGACAAGACTCTGCACGCCCATCAGCCCTTCATCAGGTTGGCGTCGTCCACGGCGATATCGCCGCGGTTACGGAAGAAGGTGACGAGGATGGCCAGGCCGACCGCCGCCTCGGCCGCGGCCACGGTCAGCACGAACAGGGCGAAGATCTGCCCCACCACGTCGTGCAGGTAGACCGAGAACGCCACCAGATTGATGTTCACCGCCAGCAGGATCAGCTCGATCGACATCAGGATGACGATGATGTTCTTGCGGTTCACGAAGATGCCCAGCACCCCGATGGTGAACAGGGCCGCGGCGACCGTCAGGTACATGGGGAGCGTAATCATTCCGGAATCCCCGCGCCGTCTTTGATCTGAACGATTTCCATTCCCTTGGCCGGGGTGCGGCCAACCTGGGCGGCGATGTTCTGGCGCTTGACGCCCGGACGGTGGCGCAGGGTCAGGACGAGGGCGCCGATCATGGCCACCAGCAGCACCAGACCCGCGGCCTCGAACAGGTAGAGGTAGTCGGTGTAGAGCACCCGGCCGATGGCCTCGGTGTTGCTGATCTCGCCGGCCGCCAGGGGCGCGGCGTACTTGGCCGCGGCGCCATGCTCGGCGACGGCGGTGGCGACCAGCACCATCTCCACCAGCAGGATCACGCCGATGGCCCCACCAATCGGCAGGTAGCGCGCGAAGCCCTGGCGAAGGGCGACGAAATCGACGTCCAGCATCATGACGACGAACAGGAACAGCACCGCCACCGCGCCGACGTAAACGACGACCAGCAGCATGGCGAGGAACTCGGCGCCCATCAGCACGAACAGACCCGCCGCCGAGAAGAACACGGTGATCAGGTACAGCACCGAGTGCACCGGATTCTTCGCGGACACGACGAGCAACGCCGAGACCACGCTCACCAGAGCCATCAGATAAAAGGCGACCGCCTGCAAAGACACGCCGTTGAACCCCTCTCGCAGTATCCGCGCGCCGCCAACAAAGCGCCGCGCCCGTCCCTAAATTTCAGCCCCCGGAATCGCGCCCGTCTTTATCGGTAGGGCGCGTCCAGTTCCAGATTCTTCGCGATCTCCCGCTCCCAACGGTCTCCGTTGTCGAGCAGGCGCTGCTTGTCGAACAGCAGTTCCTCACGGGTTTCCGTGGCGAACTCGAAGTTCGGTCCTTCGACGATGGCGTCCACCGGGCAGGCCTCCTGGCACAGGCCGCAGTAGATGCATTTGACCATG
>CANJMO010000091.1 GCA_947475845.1 Caulobacteraceae bacterium | reverse complement strand
TCGGTGATCCTGGCCGGCATCCTGCTGAAGCTCGGCGGCTACGGCTTCCTGCGCTTCTGCCTGCCGATGTTCCCGGACGCCTCGTGGCAGTTTCAGCCGCTGGTGTTCAGCCTGTCGGTGATCGCGGTGATCTACACCTCGCTGGTCGCCTTCCGTCAGACCGACATCAAGAAGCTGATCGCCTATAGCTCGGTCGCTCACATGGGCTTCGTGACCATGGGCATCTTCGCCGGCAATCCGACCGGGGTGCAGGGCGCGATCTATCAGATGCTGAGCCACGGCCTGATCTCGGGCGCGCTGTTCCTCTGCGTCGGCGTCGTCTACGACCGCATGCACACCCGCGAGATCGCCTTCTACGGCGGGCTGGTGAACCGCATGCCGTGGTACGCGGCGGTGTTCCTGCTGTTCACCATGGGCAACGTCGGCCTGCCGGGCACCTCCGGCTTCGTCGGTGAAATCCTGACCATGACCGGGACCTATGGCGCGTCGACCTGGGCTGCCCTGTTCGCCGCCACCGGGGTGATCCTGTCGGCGGTCTACGCCCTGTCGCTGTATCGCCGGGTGGTGTTTGGCGAACTGACCAATCCGAAACTGGCGGGCATCGCCGATCTGGAAATGCGCGAAGTGCTGATCTTCGTGCCCCTGATCGTCGGCACCCTGTGGCTGGGCGTCCAGCCTAACGCCGTCTTTGTCATCACCCAGACTTCGGTCGACCACTTGGTGAGCGCTTATCACGCCGCCCTCGGCGGATAAGGGGAGTATTCGATGAACCTGAGCGGGGCCCTCTCTCTCGCCCTTCCCGAACTTGTCCTGACCATCGCGGCTCTGTTGCTGCTGGTCGTGGGCGCGTTCAGCAAGAAGGCCATCAGCATGGTGTCGCTCGGCGCCGGCCTGGCCCTGACCGTTGCCGCTTTCCTGGCCGCGACCGGCCCGGCGGGCATGCAGTTCGGCGGCAGCTATATCGCCGACAACGCGGCGGCCTTCGCCAAGGTGTTCATCTACGGCTTCTCGGCCGTAGCGATCCTGCTCGGCGACCGCTGGCTGAAGCGCCTCGATAACCAGAGCTTCGAATTCCCGGTCCTGATCGTGATCGCGGCGCTGGGCATGGGCATGATGGCCTCGGCCGGCGATCTGATCTCGCTCTACATCGGCATCGAGCTGCACTCCCTGGCCCTGTACGTCCTGGCTGCCTTCCGCCGCGACGACGCGCGCTCGTCCGAGGCGGGCCTGAAGTATTTCGTGCTCGGCGCCCTGTCGTCGGGGATGCTGCTCTACGGCGCCAGCCTGATCTACGGCTTCGCCGGCTCCACCCGCTTCGACGTGATCGCCACCGCCGTGCAAGCGGGCGCCCAGAACGGCGTGCTGTTCGGCCTGGTGTTCCTGATCTGCGGCCTGGCCTTCAAGATCTCCGCCGCGCCGTTCCACATGTGGACGCCGGACGTCTATGAAGGCGCCCCGACCCCCGTGGTCATGTTCATTACCACCGCGCCCAAACTGGCGGCCATGGTCCTGATCGCCCGCGTCCTGATCGACGCCTTCGGCGACGCCGTCGAGCAATGGCGTCAGGTGGTTCTGGCCATCGCCATGATCTCGGTCGTGGTCGGCGCCTTCGCCGGCCTGGTGCAGAAGAACCTCAAGCGCCTGATCGCCTATTCCTCGATCGCCAACATCGGCTACGCCCTGATCGGCCTGTCGGCCGCCAACCAGCAGGGCGTCGCTTCGATGCTGGTGTTCATGGTCCTCTACATGGTCGACGTGACCGGCTTCCTGGCCTGCCTGATGGCGCTGAAGCGCGAGGGCCGCCCGATGGAAACCCTGGCCGACATCTCCGGCCTGTTCCGGCAGAAGCCGGGCATGGCCCTGGTGATGACCGTGCTGTCGTTCTCGTTCCTCGGCCTGCCGCCGTTCTCGGGCTTCTGGGGCAAGTTCTTCGTGTTCCGGGCCGCCCTGAACGCCGGTCTGTGGCCGGTGGCCGTGGCCGGCCTGGTGCTGAGCGTGGTCGCCGCCTTCTTCTACCTGCGCGTGATCAAGGTCATGTGGTTCGACCCGGCGCCCCAGGGCGCCGTGGCCAAGGAGCCGGTAGAGGCTAAGGCGGTGGCTATCGTCGCCGGGCTGTTCTCGGCCGCGGGCATCTGGTTCGCGCTCAGCGGGCTGGATCACTTGGCGATGAACGCCGCCGCGGCCCTGAGCCAGCGCTAGTTGGGCGGCCCAACCCCGGTCGTCGTCTTCGAAGACCTGGACTCCACCAACGCAGAGGCTCGCCGCCGCGCGGATGCGGGCGAACGCGGTCCTGTCTGGCTGCTGGCCCGCCGCCAGAGCGCGGGCAGGGGGCGGCGCGGGCGAGCATGGGACGCGGGGCAGGGCAACCTGACCGCCACCCTGTTGCTGACCCTGGACAAGCCGCCGCTGCAGGCCGCTCAACTCGCCTTCGTCGCCGCCCTCGCGGTGGGCAGGATGGCCGACGCTTACATTCCCGGTGGCCTCGCTCGCTTCAAATGGCCCAACGACATCCTGATCGAGGGCAAGAAGGCGTCCGGTATGCTGATCGAGTCCGGCGCCGCTGTCGGCGGCGGCCTGTGGCTGGCGGTCGGCATCGGGATCAATCTCGCGGACTATCCGCAGGATGTGGAGCAGCCCGCCACGGCGCTCGCGCAATACCTGCGCCATGACGTGATACGCGCGCCAACGCAGGACGAGGCGCTAGAGGCGCTGTCCGCCGCGTTCAACGCTGTCCTGACCCAATGGCTTGCCGAAGGCTTCGAACCGATCCGCCAAGCCTGGCTGGCCCGCGCCGTTGGCATCGGCGGCTCCTGCACAGCGCGGCTGGATAACGAGACCGTCAGCGGAACCGCGCAAGGCCTCGACGCCGATGGGGCGCTGCTGCTACGGCTGCCCGGCGGCCAATCTCGCCGCATCACCGCCGGCGACATTTTCTTCGGAGCGCCCTGATGCTTCTGGCCATCGAGCAGGGCAACACCAACACCGTCTTCGCCGTCCATGACGGCAAGGACTGGGTCGCGCAGGGCCGCACCGCCACCGACAGCACCCGTACCGCCGACGAATACGCGGTGTGGCTGAGCCAGTTCCTGCAGATGCAGGGCCTCGCTTTGAAGACGCTGGACGGCTGCATCATCTCAACCGTGGTGCCGCAAAGCCTGTTCAACCTGCGCAACCTCGCCCGCCGCTATCTGAAGACCGAACCGCTGGTGATCGGCGAGAACGCCAAGCTCGGCATCGGCCTGCGCATCGACAATCCGGCCGAGGCGGGCGCCGACCGCCTGGTTAACTGCATCGGCGCCTTCATCCGCTTCGGCGGCCCGTTGATCATCGTCGACAGCGGCACCGCCACCAACTTCGACATCGTCGGCGCCGACGGCGCTTTCGAGGGCGGCGTGATCGCCCCGGGGGTCAACCTGTCGATGGAAGCCCTGCACAAGGCCGCCGCGCGCCTGCCCCGGGTCGCCATCCAGAAGCCGGCCAAGGTGATCGGTACCGATACCGTCGGCAATATGCAGTCGGGCGTCTATTGGGGCTATGTCGCCTTGATCGAAGGGCTGATCGAGCGCATCAAGGCCGAATACGGCCGCCCGATGAAAGTCATCGGGACGGGGGGCGTCGCCTCCCTGTTCCAGGGCGCCACCGACCACATTGACGAGTTCGATCCCGACATCACCGTGCGCGGCCTGCTGGAAATCTGGCGGCGCAATCACAACATCCCGGCGTAATGGCAAAATCCAAGCAAGACGAACTCGTATTCCTGCCGCTGGGCGGGTCCAACGAGATCGGTATGAACTTCAACTGCTACGGCTTCGGCCCCGCAGATGACCGCAAGTGGATCATCGTCGACGTCGGCGTCACCTTCGGCGACCAGACCACGCCGGGCGTCGACATCATCATGCCCGACCCCTCGTTCATCGAGGCCTATGCCGACGAAATCATCGGCATCGTGCTGACCCACGCCCACGAGGACCACATCGGGGCTATCGGCTGGCTGTGGCCGCGCCTGAAGGCTCCGCTCTACGCCACGCCGTTCACCGCCTATCTGATCCGCGAGAAGCTGCGCGACGCCGACCTGCTGGACGAGGTCGAGATCAATGTCGTCGAGCTCGGCGCCCGCTTCCAGCTTGGGCCCTTCGACCTCGAACTGATCACCCTGACCCACTCGATCCCTGAACCGAACGGCGTCGCCATCCGCACGCCGCTGGGCACCATCCTGCACACCGGCGACTGGAAGATCGATCC
>CANJMO010000090.1 GCA_947475845.1 Caulobacteraceae bacterium | reverse complement strand
GATGGCCCTCGTCGGCCGTCTGGGTAAGGTGCTGGGCCCGCGCGGCCTGATGCCCAACCCGCGCGTCGGCACCGTGACCCCGAACGTCGCCCAGGCCGTCAAGGACGCCAAAGGCGGCGCCATCGAGTTCCGCGTCGAGAAGTCGGGCATCGTGCACGCCGGCATCGGCAAGGCCTCGTTCACCGAGGACGCGCTGCTGCTGAACGTCCGCGCCCTGGTGGACGCCCTGCAGAAGGCCAAGCCGGCCGGCGCCAAGGGCACCTATGTGAAGAAGATCGCTCTGTCTTCGACCATGGGTCCGGGCGTGAAGGTCGATCTGACCACCATCGGCGCCTAAATCGCTGAAGCTTCACTTGCGCCTTCGGGCGTGGGGAATAAATGGAAGGGGCGGGCGCGCGAGTGTCCGCCCCTTTTCCGTTTCAGCTTCGCCCTGAAGGCTCCCCCATGATCCCAGCCTCCGCCTATGCCGCGTTCGACCCCAACTCGCCGCTGAAATACTGGGACTTCGAGCGCCGGGACCTGCGCCCCGATGACGTCGAGATCGACATCCTGTTCTGCGGCGTCTGCCACTCCGACCTGCACGCGGCCAAGGGCGAGTGGGGCGACGTCAATCGGCCGTTCGTGCCGGGCCACGAGATCGTCGGCAAGGTGAAGGCGGTCGGCTCGAGCGTGACCAAATACAAGGTCGGCGACAGTGTCGGCGTCGGCTGCCTGGTGGACAGCTGCCTGTCCTGCCACGAGTGTGAGGACGGCCTGGAGCAGTACTGCAACCATTGGGTCGGCACCTACATGGGTATGGAGACCGGCACCGGTAAGCCGACCTATGGCGGCTACTCCTCCAAGATCGTGGTCAAGGAACACTTCGTCCTGAAGATCCCCGAGGGGATGGACCTGGCGGGCGCCGCGCCGCTGCTATGCGCAGGCATCACCACCTATTCGCCCCTGCGACACTGGAAGGTCGGACCCGGCCAGCGCGTGGGCGTGGTCGGCCTGGGCGGCCTGGGCCACATGGGCGTGAAGCTGGCCAAGGCGATGGGCGCGACGGTAGTGGTGTTCACCACCTCGGCCTCCAAGGTCGAGGACGCCAAGCGCCTGGGCGCCGACGAGGTGGTGATCTCCAAGGACGAGGCGGCGATGGCGGCGGAAGCCGGCAAGTTTGACTTCATCCTCAACACCGTGGCGGTGTCGCACAACCTCGACCCGTTCCTGAACGCCCTGAAGCGCGACGGGACCCTGACGCTGGTCGGCGTGCCGTCCGAAGCGCATCCATCGCCGGGCGTGCAGGGCCTGATCTTCAAGCGCCGCAGCCTGGCCGGCTCGCTGATCGGCGGAATCGCCGAAACTCAGGAGATGCTCGACTTCTGCGGCCAGCACGGCCTCACCGCCGACATCGAACTGATCCCGATGCAGGGCATCAACACCGCCTATGAGCGCATGCTGAAGAGCGACGTGAAGTACCGCTTCGTGATCGACGTCAGCACCCTGGCGAAGGGCTGATCGGAGAGGGAGGGCGGCGCCCTCCCTCACTTCCCCGTCCTGGCTACTTCCAGGCGTAGTTGAAGCTGACGCTGATCCGAGGCGCCTTGCCGCCGGTGGCGGGGACTTCGTGGCGCAGCCAGCTTTCCCACATCAGCACCGTCCCGGGCTCGGGCTTCAGGGTGACGAAGGGCTTCATGTCCTCCGGCGCATCGGTGCGGCGCGGCGGGGCGGCCATCTGCATCGGCAGGCGCGGATCCTCCAGCTTCAGGCCCGAGGCGCCCGCTGGAATGGCGACATAGACCGTGCCCGAGATAACGCTGTGCGGATGGATGTGGCCGGAGTGGCCGGCGCCGGGCTTGAGGACATTGACCCACAGGCTGTCCATCTTGAGCTTGCCGCGCGGGCCGAGCTCGAAGTGCAGGGCGTCGGCGAACTTGGCGGCGTGGCGGTCGAGCTTCTTCTTCAGCTCGCCGAACGCCGGATCGCGCAGGGGCAGGTCGTCGAGCGAGGCGTAGGAGGTATAGCCGCCGTAGCCCTGGCGCTTGCACCAGGCCTGACCGGCGTGATCTTCGGCCGCCAGCATCAGGCAGGATTGCTGAAGCTCGGCGTTGAACGCGTCGAAGCCCTTGTCGTCGGCGAGGGAAGCTTCGTAGAGCTGGGTGGGGAACAGAGCGCGCATCATGGCGCACACCTAGCACCGCGCGGGGTTTCGCGCAGCTTTGCCCTTGCGGCGGCGGCTTGAGTTTCCGCTGCACTTCCTCTATACGCGCCGCTTCTAATTCGCTCCCCATTCCAGGGAGCGGGGCGGGGAGACCTTCGGGGCTCCCCATCCTGTCCGAGAACTGCGGGGTTTGGGGGTCACCCAAACCGCAAGCCTGGAAGAGCCCTTCCAGACCGTAGGGAGACGGGAAGCAGACCGCCCCACACGCATCCCTCGTTGGATGGGCGTGGCGCCGACGCATCTCGGGACAGGTCGAAGGCGGCAAAGCCGGGGGAGCAATCCTCCAGCCCAAAACCGCTATCGGCTGCCGGATGGTCCGGCCGCCTAAATGTGAGTAACGGAGACCGCAATGGACCGCGCTCAAAAAGCAGAGGCTATCGAGGCGCTCAAGAGCGTCCTGAATGACTCTGGCGCTGTCGTCGTGACCCACTACATGGGTCTCACGGTTGCGGAAATGACCGATCTGCGACTTCGCCTCCGCAAGGAAGGCGCTTCGCTCAAGGTGGTGAAGAACACCCTGGTCCAAAAGGCCCTCGGTGGCGTGGCTGGTGAAGCGGGCGACGCCCTCTTCAAGGGCCCCGTCGCCATCGCCTATGGCTCGGACCCTGTTTCCGCCGCCAAGGTCGTCACCCAGTACGCCAAGGACAACGAGAAGTTCACCGTTGTCGGCGGCATCCTCGGGCAGACCACCATCCTGGACAAGGCCGCCGTCACGTCGCTCGCGACGCTGCCGTCCCTTGACCAGATCCGCGCCCGCCTCGTCGGCCTGCTCAATGCCCCCGCGACCAAGATCGCCGGCATCCTGCAAGCGCCGGCTGGGCAACTCGCCCGCGTCATCCAGGCGCATGCGAGCAAAGACGCGGCCTGATCGCTCATCTCCACAACGACATCGCCACAACACATCCAAGGAAACTGAAACATGTCCAAGCTCGACAAGATCGTTGAAGAACTCTCGACCCTGACCGTTCTGGAAGCCGCCGACCTGGCCAAGCTGCTGGAAGAAAAGTGGGGCGTCTCGGCCGCCGCGCCGGTCGCCGTCGCCGCCGCCGGCGGTGGCGCTGCCGCTGCTCCGGCTGAAGCCGCCGAAGAGCAAACCGAATTCACCGTCATGCTGATGGCTGGCGGCGACAAGAAGATC
This sequence comes from Caulobacteraceae bacterium, assembly GCA_947475845.1. Lineage (GTDB taxonomy): Bacteria > Pseudomonadota > Alphaproteobacteria > Caulobacterales > Caulobacteraceae > BOG-938. Next base: position 1,086 of record CANJMO010000090.1, on the reverse strand, counting down.
AACGTGATCAAGGAAGTCCGCGGCGTTCGCTCGGACCTCGGCCTGAAGGAAGCCAAGGACCTCGTGGAAGCCGCTCCGGCCGCCGTGAAGGAAAACGTTTCCAAGCAGGAAGCCGAAGAAATCAAGAAGAAGCTCGAAGAAGCCGGTGCCACCGTCGCGATCAAGTAAATCGCACGGCGTCGTTTCTGACGCTTTTAGATCAGCGGCCTCGGGGAAACCCGGGGCCGTTTTTCGTTGAACGGCGGCCCACGAAACTTTCCCGTCGCGGGCGCATTTAGTCCCTTCACATCTCCAGACCCATCCCCTATATCCCACCGTTCACGAAGAGATTCGGTGGAGCGCCTTTAGGCGTGTCCGCAACATCAGCCCCGAGGCGCGGTCGCCGCCCTCTGACCAGCGCGAAGGGGCGCCCCTGTTTTTGATCCTTTTTGGGGTCGAAAACCGGGTCAATTCCAGCGTCCGGCAGGCTTCACGGCCTGATCCGAGGGTGGACGCTAGGACCAGACGGGCGGATTCCGCCTGCTATTTCAGATCCGCGCACAGCGCGCGAGGGAAGCAACGATGACTCAATCGTTCACCGGCAAGATGCGTATCCGCAAGTCGTTCGGGCGCATTCCCGAAGCGATCCAGATGCCCAACTTGATCGAAGTCCAGCGCTCGTCCTACGAGCAGTTCCTGCAGCGCGAGACGCGCTCCAGCGAGCGGACCGACGAGGGCATCGAGGCGGTGTTCAAGTCGGTGTTCCCGATCAAGGACTTCAACGAGCGCGCCGTGCTCGAGTACGTGTCGTACGAGTTCGAAGAGCCCAAGTACGACGTCGAGGAATGCATCCAGCGCGACATGACCTATGCCGCGCCGCTGAAGGTGAAGCTGCGCCTAATCGTGTTCGAGAGCGACGAGGAAACCGGCGCCCGCTCGGTCAAGGACATCAAGGAGCAGGACGTCTACATGGGCGATATCCCGCTCATGACCGACAAGGGCACGTTCATCGTCAACGGCACCGAGCGCGTGATCGTGTCTCAGATGCACCGCTCGCCCGGCGTGTTCTTCGACCACGACAAGGGCAAGACCCACGCCTCGGGCAAG
>CANJMO010000089.1 GCA_947475845.1 Caulobacteraceae bacterium | reverse complement strand
CTCGGCCTGATCGGCGCCGGCAACATCGGCTCGATCGTCGCCGACCGGGCGCTGGGCCTGAAGATGAAGGTCGTCGCCTACGATCCCTTCCTGTCGCCCGAGCGCGCCGTGGAGATGGGCGTGGAGAAGGTCGAGCTGGAGGACCTCTTGGCCCGCGCCGACTTCATCACCCTGCACACCCCGCTGACCGACAAGACCCACAACATCCTGTCCAAGGACAACCTGGCCAAGACCAAGAAGGGCGTCTTGATCGTCAATTGCGCCCGCGGCGGCCTAGTCGACGAGCAGGCTCTTCGCGAGGCCCTGGATTCGGGGCATGTCGGCGGCGCCGGCTTCGACGTGTTCGTCACCGAACCGGCCAAGGAGAACGTGCTGTTCGGCGCGCCGAACTTCATCGCCACCCCGCACTTGGGCGCCTCGACCAACGAAGCCCAGGAGAACGTGGCCCTGCAGGTGGCCGAGCAGATGAGCGACTACCTTCTGACCGGCGCGGTGACCAACGCCTTGAACAGTCCCTCGGTCTCGGCTGAGGACGCGCCCAAGCTGCGCCCCTACGTCGCCCTGGCCGAGAAGCTGGGGTCCTTCGCCGGCCAGATGGTCGATGCGGGTCTCAAGTCGATCGAGATCGCCTACGAGGGCGACGTGGCCAAGCTCAACATCAAGCCGCTCAGCGCCGCCGCCTTGGCGGGTGTGCTGCGTCCGATGCTGGCGGAGATCAACATGGTGTCGGCGCCCGCCGTGGCCAAGGATCGCGGCATCGCCGTCAACGAGTCGCGCCAGGAAACCTCGCCGACCTACGACAGCTTGATCCGCATCACCGTGGTGTCCGATTCGGGCTCGCGCGCCTTCGCCGGCACGGTGATCGGCGGCGTGCCGCGCGTCGTCGGCATCAAGGGCATGGAGCTGGACGCGCCGTTCATGCCGGCCATGCTGTACGTCAACAACCTCGACAAGCCGGGCTTCATCGGCCGCCTGGGCAGCATGCTGGCCGACGCCAACATCAACATCGCCACCTTCAACCTCGGCCGCATCGAAGCGGGCGAGGACGCCATCGCCCTGGTCGGCGTCGACCAGCCGCCGTCGGCCGCCCTGATCGATCAGGTCAAGGCGACCCCGGGCGTCAAGGAAGTGCGCGCCCTGGTGTTCTGATCGGGCGCTTGACGCCTAGGCGTCCGGATGGTCTTAGAGGCCGACACGCGGAATCGCTGTCGGCCTCGCCGCCGTTCTGTGTGTCCCACAACCTGTAAACGTTCCCCGCCGAGACCTGTCGAAGGGCGAAGGGACGCCTTGGGCAGGTGAGGAACCGTATCCATGGCCAATGTGACCGTTGTCGGCGCCCAGTGGGGTGACGAGGGCAAGGGCAAGATCGTCGACTGGCTGTCCAACCGGGCGGACGTGGTCGTGCGCTTCCAGGGCGGGCACAACGCCGGCCATACGCTGGTGGTGGGCGACAAGACCTACAAGCTGTCCCTGCTTCCCTCCGGCGTGGTCCAGGGCAAGCCCTCCGTCATCGGCAACGGCGTGGTGGTCGATCCGTGGGCGCTGCTGAGCGAGATCGAGAAGATCGGCGGGCAGGGCATCCACATCACCCCCGACATCCTGATCCTTGCCGACAACGCCTGTCTGATCCTGCCGATCCACCGCGACCTGGACGGCGCGCGCGAGGCGGCGGCGGGGGCCGGCAAGATCGGCACCACCGGGCGCGGCATCGGGCCCGCCTATGAGGACAAGGTCGGCCGCCGGGCGATCCGCGTCGGCGACCTGGCCGACCCCGAGGCCCTGAAGGCCAAGATCGACCGGCTGCTGTCGCACCACAGCGCCCTGCGCAAGGGTCTCGGCCTGCCGGACTTCGACGGCGCGGCCCTGCTGGAGCAGCTGCTGGAAGTGGCCCCCAAGATCCTGCCCTACGCCCAACCGGCGTGGCGGGTGCTGGACGGCCTGGTGCGCGACGGCAAGCGGGTGCTGTTCGAGGGCGCGCAAGGCGCTCTGCTGGACGTCGACCACGGCACCTATCCCTATGTGACCTCGTCCAACACCGTGGCCGGACAGGCAGCTGCGGGCTCGGGCCTGGGGCCGCGCTCGACCGGCTTCGTGCTGGGCATCGTCAAGGCCTACACCACGCGGGTGGGCGAGGGGCCGTTCCCGGCCGAGCTCACCGACGACAACGGCAAGCGCCTGGGCGAGCGGGGCCGCGAGTTCGGCACCGTCACCGGCCGTCCGCGCCGCTGCGGCTGGTTCGACGCGGCCCTGGTGCGCCAGTCCGCGGCGATCAACGGCATCGATGGGATCGCCCTGACCAAGCTCGACGTGCTCGACGGCTTCGCCGAACTGAAGATCTGCGTCGGCTACAAGGTCGGCGATCAGACCTACGACTACATGCCCGCCGGGCTGAAGGTGCAGAGCGCGCTGGAGCCGATCTACGAGAGCATGGAAGGCTGGAGCGAGAGCACCCAGGGCGCGCGCAGCTGGAAACAGCTGCCGGGCGCGGCGATCAAATATGTGCGGCGGATCGAGGAGCTGATCGGGGCGCCGGTGGCGCTGCTGTCCACCAGTCCGGAACGGGACGATACGATCCTGATGCGGAATCCGTTCGCAGACCGCTGATCGCGTAAGCGGAAAGTTTACCTGGGCCTGGGACAGTCGTCCGCTATCCAGTCCGAGGCGACCCGTGAACGACCGTACCCGCAAAGGCGTCATGCAGTTCTCGCGTATTCTGGTCATCGACCCGAACGCGCAGAACGCGAAGATGCTGGCCACCCTGCTGAAGGGCATGAACCCCTCTTGCCAGGTGTATGGCGCGCCCGCCGGGGCCCACGCCCTGGCGCTGGCCAAGGAGGTGACGCCGGACCTGATCTTCGTCGAGTCGGCCGGTCCGGAGCTGGACGGCATGCAGTTCGCCCGCGATCTGCGCCGCAGCGAGTACTCCTGCCGTGAGGCCGCAATGGTGATGGTGTCGGGCGAGGCCACAGCCGGCCTGATCCTGGGCGCCCGCGACGCCGGCATCCACGAGTTCCTGCGCCGTCCCTACACCATGGGCGACCTGGAAAAGCGGGTCGACGCGGTGTCGGGCAAGGCGCGCGACTGGATCGAGGCGATCCAGTACATCGGTCCCGACCGCCGCCGCTTCAACTCGGCCGACTATTCGGGGCCGCGCAAGCGGCGCACCGACGGCTCGCCGCGGGTGCAGAAGATCAACCAGGCGCTGAAGATCGTGCAGTCGGCCGCCGGGCGGTGGACTCCGACCCGGTGCAGGCCGCCCGCGCCCTGGCCACCCAGTGCCGCGTGCTGATCGAAGTGTGCAGCGGAACCGAGTCGCTCAGGAAGCTGGGCGCCGTGGCCATGCACCTGCAGACCTATCTGGCCTCGACGGTGGTGCGCGAGCACGGACTGTCCAAGGACCAGATCGAGACCTTCGCCCACAACCTGGTGCTGGTGGCCCCGGCCGAAACCCGGCCCAAGGCCGCCGTAGCGGCCTAGAGCCAGGGGCGCTAGGCGTCCAGCAGGTGGCGGTCTTCGGCCGCCGTGCGCATCGCCTTCTGCAGCTTTTCGAACGCCCGCACCTCGATCTGACGCACCCGCTCGCGGCTGACGCCGTATTCGGAGGCCAGGGTTTCCAGGGTGGTAGGGTCGTCCTTCAGGCGGCGCTCGGTCAGGATGTGACGCTCGCGGTCCGACAGCTCCTGCATGGCTTCCTGCAGCAGGGACATGCGGATGGTGGATTCCTCGGAGTTGGCCAGAGCCGTCTCCTGAGACACCTGGGTGTCGTCCTGCAGCCAGTCCTGCCATTCGCTCTCGCTATCCGAGCGCAGGGGCGCGTTCAGCGACGAGTCCGGGCCTGACAGGCGCCGGTTCATCGAGATCACTTCCTCTTTCAGCACGCCCAGCTTGGTGGCGATCTGATCGACGTGCTCGGGATGCAGGTCGCCCTCTTCGAGCGCGCTGATCTGGCTTTTGACCTTACGCAGGTTGAAGAACAGCTTCTTCTGAGCGGCGGTCGTGCCCATCTTCACCAGCGACCACGAGCGCAGGATGTATTCCTGGATCGAGGCGCGGATCCACCACATGGCGTAGGTGGCCAGGCGGAAGCCCTTGTCGGGCTCGAACTTCTTGACCGCTTGCATCAGGCCGACGTTGCCTTCGGAGATCACTTCGCCGATCGGCAGGCCGTAGCCGCGATAGCCCATGGCGATCTTTGCCACGAGGCGCAGGTGGGACGTCACCATCTGATGAGCGGCGTCGGTGTCCTGATGCTCCTTCCAACGCTGCGCCAGCATGAACTCCTGGTCCTTGGCGAGCATGGGGAACTTGCGGATTTCGGTCAGATAACGCGACAGGCCGCCGTCCGGCGACATAACAGAGAGCTGGTTTACAGCCATGAGACCGATCCCCTTTACATGGATGGCCCTGGCGCACCCCGCGCTAGCCACCCCGACACTGGGTTAGATAGGAACGCACCACGCGCTTCCAAGACCCAGCCCGCACTTTTTGTACCAATTGGTTTGGAATGTAAAATCTCCCCTGCCCAGAATGGGTCAGAAGTCGTCTTGTTCCTCGATGGCGGTACGATCCAGGGCCGCCAACAGGATTTCCAGCGTGCGCATGTCCTCGGGCGGCTTGGCTTCGAAGTGCATGGCCTCGCCGGTGACCGGATGGATGAAGCCTAGGACGGCGGCGTGCAGGGCCTGGCGGCGCAGGCCGGCCGTAGCCATGGCCTCGCGCACCACGGCGGCGGGCAGGCCGCCCGAGCCATAGACGGGATCGCCGAGGCAGGGCGCGCTCTTGGAGGCCAGGTGAACCCGG
>CANJMO010000088.1 GCA_947475845.1 Caulobacteraceae bacterium | reverse complement strand
GTGACCAAGTGGACCCTGGAACTGGACCGCGGCAAGGGCATCCCCTTCGAGGGCAACTACTCCGGCTGGCTGGAGGCCAAGACCAAGCGGGTCGTGCAGGAGCAGTCCGAGTCTGAGTCCCGCCAGCGCGCCCTGACCCGCGAACTGGAATGGGTGCGGTCCGGCGCCAAGGCCCGCCAGGCCAAGAGCAAGGCCCGCCTGGCCGCCTATGAGCGGATGGTCGACGAGCAGGAGCATTCGCGTCAGGCCCAGACCTATGCCGTGATCCAGATCCCGCCCGGCCCGCGCCTGGGCAATGTGGTGCTGGAAGTGACCGGCCTGGAAAAGGAATACGGCGACAAGATCCTGTTCAAGGACCTGACGTTCAAGCTTCCGCCCAACGGCATCGTCGGGGTGATCGGGCCTAACGGCGCCGGCAAGTCGACCCTGTTCAAGCTGATCACCGGCGCCGAGACCCCCGATCAGGGTTCGGTCAAGCTCGGTGAGACGGTGAAGCTGGCCTACGTCGACCAGAGCCGCGACGCCCTGACCGACACCAATACCGTGTGGCAGGAAATCAGTGGCGGCACCGACATCATGATGGTCGGCAAGCGCGAGGTGAACACCCGCTCCTACGTCGGCAGCTTCAACTTCAAGGGCGGCGACCAGCAGAAGAAGGTCGGGCAGCTGTCCGGCGGTGAGCGCAACCGCGTGCACCTGGCCAAGACCCTGGCCGAGGGCGGCAACCTGATCCTGCTCGATGAGCCGACCAACGACCTGGACATCGAGACCCTGCAGAACCTGGAAGAGGCGCTGGAAGAGTTCGCCGGCTGCGCCGTGGTCATCTCCCACGACCGCTGGTTCCTGGACCGCCTGGCCACCCACATCCTGGCCTTCGAGGGCGACAGCCACGTGGAATGGTTCGAGGGCAACTTCGAGGCCTACGAGGAAGACAAGAAGCGCCGCCTGGGTGCCGACAGCCTGATCCCCAAGCGCATCAAGTTCCAGAAGTTCACGCGCTAGATCACACCACAGCCGTCATCCCCGCACTTGTTGCAGGGACCCAGCAGCGAAGACTTCGACGTCGCTGCGGCTGACATGGGCTCCCCGCTTCAAGGGTGGAGCTGCTGGGTCCTCGGTATTTCGCTTCGCGAAAACCAAGGATGACGATCTTGGGGTTTAGCGGGTGGCGGTTTTCTCAGCCTCGGGCGGTCCCGCAGCCACAAGCGTCTTGGACGCCTTGATGAAATCGGCGCGGCCGGAGGGGGCGAGGTTGGCGACGCCGATCACCACGCCCTTGGTCAGCTGGCCCTCGATGAAATAGGTCTCGCCGGCGTCGACCTCCAGGTTGAGAGCGTCCTTGAGTTCCGGCTCGGTGGTGGCGGTGTAGGTGTGCGCGCCGGGCGTCACGGTCTGCACGAAATAGGCGCCGTTGGTCAGCTTGCCGAGCGCGCGGCCATCCTCGCGGACGTTGAACCACTGGCCGGTGCCCACCACCGTCTTGGGCCGGAAGAACACCACCTGGCCCTGGCCGCGCGGCGGGGCGGGCAGTTTGATCGAACCCTCCACGACAGTCTCGGCCTTGATCGCCTTGGCGGCTTGCGCGCGCTCGGCGCGGGTGGCGCGGCCGAGCGGCGGCAGGACGATGTCGGCGGCAACCTTGGCCGAGGCGGCCGTTCCCGCGGCGAACTCGACGTCGCCGCCGCGCACGGCGAAGCCGACGATGCCGAGGGGCGCGAAGGCGATGCCGCCGACGCCCAGCGCATTGGCGGTGTTAGAGAAGCCGCGTCCGGTCCCGCCCAGCTGCATGCCGCGCAGGGAAACGGTCTTCCTGCCGACGGTGACCGAACGGGCCGCCAGGATCATCTTGGCCGCCTTGCCGCCCATGCCGGGCTTGGAGGCCTGCACCACCTCGCCGACGCCCAGCGCGCCGGGGCGGATCACCACGCGGTCATTGACGATCACCGGGGCGGTGACGCGGAAGGCGAAGCTGTCGCCGGGTTTCTGGGTCTTGGTGCCGACCATGTCGACCAGCTCGACCGGCGCCACGGTATTGGCCCGCAGGCGGCAGCAGGCGGGGGTGGCGGAATGGGCGGGGGCGGCGATGGCGACAAAGCCCGCGATGGCCACAGGGGTCCACAGGGCGAGAGCCAGGGGTTCCAGGATTTTCATCGTCGTATCCTCGGCCCGGCATCGGGCGCGCGCTTATGGTCACGCTTGTTAATGCTTCAAGCCCCGGCAGGCTGCATCGTGACCTATGATTTTCGAAAGGGGAGTGGAGAATATATCAAAATTGTTATAGCTAGCGACCATTCGGGTATGGCTTGACATAAACACATAAAGATATCTTTATGTGTTCCATGACGATTGGAGCCGCCCAGGCCATTGAAATCCTGCGCGCCGCGGGCGAGCCCTCTCGCCTGCGCATCCTGTCGCTGCTGGCCCACGGCGAGCTGGCGGTGATGGAACTGTCGCACATCCTTGACCAGAGCCAGCCGCGAGTCTCGCGCCATCTGAAACTGCTGACCGAGGCGGGGCTGGTCGAGCGTTTTCCGGACGGGGCCTGGGTGTTTTATCGGCTGACCGAGACCGGCGAGCCGCGCGCGGCGGCCAACGCCATCCTCGGCCTGATCGATCCCAACGACGTGCTGATGGCGCGCGACGCCGACCGGTTGCTGGGGGTTCAGGCGGGACGCTCGGCGGAAGCCGCATCTTACTTCGCCCGTAACGCCGCGCGCTGGGACGAAATCCGCTCGCTCTATGTGTCGGAAGCCGACGTCGAAGCCGCGATCCTGACCGCCGCCGGCGCCGGACCGTTCAAACGGCTGATCGACCTGGGTTCGGGCTCCGGCCGGATGCTGACGCTGCTGGCGCCGCTGACCGCCAGCGCCATCGGGCTGGACCTGTCGCAGCAGATGCTCAACATCGCCCGCAACCACGCGGCCGAGGCGGGGCTGAGCAAGATCGAGCTGCGTCACGGCGACATCTTCGACACTCGCCTGCCGGCCGGTCATGCCGACCTCGTCGTGGTGCATCAGGTCCTGCACTACCTGTCCGACCCCGCCGCCGCGGTGGCCGAGGCCGCAAGGCTGGTGGCGCCGGGCGGGCGCCTGCTGATCGTCGACTTCGCTCCGCACAAGCTGGAGTTCCTGCGCGAGTTGCATCAGCACCGCCGCCTGGGCTTCCCCGACGACGAGATGCGCCGCTGGCTGGCCGGGGCGAAACTGAAGCCTGTCACCCTCAAGGCCCTGCCGCCCGCCACGGGCGAGGGGCTGACCGTCAATATCTGGAGCGCGGCCCGTCCCGCCTCTGCAGTGGCTTCCGGATCCTCCAAATGACACCCGCCGAAATCGCCGCCCGCAACGTGGGTCCCGTGGCCTGCGCCGGCGCCCGTTCAGATCGCAATACGCGCATCTCGTTCGAGTTCTTCCCGCCCAAGTCCGACGAGGCCGAAGAGGCCCTGTGGCAGGCGATCCGCAAGCTGGAGCCGATGAACCCGGCGTTCGTCTCGGTCACCTACGGCGCCGGGGGCTCGACCCGCGAGCGGACCCACCGCACCGTGCGCCGCCTGATAGAGGAAACCACGGTCGCGCCCGCCGCCCACCTCACCTGCGTCGCCGCTTCGCGCGAAGAGGTCGACAAGGTGATCCGCGAATATTGGGAGACCGGGGTGCGCCACATCGTGGCCCTCCGCGGCGATCCACCGGGCGACATCGGCGGGGTCTATGAGCCGTTGCCGAACGGCTACGCCAACGCCACCGAACTGACGGCCGCCATCACACGCATCGCGCCGTTCGAGGTGTCGGTCGGCTGCTATCCGGAGAAGCATCCGGAGAGCCCGTCGATCGAGCACGACATCGACGTGCTGAAGGCCAAGGTCGACGCCGGGGCGACCCGCGCCATCAGCCAGATGTTCTTCGATACCGACGCCTTCCTGCGCTACGTCGACCGGGTGCGGGCGGCGGGAATCACCATCCCGATCGTGCCGGGCATCATGCCGGTGACCAACTTCAAGAGCCTGACGCGCATGGTGCAGCTGTGCCAGGCCAACCTGCCGGCGTGGCTGGTGAACCTGTTCGAGGGGCTGGACGCCGATCCGGAAACGCGGCGGCTGGTGGCCGCTTCGGTGGTGGCCGAGATGTGCGCCGGGCTGGAGGAGCGCGGCTTCTCCGACTTCCACTTCTACACCCTGAACCGGGCCGATCTGGCGCTGGCGACGTGCCGCGTGCTGGGCGTGCGCTCGGCCGCCCGCGAAGGCATCCACGGATGAACAGGCCAGAGCGCATCGCGGCGCTGAAGGCCGCCGCCAAGCAGCGCATCCTGATCCTCGACGGCTCGTGGGGGGTGATGATCCAGCGCCGGGGCCTGGACGAGCCTGACTTCCGCGCCGAGCGGTTCAAGGATCATCCCGATCCGCTGAAGGGCAACAACGACCTGCTGTGCCTCACCCGGCCGGACATCGTTGAGGACCTGCACAACCTCTATTACGAGGCCGGCGTCGACATCAGCGAGACCAACACCTTCTCCTCGACCTCGATCGCCCAGGCAGACTACGGCCTGGAGAGCGCGGTGCGCGACCTCAATCTGGAAGGCGCCCGCATCGCCCGCGAGGCGGCCGACCGCTGGACCGAGAAGACGCCCGACAAGCCGCGCTTCGTCGCAGGCGCCATCGGGCCGCTCAACCGCACCCTGTCGATCTCGCCCGACGTCAACGATCCGGCCGCGCGCTCGGTGACCTTCGATCAGGTCTACGAGGCCTACCGCGAGCAGGTGTTGGCGCTGCACGAAGGCGGGGTGGACCTGTTTTTGGTCGAGACCATCTTCGACACCCTCAACGCCAAGGCCGCGATCAAGGCGATCATGGACCTGGAAGACGACGGGCTGGAGCCGCTGCCGATCTGGATTTCCGGCACCATCACCGACCGTTCGGGCCGCACCCTGACGGGGCAGACCTCGGAAGCCTTCTGGAACTCGGTGCGCCACGCCAAGCCGTTCGCGGTGGGCTTCAACTGCGCGCTGGGGGCGGACCTGATGCGGCCCTATATCGCCGAGATGTCGCGCATCGCCGACACCCTGGTGGCCGCCTATCCCAACGCCGGCCTGCCCAACGCCATGGGCCAGTACGACGAGGAGGCGCACGAGACCTCGCACATGCTGCACGAGTGGGCGGAAGCGGGGATCGTCAACATCCTCGGCGGCTGCTGCGGCACCACGCCCGAACACATCGCGCATGTGGCGCAGGCGGTGGCGGGGATCACCCCGCGCCAGATCCCAGAGCGGCCCAAGGCCCTGCGCCTGTCCGGCCTAGAGCCCTTCGAGTTAGCGTAATGCGTCCAGTCTTCGTCAACGTCGGTGAGCGGACCAACGTCACCGGCTCCGCCAAATTCCGTAAGCTGGTGGTCGAGGGCGACTACAACGCCGCGCTCGACGTGGCGCGTCAGCAGGTCGAGGCCGGCGCCCAGATCATCGACATCAACATGGACGAGGGCCTGCTGGATTCGAAGCAGGCGATGGTCACCTTCCTCAACCTGATCGCGGCCGAGCCCGACATCTCGCGGGTGTCGATCATGATCGACAGCTCCAAGTGGGAGGTGATCGAGGCCGGACTGAAGTGCGTCCAAGGCAAGTGCATCGTCAATTCGATCTCCATGAAGGAGGGCGAGGCCAAGTTCCTGGAGCAGGCCACCCAATGCCTGCGCTACGGCGCCGCCGTGGTGGTGATGGCGTTCGACGAGGTCGGCCAAGCCGACACCGCCGAGCGCAAGGTCGAGATCTGCACGCGCGCCTATCGCCTGCTGGTGGACCAGATCGGTTTCCCGCCGGAAGACATCATCTTCGATCCCAACATCTTCCCCGTGGCCACGGGGATCGACGAGCACAACAACTATGCGGTGGATTTCGTCGAGGCGACCCGGCGCATTAAACAGAGCCTGCCCTACGCCCGCATCTCGGGCGGGGTGTCGAACGTCTCGTTCAGCTTCCGCGGCAACGAGCCGGTGCGGCGGGCGATCCATGGGGTGTTCCTGTACCACGCCATCAACGCCGGTATGGACATGGGCATCGTCAACGCCGGCGACCTGCCGGTCTATGACGACATCGACCCGGAGCTGCGCGAGGCCGTCGAGGACGTGATCCTCAACCGCCAGCGCGCCGACGGCGGCAGCCCGACCGAATGGCTAGTGGACTTGGCGCCCAAGTACAAGGGCCAGAAGACCGCCGATCCGGCGGTGGCGCTGAAGTGGCGCGAAGGCACGGTGGGCGAGCGCATCACCCACGCCCTGGTCAACGGCATCACCGAGTTCATCGAGGCGGACGCCGAAGAGGCGAGGGCGCAGGCCGCGCGGCCCCTGCACGTCATCGAGGGGCCCTTGATGGACGGCATGAACGTGGTCGGCGACCTGTTCGGCGCGGGCAAGATGTTCCTGCCCCAGGTGGTCAAATCGGCCCGGGTGATGAAGCAGGCCGTCGCCTATCTGATGCCGTACATGGAGGCCGAAAAGGAAGGCAAGCCGCGCGAGGCGGCGGGCAAGATCCTGATGGCCACGGTCAAGGGCGACGTCCACGACATCGGCAAGAACATCGTCGGCGTGGT
>CANJMO010000087.1 GCA_947475845.1 Caulobacteraceae bacterium | reverse complement strand
CTGCTCCCTGAGGCTCGCGCGGATCTTCTCGCGGTAGACGCTCTTCAGGCGCGGTTCGTAATTTTGCACATCAGCCATTGATGACCTCGCCGGACTTCTTGGCGAAACGCACCTTCTTGCCGCCTTCGACGCGGAAACCGACCCGGGTGGGGCCGCCGGTCTTGGGATCGACGATCGCTACGTTCGACAGGTGGAGCGACGCTTCCTTGTCTTTGATGCCCCCTTGGGGGTCGGCCTGCGTCGGGCGGGTGTGGCGGTGAACGATGTTCAGGCCTTTCACCAAGACGCGTTCTTCCTTGGGCAGAACCTTCAGCACGGCGCCCGAACGGCCCTTGTCGCGGCCGGACAGGATGACGACGCGATCACCCTTTCTGATCTTCGCGGACATTACAGGACCTCCGGAGCCAGGGAGATGATCTTCATATGGTTCTTGGCGCGCAGTTCGCGGGGAACCGGGCCAAAGATCCGCGTGCCGATCGGCTCGTTTTGCTTGTTGACGATCACCGCCGCGCTCTTGTCGAAGCGGATCAGCGAACCATCCTTGCGCTTGATGCCCTGGGCGGTGCGCACGACGATGGCGCGCAAGACGTCACCCTTCTTCACGCGGCCGCGGGGGATGGCTTCCTTGACGGAAACCACGATGACATCACCGACACTGGCGTAGCGCCGACCGGCCCCACCCAGTACCTTGATGCACATGACCCGGCGGGCGCCCGAATTATCGGCGACCTCCAGGTTAGTCTGCATCTGGATCATATGTCAGACCTTCCTTACTGGCCGGCGGCCTGGGGGGACTGCGAAAGCACCTCCCAGGTCTTCAGCTTGGATTTGGGCGCACATTCCACGATGCGGACGATCTCGCCGGCTTTCACCGCGTTGGCTTCGTCATGGGCGTGGTAGCGCTTGGAGCGGCGGACGGTCTTCTTCAGCACCGGGTGCAGGAAGGTGCGTTCCACCTTCACGATGATCGTCTTGTCTCCCTTGTCGGAGACCACCACGCCTTCGAGAATTCGCTTGGGCATGTCGCTATCCTTAGGCCGCGACCGCGGCGGCTTTGCCGCGCAGCACGGTTTTGATGCGCGCGATATCCTTGCGGATCTCGTTCACACGGTGGGTCTTCTCCATTTGGCCGGTGGCCGCCTGGAAACGCAGGTTGAACTGCTCCTTCTTCAGCTGGATCAGCTGGTCGGAGAGTTGGTCCGGGGTGAGCCGGCGGACTTCGTCGATCTTCATCTGCCCTTACTCCGCGTGAGCCGTAGGCGCTTCGATGCGCGAGACGACCTTGGTGCGGATCGACAGCTTGGCCGAGCCGAGGCGCAGGGCCTCGCGGGCCACGTCGTCGGGCACGCCGTCGATTTCGAACAGGATCCGGCCGGGGTGGACCCGGGCCGCCCAGTATTCGACGGCGCCCTTGCCCTTACCCATCCGCACTTCGGCCGGCTTGTCGGTGACAGGCAGGTCGGGGAACACGCGGATCCACACGCGGCCCTGGCGCTTCATCTGACGCGTGATCGCGCGGCGGGCCGCTTCGATCTGACGCGCGGTGACCCGCTCGGGCTCCAGGGCCTTGAGGCCGTAGGCGCCGAAGTTCAGGGAAAAGCCGCTCTTGGCGACGCCGTGGATACGGCCCTTGAACTGCTTGCGGAACTTAGTCTTTTTCGGGGACAGCATACTCTAACCTCACCCGTTCCGGTCACGACGGCCGCCGCGATCGCCGCGGTCGGGACGGTCGCTGCGCTCACGTCCGCCGCCTTCGCCGGCGGGGCCGGTTTCGGTGGCCAGGCGCTTGTCCAGCGCCATCGGATCGTGCTCGAGCACTTCGCCTTTGAAGATCCACACCTTCACGCCAATGATGCCGTAGGTGGTCTTGGCTTCCGAGAAGCCGTAGTCGATGTCGGCGCGCAGGGTGTGCAGCGGCACACGACCTTCGCGATACCATTCCATCCGCGCGATTTCGGCGCCGCCGAGGCGGCCCGACACGTTGATGCGGACGCCCTTGGCGCCGAGGCGCATGGCCGACTGCATCGAACGCTTCATGGCGCGGCGGAAGGCCACGCGGCGCTCCAGCTGCTGGGCGATGTTTTCCGAAACCAGCTGAGCGTCGACTTCGGGCTTGCGCACTTCGACGATGTTCAGGTGAACTTCGCCTTCGGCCATGGTCGACAGGTCGGTGCGCAGCTTTTCGATGTCCGCGCCCTTCTTGCCGATGATCACGCCAGGGCGCGCGGCATAGATCGTCACGCGGCACTTCTTGTGCGGGCGCTCGATGATGATGCGCGAAACACCGGCCTGGCCGAGGCGCTTCTTCAGCTCCTTACGGATGGCGATGTCCTGGTGGAGCAGACGGCCGTAGTCGTCGCCCGCCGCGAACCAGCGGCTGTCCCAGGTGCGGTTGATCCCGAGTCGGAAACCGATCGGATTGACTTTCTGACCCATCAGGCCGCCTCGCCAAGTTCGCGGACCACGATCGTGATCTCGGAGAAGGGTTTTTCGATGCGCGAAGACCGGCCGCGCGCACGGGCCGAGAAACGCTTCATCACCAGATTCTTGCCCACATAGGCCTCGGCGACGACGAGATTGTCGATGTCGAGGTTGTGGTTGTTCTCGGCGTTGGAGATCGCCGAATAGAGGGCCTTGCGCACATCTTGCGCGATGCGCTTGGCCGAAAATTCCAGCTCGTTCAGGGCGCGTTGCACCTTGAGGCCGCGGATCGACTGGGCCACCAGGTTCAGCTTGCGCGGGCTGGTGCGGATAGTGCGCACCTTGGCCATCGCTTCGACGGGCTTCAGGCGCCGCTCGGTCGCTTGCTTGCTCATCGCTACTTCCTCTTAGCCTTCTTGTCGGCTTGGTGGCCGTAGAAGTTGCGGGTCGGCGAGAACTCGCCGAGCTTGTGACCGACCATGTCTTCGCTGACGAGCACGGGGACGTGCTTCATGCCGTTGTAGACACCGAAGGTCAGGCCCACGAACTGGGGCATGATGGTGGAGCGGCGCGACCAGGTCTTGATCACTTCCTTGCGGCCCGCCGAATGCATGTCGTCGGCTTTCTTGAGCAGATAGCCGTCGACAAACGGGCCTTTCCAGACTGAACGGGTCATCTCTTAGCGGCCCTTCTTCGCAACGTGGCGCGAACGGATGATGTACTTGTCCGTCGTCTTGTTGACGCGGGTCTTGCGCCCCTTGGTCGGCTTGCCCCACGGGGTGACCGGGTGACGGCCGCCCGAGGTCTTGCCTTCACCACCGCCGTGCGGGTGATCGACCGGGTTCATGGCCACGCCGCGGACGTGCGGACGACGGCCCTTGTGACGAACACGCCCGGCCTTGCCGAGGTTTTCGTTCATGTGGTCGGGATTGGAGACGGCGCCGACGGTAGCCATGCAGCTGTCGGGAACCATGCGCAGCTCACCCGAGGTCAGGCGGACCTGGGCATAGCCCGCGTCGCGACCGACCAGCTGGGCGTAGGCGCCGGCCGAACGAGCCATCTGGCCGCCCTTGAGGGGCTTCAGCTCGATGTTGTGGATGATGGTGCCGATCGGCATGCCGCGCAGGGGCATGGCGTTGCCCGGCTTCACGTCGGTCCTCTCGCCGGCGACGACGTTGTCGCCAACCTTCAGACGTTGCGGGGCCAGGATGTAGGCCAGCTCGCCGTCCTCATACTTGATGAGGGCGATGAAGGCGGTGCGGTTCGGATCGTACTCCAGGCGCTCGACCGTGGCGTTCATATCGAACTTGCGGCGCTTGAAGTCGATGATGCGGTAAGAGCGCTTGGCCCCGCCCCCGCGGAAGCGGACGGTGATGCGGCCATTGTCCGAACGACCGCCCTTCTTGCGAAGGCCCTCGATCAGGCTCTTTTCAGGCTTGCCCTTGTGCAGGTCAGACCTGTCGACCAGCACAAGGGCGCGGCGGCCCGGCGAGGTCGGATTGAATGTTTTGAGAGCCATGGCTTACAGACCCGTGGAGATGTCGATCGTTTGGCCCTCTTGGAGCGTCACGATGGCTTTCTTGACGTCGGAGCGCCGGCCGAGGATGCCCCGGAAACGCTTGGTCTTGCCCTTGGTGATGAGGGTGTTGACCTTGATCACACGCACCTTGAACAGCTCTTCGACCGCCGCGGCGATCTCGTCCTTGGTGGAGTCCATGGCGACCTGGAACACGACCTTATTCTGCTCGGTGAGCAGGGTCGCCTTTTCCGTGATCACCGGGGACAGGATCGTGTCGTAGTGACGAGCGGTGGCCATTACGCGGCTTCCTTCTCGGCAAAGCGCGCCTGGATGGCTTCAACCGCTTCGCGGGTGAGCACCAGAGTGTGGCGGCGCAGGATGTCATAGACGTTCAGACCGGCGCTCGGCAGCACGTCCACGTTGGGGATGTTGCGGGCGGCCAGCTTGAAGGCGCCGTCCACTTCCACGCCGGCGATGATCAGAGCGTTGCTCCAGCCGAGCTTGTCGAAGCGCGCGCGCAGGGCGGCGGTCTTCGGGGCGTCCAGCTTCACGCCGTCGACCACGATCAAGGAGCCGTCCTTGGCCTTGGACGACAGGGCGTGCCTGAGGCCGAGGGCGCGGAACTTCTTGTTCATGCCGAATTCGTGGCTGCGGACGACCGGGCCGTGAGCCTTGGCGCCGCCGACGAACTGAGCCGCACGGCGCGAACCGTGACGGGCGCCGCCGGTGCCCTTCTGCTTGTACATCTTCTTGCCGGTGCGCGAGACTTCGTTGCGCACCTGGATCTTGTGGTTGCCGGAGCGGCGCTTGGCCAGCTGCCAGGTCACGACCCGGGCGAGGATGTCCCCACGGATGTCTTCGATGCCGAAGATATCGTCGGGCAGATCGATCGTACCGGCCTTGCCGGCGTCGAGGTTTACGACGTCGAGTTTCATTCGCCTTCGCCCCCGGCTTCGATGGTTTCGACCGGCGCTTCGACTTCGGCCGGAGCCGAGGCTTGCGATTGGGCCTTCTTGATGCCGCCGGGCTTGGGAGCGTCGGCCGGCAGCGCCTTCTTGATGGCGTCGCGGATCTTGACGTAACCGCCCTCGGAACCGGGGACGGCGCCCTTGACCAGGATCAGGCCGCGTTCAACGTCGACACGCCAGATGGTCAGGTTCTGGCAGGTGATGTTGTCCTGGCCGAGGTGGCCAGCCATCTTCTTGTTCTTGAACACCTTGCCCGGGTCCTGGCGTTGGCCGGTGGAGCCGTGCGAGCGGTGGGAGACGGACACGCCGTGGGTGGCGCGCAGACCGCCGAAGTGCCAACGCTTGATGGCGCCGGCGAAGCCCTTACCCACGGTCACGCCCTGGATATCGACCTTCTGGCCGGGGACGAAGTGGTCGGCGGTGAATTCCGCGCCCACATCGATCAGGCCGTCTTCTTCAACACGGAATTCGCAAAGAACGGCCTTGGGCTCAACCAGGGCCTTGGCGAAGTGACCGCGCATGGCTTGGCTGGTGTTCTTGGCCTTCTTGGCGCCGGCGCCCAATTGCAGGGCGACGTAACCGTCTTTTTCCTTGGTGCGCTGGGCGGTGACCTGGCAGCCGTCGAGGCTGAGCACGGTCACGGGCACATGTTGACCCGCTTCATCGAAGAAGCGCGTCATGCCCAGCTTTTTGGCGAGTACGCCGGTTCGCATGGCGCAGGTCCCCTTAGAGCTTGATCTCGACGTCCACGCCGGCGGACAGGTCGAGCTTCATCAGCGCGTCTACGGTCTGCGGGGTGGGGTCGACGATGTCGAGCACGCGCTTGTGCGTGCGGATTTCAAACTGTTCGCGCGACTTCTTATCGACGTGCGGCGAACGGTTGACGGTGAAGCGCTCAATGAGCGTCGGCAGCGGAATCGGTCCGCGGACGGTGGCGCCGGTGCGCTTAGCCGTGTTGACGATCTCGCGTGTGGAATGATCCAGCACCCGGTGGTCAAAGGCCTTGAGCCGGATGCGGATATTTTGTCGATCCATCTCGCTCTCTCTAAAGCGCTCGCCACGCCGAATACTGTGTCAAAGACCAATCCTGGGCTCTTTCCGGGCGAACCCGGACAAAGCTTCGGACGTGCGAATCCGCAAAACGATTAAGGCCCGCGCTGATGCGAAGGCCTGGTTCCCTAGTCTGGCGTCGATCCGAGGATGGACGCTAAGTCAGGGCCGTCTCGCGAACCGCGTCTAACTTCGGGTTACCCCTCGGTTACGGCCGGTTCAACTGAGGCGCGGTGGATACCCCTGCTCACGGGGTTCGTCAAGCCTGATCGCGCATCCGAGCCAGGACGTCGCATATCGATGATGGATCAAGATTGCACCGAGAGTTGAAACCACTCGAGGATGTCCCGCGTTGCTATACCGAAGGGCTGGCGCCCCCTCGCACTGTTGCTTCAGGACAAGGTGCGAATCCCCCCAAAAGCTGAGCGCCTCGCTCATCTGGGGTTCACGTTGCAGAGTGCTTGATGTGATCCCAGGAACATTCGTCACAGGGATACAGACGATGCGTAATATTTTTCTCATGACCGCCGCCGCAGCAACGGCCGTTGTCAGCTTCGGCATCGGCACCTCCGCCTATGCCCAAGGGGGCTCCTATCAGGGGTCCTGCCGAAACATCCAGACGTCGAACGGCGTCCTGTCTGCCGAGTGCGCCGACACCCAAGGCAACTACCGTCAAAGCGCCATCAATTCGAGCCAGTGCCGCGGCGACATCGGCAACAGCAACGGCATGCTCGCCTGTAACGGCGCGGCCGCCACCGGCGGCAACATCGTCAGCAGCGCCGACTAAGGCGGCAACCGCGGCGGCAACGACAATGCGGCGGCAACAACAACGGCAACCGTGGCGACAACCGCCGCGACAACGACAACTCGGCCGCTGCCGGCTTCGTCGCCGGCCTGCTCGGCGGCGCCCTGATCGGCAACGGTAACGTCGTCGTGGGGGGGGGGGGGGGGGGGGGGGGGGGGGGGGGGGGGGGGGGGGGGGGGGGGGG
>CANJMO010000086.1 GCA_947475845.1 Caulobacteraceae bacterium | reverse complement strand
TCGAAGGTGATGAAGATCTGCAGCTGGTCCTGCAGGATGCGGGCGGCGTAGGCCACCGCGTCCACAGGCGACACTGCGCCGTTGGTTTCCACTTCCATGACCAGCTTGTCATAGTCGAGCGACTGACCCTGACGGGTCGGCTCGACGCGGTAGGCCACGCGCTTGACGGGGCTGTAGAGCGCATCCACGGCGATCAGGCCGATGGGGGCGTCTTCCGGGCGGTTCTTCTCGGCGGGGACGTAGCCCTTGCCGTTTTGCACGGTGAATTCCATGCGCACCTGAGCGCCGTCGTCCAGGGTGCAAAGGACGTGATCCTTGTTGAGGATCTCGATGTCGGCCGGCACTTCGATCTGACCCGCGGTCACGGCGCCGGGGCCGGTCGCGCGCAGGGTCATGCGCTTGGGGCCTTCGGCGTGCATGCGCACGGCCAGTTGCTTGATGTTCAGGACGATATCGACCACGTCCTCGCGCACGCCCTCCATGGAGGAGAATTCGTGCACCACGCCGTCGATCTGGACGGCGGTGACGGCGGCGCCCTGCAGCGACGACAGAAGCACGCGGCGCAGGGAGTTGCCGAGGGTCACACCAAAGCCGCGTTCCAGCGGCTCGGCGACCAGTCGGGCTTTACGTTGAGCGTCGGAGCCGGTCTCGATCTGAGATTTCTCAGGACGGATCAGCTCGTTCCAGTTTTTTTCGATCACGGTATTTTAGTCCCTCGAACGCGAAGGCCGGCGCGGGGACCGCACCGGCGAAGGGATAGTCTGAATAGCTTAGACGCGCCGACGCTTGGGCGGGCGGCAGCCGTTGTGCGGGATCGGAGTCACGTCACGAATGGTCGTGATGGTGAAACCCACCGCCTGCAGCGCCCGCAGAGCGGACTCACGGCCCGAACCAGGACCGGCAACGTTGACTTCCAGGGTCTTCACACCGTGTTCCATCGCCTTGCGGCCCGCGTCTTCGGCGGCCATCTGGGCGGCATAGGGGGTCGATTTGCGCGAACCCTTGAAGCCCATGGTGCCGGCGGAGGACCAGGAGATGGTATTCCCCTGGGCGTCGGTGATGGTGATCATGGTGTTGTTGAACGACGCGTTCACATGCGCGACGCCCGAAGTGATGTTCTTGCGTTCCCGTTTCTTAACGCGAGCCGGTTCTTTGGCCATGGTCTGCCCTTACTTCTTCTTGCCGGCGATCGGCTTGGCAGGACCCTTACGCGTACGAGCATTGGTATGCGTACGCTGACCGCGAACGGGCAGGCCCTTGCGGTGACGCAGGCCGCGATAGCAGGCCAGGTCCATCAATCGCTTGATGTTGGTCGAGGTCTCACGGCGAAGGTCGCCTTCAACCGTGTAATCACGGTCGATGGCTTCGCGGATCTGCAGCACTTCGGCATCGGTCAACTGATTGACCCGGCGCGCATCTTCGATGCCCACCTTGCTGACGATTTCCTTGGCTTTGGCTTGGCCGATGCCATGGATATACTGCAGCGCGATGACGACGCGCTTGTTAGTCGGGATATTGACGCCTGCAATACGGGCCACGCCTGAATTCTCCTAGTCGCGCAGATAAACGCGAAAGCAGCCCCGGGTCATCCGCCGATAACGGATGAGCCGGCGCGACAATCGCGCTCTTTCGCGGAAGCGCACCGTTATATGCACGATTGCGTTCCCGTCAATGGCGGACGCCGGATGACGCCCGAAAAACTAAGTCTTTTCCCGCCTGGCCGAAGCTAGGCGGCTTGGTTCTGCAACGCCGCGTCAATAGACTTGGCCACTGCATCGATGGAAGCCATGCCGTCAACCTCGATCAACTTGCCCTGCGCCCTGTAGAAAGGCAGCAGCGGCGCGGTCTGGGTGTTGTAGGCGGCAAGCCTGATCTTGAAGGTCTCCGGATTGTCGTCTGCGCGGCCTTCGTCGGCGAAGCGCTTGGCGATCCGCTCCACGAGGGCCTCGTCGTCGACTTTCAGGCGAACGACACGGTCGATCCCCTGCCCTCGCCCGGCCAGCATGCTGTCGAGCGCTTCGGCCTGGGCCACGGTGCGCGGAAAGCCGTCGAAGATGGCCCCGCCGGCGGCGTCGGCCTCGGGCAGACGCTCCTCGATCAGGGCGATGACGATCTCGTCGGACACCAGGGTTCCGGAATCCATGATGGCGGCGACGCGCTTGCCCAGCTCTGAGCCGGAGGTGCGTGCGGCGCGCAACATGTCGCCTGTGGACAGTTGGACCATGCCCCGTTCGATGACCAGCCGCTTGGACTGGGTTCCTTTACCCGCCGCCGGCGGCCCGAACAGGATCAGGTTCATTTGCCACGGCCCCGCAGCTTGGATTTCTTGATCAAGCCTTCGTACTGGTGGGCCAGCAACTGGGACTGGATCTGGGCCACGGTGTCCATGGTCACGGTGACCACGATCAGGATCGAGGTGCCGCCGACATAGATGCTGCCGCCGATCTTGGCCATCATGGCTTCGGGCAGCAGGCAGACCACGGTGATGTAGCAGGCGCCGATCACCGTCAGACGGGTCAGCACATAGTCGATGTACTCGGCGGTGCGCTTGCCGGGGCGGATGCCGGGCAGGAAGCCGCCGTACTTGCGCAGGTTCTCGGCCGTCTCCTCCGGATTGAACACCACGGAGGTGTAGAAGAAGGTGAAGAACATGATCAGCGCGCCGTAGAGCAGCATGAACAGCGGGCGGCCGTGCTGCAGCTGGCCCACCAGGCCCGGAACCCACTGGGCCCAGGGCGGCAGGTTGGCGGTGGCCAGGAAGCCCATTGCGGTCGCCGGAAGCAGCAGCAGGGATGAAGCGAAGATCGGCGGCATGACGCCGGGGGTGTTGACCTTCAGCGGCAGGAACGAGGATTCGCCGCCGAACATGCGGTTGCCCACCTGGCGCTTGGGATACTGCACCAGCAGGCGCCGCTGGGCGCGCTCGACGAAGACGATGAACAGGATCACCGCCACGGCCATCAGGACGATCAGCAGCAGGGTGAAGCCCGACAGGGCGCCCGTGCGGGTCATGGTCAGCAGCTGAACCGACATCTGCGGCAGGCCCTGGGCGATACCGGCGAAGATGATCAGCGAGACGCCGTTGCCGACGCCGCGAGCGGTGATCTGCTCGCCGAGCCACATCATGAACATGGCGCCGCCGGTCAGGCCGACGATGGTCGACAGCACGAACACCGGACCCGGCTCGTAGACCACGCCTGGGCTGTTCTGCAGGCCAAGCGCGATGGCGCCAGACTGGAACAGGGCCAGCACCACGGCCAGGTAGCGGGTGTATTGGTTGAGTTGCTTGCGGCCGGCCTCGCCGCCCTCTTTGCGCAGCTTTTCCCACGGCGGATAGATCGTGCCCATCAGCTGCACGATGATCGACGCCGAGATGTAGGGCATCACGTTCAGGGCAAAGATGGCCATGCGCTGCACGGCGCCGCCGGAGAACATGTTGAACATGCCCAGGACACCCTGCGACTGACCTTGGAAGGCGCGGTTGAACACCTCCAGGTTGATGCCGGGGATCGGGATGTGGGTGCCGAGGCGGTAGATGATCAGAGCGCCCAGGGTGAACCACAGGCGCTTGTGGAGGTCGGTCGCCTTCGCAAAGGCACCGGCGTTCATATTGGCTGCGAGCTGTTCTGCGGCCGAGGCCATGACGGCATCCCTACTGCGTTAGCGCCCCTAGATAGGGCCACGCCCCCCGGTTTGGGAAGGCGCCCCTGGGGCAAAAGAGGCGGCCGGTTAGGGCGCGCCTCGTA
Source organism: Caulobacteraceae bacterium (assembly GCA_947475845.1). Lineage (GTDB taxonomy): Bacteria > Pseudomonadota > Alphaproteobacteria > Caulobacterales > Caulobacteraceae > BOG-938. Next base: position 3,454 of record CANJMO010000086.1, on the reverse strand, counting down.
AGCTCGTGAACTAGATCAGGCTTCGGTGGCTTCTTCGACCGCCGCGGCGATCTTGGTGGTCAGCTTGCCGCCGGCCGCTTCGATGGCCTTGCGGGCCGAAGCGGAGGCCGAGTGGACCGACAGGTCGATCTTGGCCTTCAGCTCGCCCTTGCCCAGCAGACGCACGCCGTCCTTGACCCGACGCACGACGCCGGCCTTGACCAGCACGTCGCTGTCAATCGGCTTCTTGATGTCGAGCTTGCCGGCTTCGATGGCCTGGGCCAGGCGCCACAGGTTCACTTCGGCGTAGTCCTTGCGGTTCAGGCTGTTGAAGCCGCGCTTGGGCAGGCGCATGTGCAGCGGCATCTGACCGCCTTCGAAGCCGGCGATGGACACGCCGGAGCGCGCCTTCTGGCCCTTAACACCACGGCCCGCGGTCTTGCCCTTGCCCGAACCCGGGCCACGGCCGACGCGCATGCGTTCCTTGGCGGCGCCTTCGTTGTCGCGAATTTCATTGAGCTTGGTCATGTGCGCCTCTCCTTGGAGATCTATCGCCCGCGGTTGCCGGACTCGGCTTGAAATGAAAGTCCCGCTCCGCCGGGGCGGAGCGGGATAAGGACTTAGCCTTCGACCGACACCAGGTGGTGCACCTTGGCGATCATGCCGCGGATCGAGGGGTTGTCTTCGAGGACCGACTTGCGTCCGATCCGGTTGAGGCCCAGGCCCACCAGGGTGGCGCGCTGGTCGCTCTTACGGCGGATCGGGCTGCCGGTCTGCACAACGGTGATCTTAGCCATCGTAGTAATCCTTAGCCTTCGTCGGCCGCGGCAGACGCGCCATCGTTGCGGCGGCCGAGCAGGTCACCGACCTTCTTGCCGCGCTTGGAGGCGATCTGGCGGGGCGAGCTCTGGCCCTTGAGGGCGTCGAACGTCGCACGGACCATGTTGTAGGGGTTGGACGAGCCGACCGACTTGGCCACCACGTCCTGGACGCCCAGGGTTTCGAGCACGGCGCGCATCGGGCCGCCGGCGATGACGCCGGTGCCGGCCGGAGCCGCCCGCAGCATCACCTTTCCCGCGCCGTGACGGCCGGCGCCGTCGTGGTGCAGGGTGCGGCTTTCGCGCAGCGGAACGCGGATCATAGTCTTCTTAGCTTCTTCGGTGGCCTTGCGGATGGCTTCGGGAACTTCCCGCGCCTTGCCGTGACCAAAGCCGACCCGGCCCTTGGAGTCGCCAACCACCATCAGCGCGGCGAAGGAGAACCTCCGGCCGCCTTTGACGGTAGCCGCGACGCGGTTGATGTGGACCAGCTTCTCGACGATATCGCTGTCGACTTCCGGGCCGTTGTTGCGGCGATCGCCGCCACGTTCGTTACGAGCCATCAGGATCCCCTAGAAATTCAAGCCGGCTTCACGCGCGGCGTCTGCGAGGGCCTTGATACGGCCGTGATAGATGTAGCCGCCACGATCGAAGACGACGTCCTTGACGCCTTTTTCGATGGCGCGCTGGGCCACCAGCTTACCGACCCGCTCGGCGGCGTCCTTGTCCGAACCCTTGGCGTCCTTGATGGAAGAGGCTTCGGCCAGGGTGACGCCGTTGGCGTCGTCGATAACCTGGGCATAGATGTTCTTCGACGAGCGGAACACCGACAGGCGCGGACGGCCGTTGGACAGGGCCTTGAGGCGCAGACGGTTGCGTTCGGCGCGGCGTTTGGAGGTATCGCGAGAGGAGAGCGGCATGGCTTACTTCTTCTTGCCTTCCTTGCGGCGGACCTTTTCACCCGCATAGCGGACGCCCTTGCCCTTGTAGGGCTCGGGCGGACGGATGCGGCGGATCCGGGCGGCGATCTCGCCGACCAATTGCTTGTCGATGCCGGCGATTCGGACTTCCGTCTGCTTCGGTACGGCGAAGGTGATGCCTTGCGGCGCCGGGATATCGACGTCGTGGCTGAAGCCCAGCTGCATGGACAGGGCCTGGCCCTTCATCGCAGCGCGGTAGCCGACGCCGACCAGCTCGAGGACTTCCTCGTAACCCTTGGTGACGCCCTCGACCATATTGGCGACGAGGGTGCGCGAGAGGCCCCACATGCCGCGGGCGCGCTGGGTGTCGTTACGGGGCGTGAGGGTGAGTTCGGCGCCCTCTTGCTTGACTTCGATCTCTTCCGAGACGGTCCAGGCGAGTTGACCCTTGGGCCCCTTCACCGTCACCGTCTGACCGTCGAGCGTGACGTTCACGCCGGACGGGATCGCGATGCTCTTCTTACCGATCCGCGACATGGCTAGTAGACCCGGCAGAGAACTTCGCCGCCCACGTTTTGGTCGCGGGCAGCGGCGTCGGACATGACGCCCTTGGGCGTCGACAGGATCGAGATACCCAGGCCGTTACGGATCGGCTTGAGGTCCTTGATCGACGAATAGACACGGCGGCCAGGCTTGGACACGCGCGCGATTTCCGCGATCACGGGCTCACCGTCGAAGTACTTGAGCTCGATCTCGTATTCGGCGTGCTTGCCGGGCTCTTCCACCAGGGAATAGCCGCGGATGTAGCCTTCGGTCTGCAGCACGTCCAGGACGCGGCCGCGCAGCTTGGAAGCAGGCGTCAGCACCTTGGAGCGCTTGCGCTCGGCGGCGTTGCGGATGCGGGCGATCATGTCGCCGATCGGGTCGTTGACCATGGTGATCCTCCCCTACCAGCTCGACTTGACGAGGCCGGGGATGTGCCCGGCAGCGCCCAGTTCACGAAGCGCGATACGCGACATCTTCAGCTTCCGATAATAGGCGCGCGGCCGGCCGGTGATCTGGCAACGGTTGCGGATACGCGTCTTGGACGAGTTGCGCGGCAGCTCGGCGAGCTTCAGGCGCGCATCGAAGCGGTCTTCCAGCGGAAGAGCCTCGTTGTTTGCGGTCGCCTTCAGCGCGGCGCGCTTGGCTTCGAACTTCTTGGCGAGACGCTTGACCATCTCGTTGCGGTTAACGGCGCTTTTCTTGGCCATGTTTGCTTTCCCCCCGCCCTAATTGTTGAACGGGAATTGGAATTCTTTGAGGAGAGCGCGGGCTTCCTCGTCGGTCGTAGCGGTGGTGCAGACGATGATGTCCATGCCCCACATCTGGTCGATCTGATCGTAGTTGATCTCCGGGAACACGATGTGTTCCTTCAGGCCCATGGCGAAGTTGCCACGGCCGTCGAAGCTCTTGGGGTTCAGACCCCGGAAGTCCTTCACCCGCGGCAGGGCGATGGTGATCAGCCGGTCCAGAAACTCATACATGCGGTCCTTGCGCAGCGTGACCTTGGCGCCGATGACCATGTTCTCGCGCAGCTTGAAGCCGGCGATGGAGTTACGGGCGCGGGTGGTCGCGGGCTTTTGGCCGGCGATGGCGGACAGATCCTTGACGGCCGCCTGGACCTTCTTGGAGTCATTGACCGCTTCACCGATCCCCATGTTCAGGACGATCTTGTCCAGCTTGGGGATCTGCATT
>CANJMO010000085.1 GCA_947475845.1 Caulobacteraceae bacterium | reverse complement strand
CGTTCTGGTGAACCGCGATAAGCCAGGGCACGCCGCCCCCCTTCGCGAATTCCCCGCGCACGGTGAGGCCGGGGCCCTTCGGCGCGACCATCAGCACGTCGATGGAGGCCTTGGGCTCGATCAGGCCGAAGTGGATGTTCAGGCCGTGGGCGAACAACAGGGCCGCGCCGTCACGGATGTTGGGGGCGATCTCGTTCTTGTAGATTTCGGCCTGATGCTCGTCGGGCGCCAGGATCATCAGCAGGTCGGCCCAGGCGGCGGCTTCGGCGACCGTCATCACCTTGAGGCCTTCGCCCGACGCCTTCTTGGCGGACGCGGAGCCGGCGCGCAGCGCCACGGCGACGTTCTTCGCACCGGAGTCGCGCAGGTTCAGCGCGTGGGCGTGGCCTTGCGAGCCGTAGCCTACGATCGCGATCTTCTTGTCGAGCAGGCGGGCGAGGTCGGCGTCGCGGTCGTAGTAGACGCGCATGATGATATCTCCGGGGCGCGAAAAATCAGGCCGCACCGAAACGAGGGCCTGTTGAACGCGCGCTTTCGACCGGGTTTTTGCCTTCTAGTCAAGTCAGGGCGACCCAATGGGCCGCCCTGCTCGAAGGGTTTTGGCTAGAAGAACAGCCCGTAGGCCGCATCTAGGACGTAGCCGTCGCCGTAGCGGACCAGCAGGGCGTCGGGCCCCACGCGGATCCAGTGATAGCCGGCCGGCGGCGCCGGCAGACCGTAGGTCCAGTAGTCGTACAGGGTGTAGTCCTGGGCCAGGAACACCGACGGCAGGAAAGCACCGAACGCCCATTGCTGGTAACCGAAGCCGCGCGGATAGCGATAGGCCGGACCACGGAAACGCTGGTTGAAGCTCCAGTGACGTTCGGCCAGGAAGCCGCCGGCGCGGGGCCGGAAGCCGTTACCGCCGCGATCGAAGCCGGGGCGGCCCCGGTCGAAGTCGGGACGCCCGCGATTGTCGCCGCGATTGCGGTCGAAATTGCCCTGGCCGCGGTTGTCGCCGCGGTTGAAGTCAGGACGGCCGCCCCGGTCTCCGCCACGGTTGGCGTCGCCGCCGCCGCGACCGCGCTCTCCGCCTCGGTCGAAATTCTAGCCGTTGCGCCCGCCCTGGACCTGCGCGGGCTGAGCCGGCGGGGCCTGTTGAGGCTGGATGACGGCCTGTCCGCCGCGGTTGCGGGCCACGCTGTCGCCGCGATCACCACCGCCGCGTCCACCACGTCCGCCACGGTCTTCCCGATCCTGAGCCGAGGCCGCGCCGGCGATCAGGGATAGAGCCAGTGCGGTTGTGACGAGGTATTTCATGATCATCTCCCAACCGGGCCGCGCCCAGTTTGTTTCGTTATGCTGAGGATGCGGCCCGCGACCTGAACTCAGTTTGAACGGGGCGTACAGGCAAAAGCTCCCTTTGCAGCGAGGAACCATGAGGCCAGCCGATGTGGTCGATTTCTGGATAAGCGCGGGCGCTCGGCGGTGGTTCACCAAGGACGCCGCCTTCGACGCCGAGATCAGGGCGCGGTTCGAAGCGCTGCATTTTGCGGCCGCGCGACGCGAACTCGATGATTGGACGCAGGACGCCCAGGGCGCGCTTGCCCTGTTGCTCCTGCTCGACCAGTTCCCGCGCAATCTATTTCGCAACTCGGCTCACGCTTTCGCCACTGATCCTCTGGCCCGTCACATCGCCGACGCGGCGATCGAGGCGGGCCTGGACCGGCAGATCGATCCCGCCTTGCGCATCTTCTTCTATCTGCCGTTCGAACATTCCGAATCCCTGGCCGACCAGGACCGATGCGTCGCGCTGTGCATTGACTCCAACGCCGATTATCGGCGCTTCGCGATGCTGCATCGCGATATAATTCAGCGGTTTGGCCGATTTCCACACCGCAACGCCGAACTGGGCCGCGAGACCACGGCGCAAGAGGAAGCTTTCCTGCGGTCGAGGGGCTTTGCGGGCTAGCAATGCCTTAGTGGATAGGCTTTCCTGAAATTTCAGCGCCGTCCTGGCGCAGGCAAATCAGCCAGCATTCAACCGGCGCTAGAAGGAGTTGGCCATGTCCCGTGTTGCGATCGTTACCGGAGGCACCCGCGGCATCGGCGAGGCCATTTCCCTCGCTCTGAAAGCTCAAGGCGTGAAGGTCGCGGCCAACTACGCGGGTAACGAGGAAAAGGCGCAGGCCTTCACCAAGCGCACCGGCATCGCTTCCTACAAGTGGGACGTGTCCGACTACGAAGCCTGCCAGGCCGGCTGCAAGCGGGTGGCGGACGACCTCGGTCCGGTCGACATCGCGGTCAACAACGCCGGCATCACCCGCGACGGCACCATCCTGAAGATGACCTACGAGATGTGGCGCGAGGTCATCGACGTGAACCTCGGCGGCTGCTTCAACATGGCCAAGGCGGTGTTCCCCGGCATGCGCGAGCGTAACTTCGGCCGCATCGTCAACATCGGCTCGATCAATGGTCAGGGCGGCCAATACGGCCAGGTCAACTACGCCGCCGCCAAGTCCGGCATCCACGGCTTCACCAAGGCCCTGGCCCAGGAAGGCGCCAAGTTCAACGTGACGGTCAACGCCATGGCCCCTGGCTACATCGACACTGACATGGTGGCGGCTGTGCCGGCCGAAGTGCTGCAAAAGATCGTCGCCCGCATCCCCGTCGGCCGTCTCGGCAAGGCCGAGGAAATCGCGCGCGGGGTGGCCTTCCTGTGCAGCGACGACGCCGGCTTCATCACCGGCTCGACCCTGTCGCTCAATGGCGGCCAGCATATGTACTAGAAGCTAGCGCCCCTCGGCGGCGACCGGGGGGCGCCGCTTACCGCGGCCTGGGACCTACCAGCGCCAATCGCTGGGACCGCGATAATCGTGCCGACGTTCCCATTCCAACCGGCGCAGCCGCTCCATGCGGCGCATTTCGCGACGTTGGTCGCGGCGGAAGTCACGGTAGTCGTCGTAATCATAGGCGCCGGGCTGAAGCCGCGGCGGCGGCGGGCCATAGGCCTGGGGCGGGGCGTAGGTCTGCTGCTGAGGCGGCGGGATGTAGTAGTAAGTAGTAAGAGCCCGCGAAATTCGGATCGCCATTGGGCTGGGCCATGGCCACGGCCGGAAGCGTGAGAGCCAGAACCGCCCCCGCGGCCAGGATGCCCGCTTTGATTTTCATCGTCTCGTCCTCCCACCGCGCCCGAGCGGCCATGGAGCGAGATTGAACGAGCGGACCTGAACGAGCGCCGGGATCCGGATTTATCCGCCGTTCATCTGCCGATTTAGCTGTGGGTTTCGCGCACTTCCCTGATCGCGCCGCGCGATTCGCCTGTAGGCTGGCGGAGCCATGAACGCGCACGCGCCCATCCTCGCTCACTCTGAGCAGCAATACCTCGACCTGCTGGCCGACATTCTGGCCAACGGCGCCGAGCGCTCGGACCGCACAGGAACCGGAACCCGGGGGGTGTTCGGCCGCCAGATCCGCTTCGACCTGACCCAGGGCTTCCCGCTCCTGACCACCAAGAAGCTGCACCTGAAATCGATCGTGGTGGAGTTGCTCTGGTTCCTGCGCGGCGACACCAACATCCGCTGGCTGCAGGAGCGCGGCGTTTCGATCTGGAACGCCTGGGCCGACGCCGACGGCGAGCTCGGCCCCGTCTACGGCAAGCAATGGCGCTCGTGGACCGCGCCGGACGGCCGCGTGATCGATCAGATTGGCAATGTTATCAGTGGCTTGAAGAACAATCCTTACAGCCGCCGACATATCGTCTCAGCCTGGAATCCGGCCGATGTCGACGACATGGCCCTGCCCCCCTGCCACTGCCTGTTCCAGTTCTTCGTCGCGCCTGACGCCAATGGCGTCGACCGCCTGTCGTGCCAGCTCTACCAGCGCTCGGCCGACGTGTTCCTCGGCGTGCCGTTCAACATCGCCAGCTACGCCCTGCTCACGATGATGATGGCCAAGGCCGTGGGCCTGCAGCCCGGCGAGTTCATTCACACCTTTGGCGACGCGCACCTCTATCTCAACCACGTCGAGCAGGCCCAGACCCAGCTGCAACGGGAGCCTCGGCCTCTGCCGGTCATGCACATCGCCGATAAGACCGACCTGTTCGCCTTCGAGGAAAGCGACTTTGTCCTTGAGGGCTACGACCCTCATCCGCACATCAAGGGCGCGGTGGCGATATGAGCCTCAAGGCGCTGACCGAGCCGGTACAGGAGGTCTGCGATCTCTACGCCGAGCGTTGCAGCATCGAGCGCACCGACGACTGGTACCTGCTGAAAATCCAGGAGGAGCTCGGTGAATTGGTCCAGGCGCACCTGAAGCTTACGGGGCGCGGCCGCACCAAGGGCCTCAGCGAGGGCGAGCTGACCGCTGCCCGCGCCGACGAGGCCGCCGATCTGCTATGCCAGGTCCTGCTATACTGCCGCCGCTTCGACATCGATCTCGATGAAGCTATCCAGCGCAAGTGGCTGAGCTGGCTGGATAAAGCCGCCTAAGCCAAAGTCTGGAATTGCAAGTGTCCCTGCCCATCCTCGCCCTCGGCCCCATCGCCCGCGACCGCAACGGGGTGATCGGCAGGGACGGCGCCCTGCCCTGGCGTCTGAAGACCGATCTGATCCGCTTCAAGGAGATCACCCTGTTCAAGCCGGTGATCATGGGCCGCAAGACCTGGGACTCCCTGCCCAAGAAGCCCTTGCCCGGCCGGCTCAACATCGTCCTGTCGCGCGACGGAACCTTCGAGCCGGAACAGGCCCTGGTCTGCGAAAGCTTCAACGACGCGCTCAATATCGCCCGCGAACATGCGGCGGACGACGGGGCCGAGGAGGTCTGCGTGATCGGCGGCGCCAGCCTGTTCGCCGAGGCCATGCCCCGCGCCAAGCGCCTCTATATCACCGAGGTCCTGGCCGAGGTTGACGGCGACGTGATCCTGGAGCCGTTCGACGAGAGCGGCTGGCGCGAGGTCAGCCGCGAGCAGCACCCCGCAGGTCAAGACGACCAATACCCATTTATCTTCCGTGTTTTAGAGCGGTAAGTTCATCCTACGGCGTCGCAGGCCAGCTTGACCACCGACAGGGCCGCCATCGCCCCGACACCCTCCCCGCCCGAAATCCAGAAGCTAGTCAGCGGACTGAGCCCCATCTCGCCGATCACCGCGCGGTAGCCGGCCGAGCCGGAAGCGTCTCCGGCCAGGACGTGCTCCACAGTCGCCGGATCGATCCGCTGCAGCACCGCCGCCGCCACCGCCGCGCCGTAGCCGCCCAGGATCACCGGCACGCTTTGCGTCCGCGCCGCCAGGATCGCCCCCGCCAGGGCGGCAACCTCGCGCCCGCCCAATTGGCGCAGCACCTCCAAGGGATCGGTCGAGCGCCCCATGTGCTTCAGGCAACGCTCCGCCGCTTTGGCCACCAGATCTTCGTCGGCCTCGGTCCACTCTGCCGCCTCGCCGCCGAACATCGCCATGGCCATGGCCGCGGCCGCGATGTCGCCTCCGGCGCTGATGTCCCCCAGCAGCAGCAGGTCCGGCTGCTTGGCCAGGGCCTCCATGCCGAAAGCCATGGTCGCCGCGCACTCGCGCTCGCTCATGGCGGGGGCCTCGGTGATGTCGGGCGTGGGCCGGTCGATGGCCAGATCGAAGGCCTCCAGCCCCGCCCCCTGCCCCTGAGCCATGGCGTTCACAGCCGCCCCGCCGGACGCCACCGCCTCCAGCCGCGCGCGCACCCTGTCCGGGGTTCCGGCGACCGCACTCCTGGCCGCCACCGCGTGGCTGGCGGCGTAGAGGGCGAGGATCGGGCGGTGCACCTTTGGTGCTCCCGGCCCCGTCCGCCAGCAAGACAGCCAGACGGCGATCTCGCCCAACCGGCCCAGCGCCGGGCTGGGCCGAATCTTTGGTTCGCCCATCGGCGGGATGTCGGCGATCAAGGCGCGGATGTCGTCAAAGGGAAGGACGCTCATCGGGACTCGCATTCGCCTGGGGTTCGCCCCTGGATAGGGCGCGGCGCCAAAGGCGGCAAGAGTTCGGCCGCGTTCATCCGTTGCAAACCCTTCACCCTTTAGGGTGGGGTGGCAGGGTCGAGCATACGGCCCCTTTCCGATGGTGACGTCTTCCGATGGTCAGGTTCGCAGCCATCACTGCGGTCGGAGCCCTGTCGGCCGCTGGCGTGGCCCAAGCTCTGATGACCTATACCCCGACCCCAGTTGCGGCCCGAGAAGCGCCCCTCCGCGGCTCGCAGAGCTATGATCCCGCCGCCGAGACCGCCTCCATCGCCAAGGCGGCGGACGGCCACTTCTGGGCCGAGGGTCAGGTCAACGGCGCGCGCGTGCGCTTCCTGGTGGATACCGGCGCCTCCAGCATCGCCCTGAATCCGCTGGACGCCCCGCGCCTGGGGCTGGAGCCCGCCACCCTGGTCTACGACACCCCCTTGCACACCGCCAACGGCGACAGCCTGGCCGCTCGGATCAAGCTGTCCAGCGTATCGGTGGCGGGCGCCCGCATGGCCGATGTCGACGCCGTGGTGGTGGGCCGCGGCTTAGCCACATCGCTGCTGGGGATGAGCTATCTGGGCCGTCTGTCGCGCTTCGCGGCGACCCCGAACACCCTGATCCTGCAGCCCTGAACCGTCCCAAGCTAGACTGCAATGAAGCGCAAAATATGCGCCACATTGTTGACGGTCCGATCGACTTTCCTATCTCCCGACGGACGGGCTGCAAAGGCCGCGCCCGTTGGGGGGCGCGGACCCAACGCTCCTCAAGATCCAACCCGTTTTCAAAGAGATAGCCATGAGAAAGGTTCGTGAGTTTCGTCCCTTGTACCGGTTGACCGGTGTGGCGGCCGCCGTCGCGCTTGGCCTTATCCTCCCTGGGGCCGTCGCCCACGCTCAAAGCGCGTTCGGCGCCGGGATCAAACTAGCGCCCAACATCGCCCGCGCCGAAGACCTCAGCGCGCCCAAGGGCGGCTACGTCATCACCAACGAAACACCGCTGTACAAGGCCCCGACCAGCATGGTGTCGGACGAGCTCGGCGTCTCGCTAAAGGTCGGTGAAAAGCCGCAGATCATCGCCGAAGCTCAGGCCGGCGTGTGGTTGCTGGTCGGCAAGGACGGCACAGGCATCGGCTATATCTCTCGCGGCCTGGCCTGCCCGACCTCGATCTGTAAGTAACTGTCAGCGGAGACCTTGCCGCCGGGTCAGGCCGGCAGGGTTTCCGCGTGTTCCCTACGCCGCTCGCCTTCGGCCATCACGGCCTCCAGCGCCCGGTCAACCACGTCGATTCCCGAACCGGGCTTCACGCCCTCCACGGTCAGGATGCGCCGCCAGGCGCGCGCGCCGGGGCGGCCGTGGAATAAGCCCAGCATGTGGCGGACGATGGCGT
>CANJMO010000084.1 GCA_947475845.1 Caulobacteraceae bacterium | reverse complement strand
CTGTCCGTTCTGCGGTGAACTCGAAAGCCAGGTGAAGGACAGCCGCCCGTCGGAAGACGGAGCGGCCATCCGTCGGCGTCGGCTGTGTCCGTCGTGTGGAGGCCGCTTCACCACCTTCGAGCGGGTGCAACTTCGCGAGCTGACCATCGTCAAGCGGTCCGGCCGGCGCACGCCGTTCGACCGCGAGAAACTGATGCGCTCCATCTCGATCGCCCTGCGCAAACGGCCCGTCGATCCGGAGCGGGTCGAGCGGATGGTCTCAGGCATCGTGCGCCAACTGGAGAGCATGGGCGAGACCGAGCTGCCTTCACACGTCGTCGGAGAACTTCTGATGAAGGGTTTGAAATCCCTGGATGAAGTTGCCTATGTGCGCTACGCATCGGTGTACCGCGACTTCCGCGAAACCCAGGATTTCGCCCGTTTCCTGGGCTCTGAAGGGCTCAGCGACGATACCGAAACTTAGCCGGGTCCGATGAGCGTCACGCTCAAGCTGGCCACTTCGCTCGATTGCCGCATCGCCACCGCGTCGGGTGAAAGCCGCTGGATCACGGGAGCGGAAGCCCGCGCCGCCTCCCATGAACTGCGCGCCGCGCATGACGCGGTGCTGGTCGGGATCGACACCGCCCTGGCCGACGATCCCGAACTGACCGTGCGCATTCCAGGCTACGAGGGACGTCAGCCCGCGCGGGTAGTGCTCGACAGCCGCCAGCGCCTGCCGCTCGCGGCCAAGCTGGTGCAAAGCGCCGCCGCCGTCCCTACCTATCTGGTCACCACGACGCTCCCCGATCCGGGACTGGTCGAGGCTGGAGTGATGGTTTTGCAGGTGCAAGCGGTGGGAGACGGACGGCCCGAACTGGAAGCCACCCTGCGGGTGCTGGCGGAGCACGGCCTGAACAACATCCTGGTGGAAGGCGGCGGGCAGGTAGCGGGCAGTTTCCTGCGCTGCGGGCTGGTCAGGAAAATGGAGTGGTTCCGCGCCCCGATCCTGCTGGGCGGCGAGGGCCGCCCCGGCGTTGGTGCCCTGGCGCTGACCGCGCTGTCGGCGGCGCCGCGCTTCCGCCGCACCGAGGTCCGCCCAGTCGGCGTGGACCTCTGGGAACGCTACGAGAGGATCTGAATGTTCACCGGCATCATCACCGACGTCGGGCGCGTGCGCGACGTGCGCCAGACCGACCGCGACCGGCGGTTCGAGATCGAGACGGCCTTCGATCTGACCGGCATCGATATCGGCGCCTCGGTTTCTCACGCGGGCTGCTGCCTTACGGTCGTGGAGAAGGGTGAGGGCTGGTTCGCTGTCGAGGTTTCGGGCGAGACCCTGTCTTTGACCACCCTGGGCGACTGGAAGGCCGGCGATCCGGTCAATCTGGAGCGCTCGTTGAAGATGGGCGACGAACTGGGCGGCCACATCGTATCGGGCCATGTAGATGGGGTGGGGGAGATCGTCTCTATAACGCCGGAGGGCGGTTCGCGCCGGTTCAAGATCCGCGTCCCCGCGCCCCTGGACCGCTTCATCGCGCCCAAGGGTTCGATCGCCATGGAAGGCGTGTCGCTGACCATCAACGAGGTCGAGGGCGACGTGTTCGGGGTCAATATCATCCCGCATACCTGGGAAGTGACGACCCTGGGCGGGCTGACGGCGGGTTCACGGGTCAATCTGGAGATCGACGTTCTGGCCCGCTACATGGCGCGCTGGCAGGAAACGGCCTAAAGACCCCTCGCCATGAGTCACGACGACCCTATTTCCCCCATCGAGGACATCATCGAGGACGCCCGCGAGGGCCGTCCCTACATCCTGGTGGACGCCGAGGACCGCGAAAACGAGGGCGATGTCATCATCCCCGCGCAGATGGCGACGCCGGAGCAGATCAACTTCATGGCCAAGCACGCGCGCGGCCTGATCTGCCTGTCGATCACCGCCGAGCGCGCGCGTCAGTTGCGCCTGCCCGCGATGACTGCGGAGAACCACTCGGGGCACGGAACCGCCTTCACCATCTCCATCGAGGCCCGCGAGGGCGTCACTACCGGCATTTCAGCCCACGACCGCGCACGCACCGTGGCGGTGGCCATCGACGCGACCAAGGGACCGGACGACATCGTCAGCCCGGGACACGTGTTTCCGCTGGTGGCGCGCGACGGCGGCGTTCTGGTCCGCGCCGGACACACCGAGGCCGCGGTCGATATCTCGCGGCTGGCGGGGCTCTATCCCTCGGGCGTGATCTGCGAGGTGATGAACGACGACGGATCGATGGCGCGCCTGCCCGACCTGATCGCTTTCGCCCAGACCCACGGGCTGAAGATCGGCACCATCGCCGACCTGATCGCCTATCGCCGGCGCAACGAGCGCTTCGTCGAGCGGGTGGTCGAACAGCCGTTCGAGAGCGCCTACGGCGGCGAGTTCCGCCTGGTCATCTATCGCAATGTTCTGGACGGCGGCGAGCACGCGGTGCTGATCAAGGGCCGCATCGACGCCGACGGGCCGACCCTGGTGCGCATGCACACGGTCGACTTCTTCGCCGACATGCTCGGCCATCTGGAAACCCGGCGCACCTATGTCGCCGCCGCCCTGCGCTACATGGCCGCCCACGAAGGGCCCGGCGTGGCGGTATTCCTGCGCGATCCGAGCGCCAAGGTGCTGTCTGAACGGATCGAACACGGCCATACGCAGTACATGGGTCAGCGCGCCCTGCGCGAATACGGGGTGGGCGCGCAAATCCTGCTCGACCTGGGCGTGCGCGACATGATCTTGATGAGTTCGATGATCAGCACCCCCGCGGCGCTGGACGGCTATGGCCTGAAGATCGTCGGCCGCGTACCCGTGCCGATGGAGGATTAGAATGACCGACGACAAGCTGCGCATCCTGATCGTCGAAGCCCGCTACTACAGCGCCATTTCCGACGCTCTGCTTCAGGGCGCGACCGATGCGCTGAGCGCCTACGGGGCCGACTTCGACGTGGTGACGGTGCCCGGCGCCTTCGAACTGCCCGCCGCCATCGCTTTGGCGGAGGAGGGCGCCCATCGCCCCGCCGGGGTGCGCTACGACGGTTATGTCGCGCTGGGCTGTGTGATCCGCGGCGAAACCACCCATTACGACTACGTCTGCGGCGAGTCCGCCCGCGGCCTGATGAACCTGTCGGTCGAAAAGGGCCTGCCGATCGGCTATGGCGTCCTGACCGTCGAGGACGAGGATCAGGCCTGGGCCCGCGCCCGGGTTTCCGAGGGCGACAAGGGCGGGTTCGCCGCGCGCGCCTGCCTCGACATGGTCTCCTTGCGCCGCCGCCTGCTGGGCCTCGGCCGATGAGCGAACGGAACGCCAGCGGACGTCAGCAGCGCTCGGTCGCCCGGCTCGCCGCCGTGCAGGCCCTGTATCAGATGGAAGTGTCCGGGGTCGGCGTCGACGCCGTGGTGCGCGAATTCTCCGATCACCGCTTCGGCGGCGACATCGAGGGCGCGGCCCTGGCCGAGGCCGACGAGGTTTTTTTCGCCGAAGTGGTCAAGGGCGTGGTGCAGGCCCAGTCCGACATTGACCAGGCCATCGCCAAGCGCCTGGCCACCGGCTGGCGGCTGGACCGCATCGACGCGACCCTGCGCGCCATCCTGCGGGCGGGCGCCTATGAGCTGACCCGGCGCGAGGACGTGCCGGTGGAAGTGGCCATCGACGAATATGTCGAGATCACCAAGTCCTTCTTCGAAGGGCCCGAGCCCGGCTTCGTCAACGCCGCGCTCGACGCCATAGCGCGCGACCGCCGTCCCCCCGATGAGCGCAAGGGATAAGCCCCCAGGTTCCGGGGTCCCTCAGGACTCTAAGGTCGACGAGTTCGACCTGATCCAGCGGCTGCTGCGTCCGCTGACCGACGGCGCCCCCGAGGCGCTGAACCTGCTCGACGACGCCGCCGTCCTACCGTCCCGTCCCGGTTTCGACCTGGTGGTGTCCAAGGACATGATCGTCGAGGGCGTGCATTTCCTGCCGTCCGATCCGATGGACTTGGTGGCGCGCAAGCTGCTGCGGGTGAACCTGTCGGACCTGGCCGCCAAAGCCGCCGAGCCCTACGCCTATTTCCTGGCCGTCGCCTGGCCCGCCCGCTGTGGTTGGCCGCAGCGCGAAGCCTTCGCCGCGGGGCTGAGAGCCGATCAGGACGCGTTCGGGATCAAGCTGCTGGGCGGCGACACCTCGGCGACGCCTGGACCCCTGACCTGCAGCGCGACGGTGCTCGGCTGGGTTCCGGCGGGCGGGACGAAGTTGCGTTCGACCGCTAGGCCTGGCGACGTCGTGCTTGTCAGCGGCGTGATCGGCGACGGCTGGCTCGGTTTGAAAGCGGCGCTGGGTGAGAAGGAAGCTCCGGGCGCACTGCAACGCTATCGCCTGCCTGAACCGCGCCTGGCCCTGCGCCAGGCGCTGAGCGCCGCCCACGCCTGTGCCGATGTCTCGGACGGGCTGATCGCCGACGCCGGCCGCGTCGCCATCGCCAGCGGCCTGGCCATCGATATCGACCTCGACCGCCTGCCGCTGTCCCAGGAGGGTCTGGGCCATGTCGGGTCCTCGACCGGCCGCACCGCGGCTCTTATCGAGTTGGCAACCGGCGGCGACGATTATGAGCTGGTCTGCACCGCCGCGCCCGAGCGGGCCGGAGCGGTGATCTCGGCGGCTTCGGCGGCTGGGATCGACATGACCGTGGTCGGCCGGGTTTCGGACGGGCAGGGGGTGCGGGTGTTCTGCGGCGGCCACGAGGTGGCCGTGAGCCGTGCGGGGTACCGTCACGGCTGAGGGGGAAGACGATGAAACGGACCTTGGCTGACTTCTGCGCGGCGATCGCTTTCGCCGCCGCCCTTCCGGCCCTGGCGGCCGAGGAAAAAGGCAAGGATAAGGAAAAGGCGGCGCAGACCATTCAGATGGCCTCGGTCGCTCTGCCGGTGATCGTCGACGGCGCCCTGCTCAACTATGTGTTCGTCAGCATCAAGCTGGAACTGCAGCCCGGCGCAGATGGCGCGGGGGTGCGCGGCAAGGAGCAGTTCTTCCACGACGATCTGGTCCGCTACGGCCACCGCACGCCATTCACCCGTATGGACGACTACACCCGCGTCGATGAGGCCAAGGTCAGGGCCGAGATCCTGCGCGCAGCCGTCGGCATTGTCGGCCCAGGAGTCGTGAAGACCGCGCTGATCACCAAGCAGACGTCGCAGAAGATGTTGACCACGCTCACCGCGGGGCGGAAAAGAGCGCCAGATATCATCCCCTAGGCCATAGTTTGGCCCAAGGTCTGGGACTGCCGGTTGCGCCTGCCATTCAGTTGCGGCAGGCTCCGGCGTCTTTTCGTTGTCTGCGCACGATCATCGGGTGCGGGGCGAATTGGGGGTAAGGCCGGTCAACGGCCACACAGCCGGGCGTACATCGGCGTGCGATAGGTAAGGAACAGAGGAACTCCGCATGGGTCTGTTATTGGTCATCGCCGCCGGATTGTTGGCGGTGCTTTACGGCATTGTGCAGACGGGAGCCTTGATGAAGGCGTCTGCGGGCAATGCGAAGATGCAGGAGATCGCCGCGGCGATCCAAGAGGGCGCTCAGGCCTATCTGCGTCGTCAGTACACCACCATCGGCATCGTCGGCGCTGTCGTCACCGTCCTGCTGGCCGTGCTCTTCAAGAGCTGGGAACAGCCGGTGGGCTTCGTGATCGGCGCCGTCCTGTCCGGCGCGGCCGGTTTCGCGGGGATGCTCATCTCCGTGCGGGCCAATGTGCGCACCGCCGAGGCCGCTTCCAAGAGCCTGGCCGGCGGTCTCAGCCTGGCTTTCACCTCGGGCGCCATTACCGGCATGCTCGTGGCCGGCTTCGCTCTGCTCGGCGTGGCGGGATATTACATGCTGCTGACCCAGGGACTGGGCCTGCAAAACACCAGCCGCGAAGTGGTCGACAGCCTGGTTTCGCTGGGCTTCGGCGCCAGCCTGATCTCGATCTTCGCGCGTCTCGGCGGCGGCATCTTCACCAAGGGCGCCGACGTCGGCGGCGATCTGGTGGGCAAGGTCGAAGCCGGTATCCCCGAGGATGACCCCCGCAACGCCGCGACCATCGCCGATAACGTGGGCGACAACGTGGGCGACTGCGCGGGCATGGCCGCCGACCTGTTCGAGACCTATGCGGTGACCACGGTCGCCACCATGGTCCTGGCGACCATCCTGTTCCGCACCTCGCCGATGATCACCGATCTGCTGCTGCTGCCCCTGGTCATCTGCGCCGTGGGCATCGTCACCTCGGTGATCGGCTCGTTTTTCGTCCGCCTCGGCAAGTCGATGAACATCATGGGCGCCCTGTACAAGGGCCTGATCGCCACCGGCCTGCTGTCGGCGGTGGCCCTGTATTTCGTGATCCCGATGTTCGTGAAGGCCGACCTGACCGTCGGTCTGAAGAGCTTCGGCGCCATGTCGTTGTTCTATTGCGCCATCGCCGGCTTGGTGATCACGGCGCTGATCGTGGTCATCACCGAGTACTACACGGGCACCAACTTCCGCCCGGTGCGGTCGGTGGCTCAGGCCAGCGTCTCGGGTCACGGCACCAACGTTATCCAGGGCTTGGCCATGTCGCTGGAGGCCACGGCCCCCATCGCTCTGGTCATCATCGCGGGCATCCTGGTGACGTTCAACCTGGCCGGGCTCTATGGCGTGGCCATCGCCACCACCGCCATGCTGTCCCTGGCCGGCTTCGTTGTCGCGCTGGACGCCTTCGGCCCGGTGACCGACAACGCCGGCGGCATCGCCGAAATGGCGGGTTTGCCGCACGAAGTGCGGGTCTCGACCGATGCTCTGGATGCGGTGGGCAACACCACCAAGGCCGTGACCAAGGGCTATGCGATCGGCTCCGCCGGTCTGGGCGCCCTGGTGCTGTTCGCCGCCTATACCGAGGACCTGAAGTTCTTCGTGGCCAATGCGGCGCCGGGAAGCTTCTTCAGCGACGTGGGCACGGTGGCCTTCGACCTGTCTAATCCCTACGTCGTGGTCGGCCTGTTGTTCGGGGGGCTCTTGCCCTTCCTGTTCGGCGGCATGTCGATGACCGCGGTGGGCCGCGCCGCCCAGGCCGTCGTGGTGGAAGTTCGCCGCCAGTTCCGCGAGAACCCGGGCATCATGACCTATGAGGTCAAGCCCGATTACGCGCGGGCCGTCGACCTGCTGACCAAGGCCGCGATCAAGGAGATGATCGTGCCGTCGCTGCTGCCGGTGTTCAGCCCGATCGTGCTGTTCTTCGTCATCCAGGCTATCGCCGGCAAGGCGGAGGCCTTCTCGTCGGTCGGCGCCATGCTGATGGGCGTGATCGTCACGGGTATCTTCGTCGCTATCTCGATGACCTCGGGCGGCGGCGCCTGGGACAACGCCAAGAAGGTG
>CANJMO010000083.1 GCA_947475845.1 Caulobacteraceae bacterium | reverse complement strand
GGCCTCTATCACGGCACCCAGCAGATCAATCAGGGCCAGATGGACCGCTGGTCGATCGTCACCACGCTCAACTATCTGGCGCACGATGTGGAAGCCGAGATCGTCCTGGCCAAGAGCCCGTCCTACGACACGGCAGAGGGCAAGCGCACCCTGTCCTCGATGGTCCGCGTCGCCGACATGACCCGCAACGCCTTCATGAATGGCGACATCTCCACCGTCATGAGCCCGCGCACGGTGATGACCTGGGCCCAGAACGCCGAGATCTTCGGCGGCGACATCGCCATGGCCTTCCGCCTGACCTTCCTCAACAAGTGCGACGAGCTGGAGCGGCCCACCGTCGCCGAGTTCTACCAGCGCGCGTTCGGGACGGATTTGCCGGAGAGCGCGGCGCGGGTGAAGGTTGCCTAGGGGCGGCCTGACGGCGCTAGTGTAACGGGCCATGGCAGACGAGAGCCCCACCGAACCGTTCAAGCGCGCCCTGGCCCATGCCGCGCGTTCGCTGGCCGAGACGCCCGACCTCGAGGTCGTGTTCTCCAACGAAGGCCCCGCGCTCTACGCCAACCGCGCCGTCCTGCCCCATCCGCCGCGCGATCTGCAGCCGCGCGAGGCCGCGCGCATCCGCGGCCTGGCCGACCAGATGGCCCTGTGGCTGGCCCACCACGACAAGGGCGCCCACGCGCGTTTCAAGCCAAGTGCTGTGGACGCAGGAAACGCCTTCGAAGCCATCGAGAAGGCCCGCGTCGAGGCGATCGGCGCCAACGCCCTGGCTGGCGTGCGCGCCAACCTGGCGACGGCCCTGGAGTCTTCGCTGGAGAAGCGCGGGCTGACCCGCGCCCTCTCCGACCAGACCGAACCGCCGATGGCCGATCTGCTGAGCCTGCTGGTGCGCGAGCGCCTGACCGGCCAGGCGCCCCCTGACGGGGCCCGCGCCCTGGTCGACGCCCACCGCGCCGACATCGAGGCCCGGGCCGGCAAGACGCTGGACCGACTGGCCGAGGCGGTCGACGACCAGGCCGCCTTCGCCAAGCTGGCCCGCACCGTGCTGCGCGACCTCGACCTGATCGACGCCACCGACGAGGACATGGCCGACGATCCGCTGGAAGGCGATGACGAAGAAGGCGAGACCGGCGCCGACGACAACAGCGACGACGAGGGCGATCCCGGCGACAGCGACGCCTCCTCCGACGCCGCCGCCGCCAGCGAGAGCGGCGACCAGGACCCCAACGCCACCCGTCAGGAAACCACCACCCAGACCGAGGGCGAACAGACCGGCGAAAGCGAGGAGGAGCCGCCCGAGATGGGCGAAGGCGACAAGCCTTCGCGCCCGGACGACAGCGGCGATACCCACCGCGAGCCCGCCTACAAGGTGTTCACCGACGCCTATGACGAGATCGTCACCCCCGAAGAGCTGGCCGAGGTCGAGGAACTGACCCGACTGCGCGCCTATCTCGACCAGCAGCTGACCAGCCTTTCCAGCGTCGTCTCGCGCCTGGCCAACAAGCTGCAGCGCCGCCTGCTGGCGCAACAGAACCGCGCCTGGACCTTCGATCTGGAGGAAGGGATGCTCGACGCCGCGCGCCTGACGCGGGTGATCATCGACCCCACCGCCCCCCTGTCGTTCAAGCAGGAGGAGGATACCGAGTTCCGCGACACGGTGGTCAGCTTGCTGATCGACAACTCCGGTTCGATGCGCGGGCGGCCGATCATGGTCGCCGCCGTCTGCGCCGACATCCTGGCGCGGACGCTGGAACGCTGCGGCGTGAAGGTGGAGATCCTCGGCTTCACCACCCGCGCCTGGAAGGGCGGCTCCTCGCGCGAGGAGTGGCTGAAGGCCGGCAAGCCGCCGCATCCCGGCCGCCTCAACGACCTCAGACACATCGTCTACAAGTCCGCCGACGCCCCCTGGCGGCGCGCCCGGCGCGACCTTGGGCTGATGATGAAAGAAGGCCTGCTGAAGGAGAACATCGACGGCGAGGCCCTGCTGTGGGCGCACAAGCGCCTGCTCGGCCGGCCCGAGCAGCGCCGAATCCTGATGGTCATCTCAGACGGCGCCCCGGTCGACGACTCCACCCTGTCGGTCAACACCGGCCACTATCTGGAACGCCACCTGCGTTACGTCATCCACCAGATCGAGACGCTGTCTCCGGTCGAGCTGATCGCCATCGGCATTGGCCATGACGTGACCCGCTACTACAACCGCGCCGTGACTCTGGTGGACGTCGAGCAGCTGGGCGGGGCCATCGTCGAGAATCTCGCCGCGCTTTTTGAAGAGCGGCCCAGAGGGGGCCGCGGTGGGCTCGATGCGCCCGTGCGCGGGGCCAGCCGTCAGGTGCTCAGATCGACCTTCGACGCCGTCAGGAGCGCCGCGACGTGACCAGACCCGTTTCGGTGGAGGACTACCGCCGCCTCGCCCGCCGCCGCCTGCCGCGCCTGCTGTCCGACTACATCGAGGGCGGCGCGCTGAGCGAAAGCGCGCTGAACCGCAACATCGATGACTTCAAGGACATCCACCTACGCCAGCGGGTGCTGACCGGGGTCGAGCACGTCAGCCTGAAGACCAATATCCTGGGCGTGGACCTGGCCATGCCGGTTGTCCTGGCCCCAATCGGCCTGACGGGGATGTTCGCCCGGCGCGGCGAGGTGCAGGCGGCGCGCGCGGCCAAGGCGGCCGGGATCACCATGTTCAACTCCAGCATGGCCATCTGCGACATCCGCGAAGTGTCCAAGGCTGCTGGGCCGGTCTGGTATCAGCTCTATCTGATGCGCGACCGGCTCCACATGAAAGCTCTGCTGGAGCGGGTCTGGGCCACCGGCTGCACGGTGCTGGCCTTCACCGTAGACGTCGGCGTGCCCGGCGAGCGCCAGCGCGAGCACCGCCGCGGCATGACCGGCGACCTCAGCTTCGGCGGCCAAGTCATGCGCGCGTTGGACGGCCTCTCCCATCCCCAATGGCTGTGGGACGTCTATCTGCACGGCCGGCCCCACAGCTTCGGCAACATGGCCGAGGCGTTCGACAACGACGGCGGGTTCGCCGCCTTCTGGACCTGGGCGCGCGGCGCCATGCAGGTGGCCATGACGCCCGACGACATCGCCTGGATCCGCGAGAACTGGCCGGGCAAGCTGGTCATCAAGGGGATCATCGACCCCGAAGACGCCCGCCGCGCGGTCGATGCCGGGGCCGACGGGGTGGTCGTCTCCAACCATGGCGGCCGTCAGCTGGACAGCGCCATCTCCGGCATCAAGGCCCTGCCGGCGGTGGCCGAGGCGATCGGCGACCGGGCCACCGTGCTGATGGACGGCGGCGTGCGCACCGGCGAGGACGTGGTGCGCGCGCTGGCGCTGGGAGCCAAGGGCTGCCTGATCGGCCGCGCCTGGGTCTACGGCCTGGCCGCGCGCGGCGAGCCCGGCGTCGCCCATGTGCTGGAGCTGTTCAGGAAGCAGATGGTCACGACCCTGACCCTGTCGGGCTGCGACGACGTGAATAAGATCAGCCGGGACATGCTGGCCTAGCGGCACGGTAAGCATCCGTCCGATGTGCTAGTGAAGCCGATGCGAGCAGCTTGCCTGGCGGCCCTGGCCTATTTCGTTCTCGTGTTCGCCCTGGCCTTCGCCTTGGGAGTCGCCCGCACCCTGATCATTGCGCCTCATATCGGCGAGACCGCAGCCGTGCTGTTGGAAGTCCCCGTCCTTATCGTGGCAAGCTGGATCGTCGTGCGCCGTCTCCTGCGGAACCGCTCCTTCACGCTGCCGCAGCGGGCCGTAATGGGCGCGATCGCATTCGCGATGACCATGGCAAGCGAAGCGATGCTGTCGGTAATCATGCGGAACCAAGGCGTAACGGACTGGGCGAAGGCCGTCGCCACCCCTCTGGGTCTCGTAGGGTTGGCCGGCCAGATCGCATTCGCCGCGATGCCGATATTGGTCGGGCTTGCCGGCATGGCCCGCCGTCCGCGATGAGCCGATAGCCGGCCGCAACGAAAAAAGGCCCCGGGTTTCCCCGGGGCCTCTGATGTCTTGAAGTCGATGGCCCTTAGGCCCGCGCGTACTGGTTGAACCACTCGATGGTGCGGGTCCAGGCCTGCGGGGCGGTGACCTTGTTGTAGCGCTCGGGCGTGGCGTCGTTGAAGAAGCCGTGCACCGAGCCCGGCCACAGGTGGCCTTCGTAACGGACGTTGTTCTTCTTCAGCTCGGCTTCCTGGGCCGGATAGGCGTCGACGAGGCCCTTATCCAGGGCGCCGTGGTTGATCAGGATCGCGGCCTTGATCTTCGACACGTCGGCCGCGGCCGTCTGAGCGCCGTAGAACGGAGCAGCCGCCGCCAGCTCGTCGCCGAGCAGGGCGGCCAGGGTGTTGGACATGCCGCCGCCAAAACAGAAGCCTGTCGCGGTAATCTTGCCGTTGCAGTCCGGGCGCGCCTTCAGCCAGCGGGCGGCGGCCACGAAGTCCTGGGTCAGCTTGGGCTTGTCGATCTTGGCGAACAGCTGGCCGCCCTTGAAGTCGTCGCCCGGATAGAAGCCGGCGGTGGTCAGGGCGTCGGGGGCGAAGGCCATGAAGCCTTCCAACGCGAAGCGGCGGGCCACGTCCTCAGTGTGCGGGTTCAGGCCGCGGTTCTCGTGGATGACGATGACGCCAGGCAGCTTGAACGGAGCCGCCTCGCGCGAGTCGGCGCCGTAGGGTCGCACCAGATAGCCTCGGATCGAGCCGTTGCCATTGGGCGAGGGCACGGTGACGTAGCTGCCGCGGATACGCTCGTCGTCCTTACGCACCTGCTGAGCTTCGGCGTATTTGGGCATCAGAGCGGTCATCAGGGCGCTGGTCGTCATCCCCGCGACGGCGCACTTCTTGAGTCCGGCCCCGAACGCCCGGCGGCTGATCTCACCGTGAATGAAACGCGTGTACAGCTCCACCGCTTCCGGGGGAATTTTGATTTGTTGGTTCATGAGCTGGTTTCTCCTCCACCTGGAGCAAACCCTAACATCGGCCGTGGAATAACGGGAAGCCCGTACTGAGTTGAGGCGTCATGGGGCCTCGGCCGGCAAACGAAAAAGGCCCCAGGTTTCCCCGGGGCCTTTTGCATCTCGTAAAGCGTAGGCCGCTCTAGGCGGCGGCTTGCGACGCCAGCTTGGCCTTGATCTGCTTCTTGATCTTCAGCGCCTTGGCCGACAGGACCTCGTCCTTGGCCTTCAGCATGAAGCCGTCCAGGCCGCCGCGGAAATCCAGGGTGCGCAGCGCCGCGTTGGTGATGCGCAGGCGGAACGACATGCCCAGCGCGTCGGACTGCAGGCTGGTCTCGGCCAGGGCCGGCAGGAAGCGGCGCTTGGTCTTGATGTTCGAGTGGCTCACGTTGTGGCCGACCATCGGGCCGACACCGGTGAGTTCGCAGCGGCGAGTCATAGCAAAAGACCTTCGCAGAAATACAAGTCGTGCGCCCGGACCAGGGTCCGCGCGAGGAACGGGCCGTATACGCATCCGCGCCCTCGCGGTCAAGGCGCAAGCAGGCGGGCCCAACCTGCCCATCGGGCGGCCATCTAGCCTTGCCAGGCAGGCGAAACCATAGGAAAGAAACCGTCACAAACCCCCCGCCCTGCGATCGCCATGGTTCGGCGGCAGGAAGAGCCGACAAAATTCCGGAGTTCGCATGACCAGCCATTGGGCGCGCCTTTGCGCCGGCGCCGCAGCCGTGATCCTCACCGCGTCCTCGGGGGCCGCCCGGGCTCAGCCAGACGACGGCCTGAAGCTCGACCTCGGCTATGACGGCAAGCTGCTGTTCATCAAGGCGCTCAACGTCGATCTCAACGAGCAGGTCACCGCCAGCGGCCATTCCTCAAGCGCGCGCATCTCGTCCTACGGCGTGCTGGACGCCTTCAAGCATTTCAACATCGACGCCACCGAGACCGGCCGCATCGTGGGCGGCGATCCCCAGGCCGGGGTGTTCAAGCACGAGAACCACGACGGCCGCAGCAACCGCAAGGTCGAGGTGGTCTGGGGCCAGGGCGATGTCGTGACCGCCGCCCAGCCCGAACTGACCTTCCTCGGCGACCCGCCCGCCAGCCGCCAGCAGCGCCTGGACGCGGTCGGCTACCTGACCGGGACCCTGCGCCTGACCCTGGCCGCCGAGCACGGCCCATGCCGCCATTCGGAAATGATCTTCAACGGCAAGGAGCTGTCGGAACTGGGCTTCACCGATCCGCGCCCCACCACCCTTTCGGCCGGCCAGACCAAACTGGGCCTGGTCAACGGCGTGCGCTGTCTGGCCAGCTTCAAGGAAGTCGCCGGCTATAAGAAGAAGACGGTCAAGGCCAAGAACCAGGGCCTCGACCGCCCGATCCAGGTGGATTTCGCCCAGGTCGGCCAGGGCGGCCCGTGGGTGATCGCCAAGCTGCAGGCGGCGACCCAACTGGGCAATGCGGTGATCGAACTAGCCCGGGTCAAGGCGCGCGGCCACATGCCCGAAGAGATCGTCCAGGCCTCGCGCTAGAAGCCCGGCGAAGAGTGGTTGTGGTTAAGAACCAACACCAGTCTTATGGTTAAGGTCGAATCGAACTACAATATCTAGTAGGGAACGAATCCTGAATCGGCACAGGTCGCTGATTCGGTCCCGATTCGTTTCGCCGTCGTTCCGGCTTCTCCTCTCACGCGATTTAACCTGTTGATTTCGCCGTGATATGCGCGCGTCGGGTCTTGCCCGTCGCCTTTGCATCCCCCACGTTCGAGTCATGACCGATCGCCCCTCCGGCGCGGCGCCGTCCCGGCTCGTCGCGGTTCTGGGTCCGACCAATACCGGCAAGACGCACCTTGCCGTGGAGCGGATGCTCGGCCACGCCTCGGGCATGATCGGACTGCCGCTGCGCCTTCTGGCCCGGGAGATCTACGACCGCATCGTCAAGCTGCGCGGCGCCCGCGCCGTGGCCCTGATCACCGGCGAAGAGAAGATCATCCCGCCCCGGCCGCATTATTATGTGTGCACGGTCGAGGCAATGCCGCTCAGCCTGGAGGTCGAGTTCCTGGCGGTGGACGAAATCCAGCTGTGCGCCGACCCCGAGCGCGGCCACGTCTTCACCCAGCGCCTGCTGCACGCCCGCGGCAAGTTCGAGACCATGTTCCTGGGCGCCGGGACCATGGCCCCGCTGATCCGGCGCCTCCTGCCTGAGGCCGAAATCCAGAGCCGCGAGCGCTTTTCCACTCTGGCCTACGCCGGCTCCAAGAAGCTGACCCGCCTGCCCCGCCGGACCGCCGTGGTCGCCTTCTCCGCCGAGCAAGTCTACGCCATCGCCGAGCTGATCCGCCGTCAGCGCGGCGGCGCCGCCGTGGTCATGGGCTCCTTGAGCCCGCGCACCCGCAACGCCCAGGTCGCCCTTTACCAGTCCGGCGAGGTCGATTTCCTGG
>CANJMO010000082.1 GCA_947475845.1 Caulobacteraceae bacterium | reverse complement strand
GCTTCATGGGCGAGTCCATCGCCCACTGGGAAGGCGACGACCTGGTGGTCCACACCACCAAGCTGAACGCCCGCACCTTCATCGACGACGAGGGTTCGACCCACTCCGACAAGGAGGAGGTCATCGAGCACATCCACAAGAGCGGCGACGGCAAGACGCTGGAAGTGCTGTCCACCGTGATCGATCCGGTGACCCTCTATCACCCCTACACCTTCCGCGTGGCCCTGCACTGGCGTCCGGACATCCGCACCCAGGAGTACGTCTGCGAAGAGAACAACCGTAACAAGGTCGACGAAAATGGCATCACCAGCGCCAAGTAGCGCGAATGAATGCGCGGAGCTGGCCTTGCGGCCGGCTCCCGTCAATCACCAAAGAAAAAGGCGCCCCGGTTGCCCGGAGCGCCTTTTCCGTATGTGGGTTTTCCGAAGCTTAGCGCTTGGAGAACTGGAAGGAGCGGCGAGCCTTGGCCCGGCCGTACTTCTTGCGCTCGACGATACGGCTGTCGCGGGTCAGGAAGCCGTGCGGCTTGAGGACGGCGCGCAGGCCCGGCTCGTAATAGGTCAGGGCCTTGGAGATGGCGTGGCGCATGGCGCCGGCTTGGCCCGACAGGCCCGAACCTTCGACGGTGGCGACGATGTCGAACTGGCCGACGCGGTCGGACACCGTCATCGGCTGGGCGATCATCATGCGCAGCACGGGACGGGCGAAGTAGATTTCCTGGTCGCGGCCGTTGATGGTGATGACGCCCTTGCCGGGCTTGATCCACACGCGGGCGATGGCGTTCTTGCGCTTGCCGGTCGCATAGGCGCGGCCTTGGGCGTCGACGATGCGTTCGCGGGTCGGCGGGGCGGGATTGGAGGAGAGGCTTTGCAGCGCTTCCAGACCGTGCGTATCGGACATGCTCAGGCGCTCCGGACGTTCTTGGTGTTCAGGCCCTTGAAGTCGATGACTTCAGGCGCCTGAGCTTCATGGGGGTGTTCCGCGCTGTTGTAGATGCGCAGATGGGTCATCTGCTTGCGCGCCAGGGGGCTTTCCTTGGGCAGCATGCGCTCGACGGCCTTTTCCAGGATCCGCTCGGGGAAACGGCCATTCAAGATGGCGCCCGCCTTGCGTTCCTTGATGCCGCCGGGATAGCCGGTGTGCCAGTAGTAGGTCTTCTGGTCGAGCTTGCGGCCGGTGAACTTCACCTTGTCGGCGTTGATGACGACGACGAAGTCGCCGCAATCTACGTGCGGGGTGTAGGTGGCCAGGTGCTTGCCGCGAAGACGCATGGCGATGAACGACGCCAGACGGCCGACGACGGCGTCCTGGGCATCGACAACGATCCACTTCTTCGTGACGTCGGCCGGCTTCAGGGAAGCCGTAATCTTCGTCTGCATGGAGAGGTCCGTAACTGGATCGGGGCGCGGGACGACCCCGCAGCTCGACGTGAGCGGCGGGTGTTAAGGGCCCGTCATTCGCCTGTCAACGCATATGCGCCGACCTTCTCAACAATACTATATATTACAATGACTTGTGTGATACGGTAATATAATACCGCATTATGGCCTGCGCGTGCGCCACGCCAGCCCGATCGCCGCCGCCAGCACCACGGCCGCCAGCGCCTGGTGCGCCACCGCCATGCCGAGCGGGACCTGCATCATCAGCGTGCCGACGCCCAGCACCGCCTGCACCGTCACCAGCACGGCCAAGACCAGCACCAGCAGCCCGATGTCCCGCGGCAGAAACTTCGAGCGCATCGCCTGCACCGCCGCGATCCAGCTCACCGCGAACAGCAGGTAGGCGACCATCCGGTGATGCGCCTGCACCGCCGCCAGGCTGTGCAACAGGGTGTGCCAGACGCCGCCGTCGCGGTAGTCGGACGGCCACAGCGCCCCGCCGTAGAGCGGCCAGTCGTTGTAGATCAGCCCCGCCCGGTTGCCGGCCACCAGTCCGCCCAGCATGATCTGCACGAACACCAGCCCCGCCAGCCCCGCCGCGATCAGCGGCCACCGCGCCCGGCTGAACGGCCGCTGCGGCCCGGCCCAGGCCTCCAATCCCGTCCACACCAGCCCGCAGAACACGATCAGGGCCAGGCCCAGATGGATGGTCAGGCGCTCGGGCGCCACCTCGGTGCGGTTGGACAGGCCGCTGAATACCATCCAGATGCCCACGACACCCTGCAGCCCGCCCAGGACGAACAGCACCGCGCAGCGCCAGATCAGACGCGGCGGCAGGGTCTTGCGGATCAGGAAGACGGCGAAGGGTGCGGCGAAAGCCAGCCCGATGATCCGGCCCAGCAGCCGGTGGCTCCATTCCCACCAGT
The DNA here is from genome assembly GCA_947475845.1 of Caulobacteraceae bacterium. GTDB lineage: Bacteria > Pseudomonadota > Alphaproteobacteria > Caulobacterales > Caulobacteraceae > BOG-938. The sequence continues at coordinate 5,563 of CANJMO010000082.1, read as the reverse complement.
AGATCGACTTGAAGCCGTCCAGGCTCATGCCCTGGTTCAGCAGCTTGTACTGCGGAATCTGCTGATAGTTGTGGAACTCGGCCATCCAGGCCGCCGGCGACAGCGGCGGGATGGTCCCGCTGATCGGCTTCCACTGGGTGATCGACAGGCCCGAGCCGGTCAGGCGGGTGGAGCCGCCCAGGATGACCATGCCGAACACCATGGCGGCGACCACGAACAGCCACACCGCCACAGGCCTGGATCGTCCCGATTTCAAAAACGAGGTCATGCGCGGCCACTCACGCCCGGCTGGGTTTGAACTCAGGCAGCCCTAGACCCAGCTTGGCGCCGCGTCCACCCTGCCCTATGGCCTGCGCATGAACGCTCGAGTCCGCAAAGCCATCGGCAGCCTGGCGATCCTCGTCTTCCTGTGCGTCTACGCCTTCGCGGTGTCGACCATCGGCGACCACATCCCCAGGACCTGGTGGGTCCAGCTGATCTATTACGTTGTGGCTGGAACGGCGTGGGGAGCGCCGATCATTCCTCTGATCACCTGGATGAACCGGGGAAAATAACCCGCTTCAGGTGAATGGTCGGAGCGACAGGATTTGAACCTGCGACCCCTTGACCCCCAGTCAAGTGCGCTACCAGGCTGCGCTACGCTCCGACAGAGGGCGCCTTATAGGGGCCGACTCCGGTGGGAGCAATCGGAATTCCGGCAGGTCCGGCTTAGGGGTTCAGAAGCCGGCTGAGACGGGCCTTGGCCGCCTCCAGCGCGCCGAGCGCGTCCAGCAGGCCCTGCTCCGATTCCGCGCTCCTGGCAGGCTCGACCGGAGTGGCGGAGACAGGCGCGGCGATGGTGGGCTCAGGCGCCGCGAACGGCAGTTCATCGCGCGCCTCGCCGCCATTGGCGGCGGCCAGCAGGCATCTGACGCCCTGTTCCTTGTGCAGCTTCTGCACGCCCTTGATGGTGTAGCCGTCGTCATGCAGCAGGGCGCGCACGCCCTTCAGAACGATCAGGTCCTGGGGCCGGTAGAAACGCCGGCCGCCGGCCCGCTTCATCGGCCGGATGAAGGAGAACTTGGTTTCCCAGAAGCGAAGCACATGCTGCGGCACGCCCAGCTCGTCGGACGCTTCGGAGATGGTGCGAAAGGCCTGTGGTCCCTTCGTCACGCTGATCGCCTTACTCCGTCAGGGCGCGCTCGATGCGCGCCTTCATGACCTGCGACGCGCGGAAACCGATCACGCGGCGCGGTTCGATCGACGCGGGTTCGCCGGTCTTGGGGTTGCGGCCCATGCGGGCGCGTTTGGCGCGGACCTGGAAAACGCCGAAGCCGGACAGCTTCACGGCGGCGCCGCGCTCCAGCGCTTCGGCCACCAGATCGAGCGTGCGCTCGACCAGGCCGGCGCAATCCTGGCGGGTCAGGCCGACTTCTTCGTGGACCGCCTCGCATAGATCGGCGCGCGTCAGCGTACGTCCCTTCATGGATCGGCCCCCACCGAACTTGAACCCAAGCTCTACCTATCCGCGATTAATGCGGAAAGTCAAAGGCTTCGCAAGAGGTGTGAGTGCACTAAATCAGATGGCGCGCCCGGACGTCCTAAAGGCGCAGGACGCAGGCGCCCCAGGTCAGGCCGCCGCCCATGGCTTCCATCAGCAGAAGCTGGCCCGGCTGCACCCGTCCGTCCTCCACCGCCTTGGCCAGGGCCAGGGGAATCGAGGCCGCAGAGGTGTTGGCGTGCTCGGCGATGGTGGACACCACCTTGTCCTCCGAAACCCCCAGGCGATGGGCGACTCCGGCCAGAATCCGCTGGTTGGCCTGGTGCGGGATGAACCAGTCGACGTCATCGACCTTGATCCCGCCCGCCACCGCCGCCGCCTCGACCGCCTCGGCGATGTTGATCACCGCGTGCTTGAACACATGGTTGCCCTGCATGCGCAGCTTGCCGACCGTGCCGGTGGAGGACGGGCCGCCGTCGACATAGAGCAGGTCCTGCTTGGTCCCGTCGGCGCGCAGGGCGAATCCGAGGATGCCGCGGTCGTCCGTGGTCCCCTGCCCCATCGCCGGCTCGACCACCACGGCCCCGGCGCCGTCGCCGAACAGCACGCAGGTGCCCCGGTCGGTCCAGTCCATCAGGCGCGACATGGTCTCGGCCCCGATCACCAGGGCGCATTTAGCAAGGCCGCGCGCGACGAAGCCGTCGGCGACGCTCAGGGCGTAGACGAAGCCCGAGCACACCGCCTGGACGTCGAAGGCGATGCCGACCGGCGCGCCCAGCTTGCGCTGGACCATCACCGCGGTGGCGGGAAAGGTCAGGTCGGGGGTGGTGGTGGCGACGATGATCAGGTCGACGTCGGCGGCGCTGCGCCCTGCGGCCGCCAGGGCCTGCTTGGCCGCTTCGGTGGCGAGGTCGGAGGTGAACTGCCCCTCGTCGGCGCGGTGGCGCGAGCGGATGCCGGTGCGCTCGGTGATCCAGGCGTCGGAGGTGTCGACCACCTTCTCCAGATCGGCGTTGGTGACGATGTTGGCGGGCAGATAGCCGCCGGTCCCCGTCACCGCGCTGCGAAGCACTCCGGTTACTGAACTCACTGAACGTTCTCCACGGGCTCCGAGCCGGAGCCGTCCTGCGGATCCTGGCCAGGCATGGCCGCCGCCAATTGCTTCAGATTACGGTCGATCTGGGCGGCGTAGTCGCTGGATGCAAGGTCCGCGGCGATACAGATGGCGTTTGCGTAGCCGCGGGCGTCGGCGCCGCCATGGCTTTTGACCACGATCCCGTTCAGGCCCAGCAGGGGGCCGCCGTTGACCGAGCTGGGGTCCAGCCGGTCGCGCATCTTGCGCAGCGCCGGGGCGGCGATGGCGGCGCCGATCTTGGCCTGCAGGCTGGAGGTGAAGGTGTCGCGCATCACCTGGCGCACGAAGCGGGCGGTGCCCTCGGCGGTCTTCAGCGCGATATTGCCTGTGAAACCGTCGGTGACAATCACGTCCACGGTGCCCTTGGCGATGTCGTCGCCCTCGACGAAACCGCGGTAATCCATCTCAAGACCCGACTCGCGCAGGATTCGGTGCGCCTCGCGGACCTCCTCATGACCCTTCTGCTCTTCGGAGCCCACGTTGAGCAGACCCACGCTGGGGCGCTGCGCCCCATGCACGGCGGCGTGGAACGCCTCGCCCATGATGGCGAATTCGACCAGCTGGGCCGCGTCACTGGAGACGTTGGCGCCGACATCGAGCACGGCGGTGACCCCGCGCAGGGTCGGCCAGCTGGCGACGATGGCCGGCCGATCGAGCCCGCCGGTCATGCGCAGCAGCAGTTTGGAGATGGCCATCAGCCCGCCGGTGTTACCGCCGGACAGCGCTGCCTGGGCCTCGCCGTCCTTCACCGCCTCGACCGTGTTCCACAGGCTGGAGCCCTTGCCCCGGCGCAGAGCCTGGGCGGCCTTCTCATCGGACGAGATCACCTTGTCGGTGTGGCGCACCTCGCAGGCGGCGCGCGCCTTGGGGTGATGAGCCAATTCGACATTGATCAGGGTCTCGTCGCCGAACAACAGGAAGCGCACCTTGCGGTCGCCAAGCCTCTCGAGCGCCAGGGCGATCCCCGGCACAGCCACGGCGGGTCCGTGATCGCCGCCCATGGCGTCGATGGAGATCACGATGGAATCGGACACGCGGCCTGAGGCCCTCCATATAGACCGCGGAACCTACAGCCCCGGCTTATCTATGCAAGCTTAGGTTGACCTGACTAGGCGTCAGGCAGGTTGCCCTTGAGCTTGGCCAGGACGGCGAAGGGGGAAATCTCGGCTCCGGAGTCGGGCTGCTTGAATTCCACCCCGGGCTTGCGCGGAAACGGATCGATGGCCAGCGACAGGTCCTCAACCACATAGGTCCCCAGGTCGACGTGGTCGCCGCTGATCATGTCCGGCGGATCGTCGGACTCCAGGTCCATCTCCACTTCGTGATCCTCGGTCACCGCCAGGGCCTGCGAGCCTTCCGGCACGGCGCGAATCTGCAACCGTCCGTCCAGGGCCGATTCGAACGGCTCCAGCGTCACGCCGCAGGTCTGCTCGACCCGCGCGGTCCACGTCCCGCCGATCTCAACCCCATCCAGCCACGGCTTGACCGTGATCTCGGCGTCCAGCGCGATCAATTTGTCGAGACCCAGCACCTTGGCGATCCGCGCGCGGGCGGCCTCATCGGCGACCAGGTGGCGGCGCACCGCTTCCTTGCGCACGTCGTTGAGCGGCAGAGGTTGCGGCCAGGCCTTGGCCACGTCGGTTTCTATCGGATTGGCGGCCATGCGGGCGCTCCTTCCAGCAAATCATCGAGGCTCTGGCGGTCCAGGCTTTCAACCGCCGCGATGGCGTAATCCGCCAGGGGGGCCGTCCGCTCCTCCTGCCCGATCAGGATGGTCCGCGCCAGCACCGCCTCCAGCGGGGCCCGGTCCGGCAGGGCGGCGATAGCGTCCTCGTAGGTCTTGACCCGGCCGTAGAAGGCCTCGCCCAGCCGGCGCATCTTCTTGCCCACGGACAGGTCGCCCACGCCCATCTCGCGCAGGGCGTCGTCCAGGCTGCGCAGATAGGTGTCGAACAGCGCCTGGCTGACCTCGCCGACCGCCCCGCCCTGCCCCTTCAGCCGACGCAGCAGGAACACGACGTGCAGGGTGTAGAGCTCGAACCGGCCCTCAACCGTGTCGGCCGCGCCCATGTCCGCATAGAAGGCGGGCGTGCGGGCCTGCTCCGCGGCCGCGGCATAGAGCCGGCGGCCGGTCAGGACCGCCGGACGCGGTGAAAACAAGCCTTTTAGTCTCATGCGCGGACGAACCCATGCGGAACGGGCATTGAACTAAGGGCGCCGGAGGGATAGGTCAAAGACAACACATCAAAGGCCATGATCTAGCTCATGCTTTCACGTCTTTCGACCCGAGCTGCCCTGATCGCCCTCGCCGGCCTCGGCCTCGGCGCAACGCTGAGCGCCTGCGCGCCGCTTCGCCAGGTCAACGGCTACCAGGCCATTGAGAACAAACCGCAGGACATCAAGGTCGGGGTCGATACCCGCTCGACCGTCCTGGATGCCCTGGGCAGTCCCTCGGCAGTGTCCACCTTCGACCCGAACGTCTGGTTCTACATCTCCCAGAACATGAATCAGATCGGCTACCACATGGCCTATGTGACCAAGCGGTCGGTGGTCGCCATCACCTTCAACAAGGAAAGCGAGCAGGTCACCGCGGTGAACGACTACTCGCTGAAGGACGGCAAGATCATCGCCTACGAAGGGCGCGAGACCCCGACCCGCGGCCGTGAAATGTCGATCGTCGAGCAGCTGCTGGGCAACGTCGGCCGCGGCGGCGTGCTGCCCCAGCAGGATCCGACCCCAGGCTCGCGTCCCGGCCAGGGCCGCTAACCACGCGCTCAAGCAGCGAAGCGGTAGCGCAAACAAGAATCAGAAAGGCCCCGAAGCGCGAGCTCCGGGGCCTTTCCTTTTGGTCTAGCGACCGCGGCTAGTGGTGCGAGAGCACCGCCAGCAGCAGCAGGGCAACGATGTTGGTGATCTTGATCATCGGGTTCACCGCCGGACCGGAGGTG
>CANJMO010000081.1 GCA_947475845.1 Caulobacteraceae bacterium | reverse complement strand
CCTCGCCCGAGACGTCGCGGGTGATCGAGGGGTTGTCCGACTTGCGGCTGATCTTGTCGATTTCGTCGAGGTAGACGATGCCGCGCTGGGCCCGCTCGACGTTGTAGTCGGCCGCCTGCAGCAGCTTCAGGATGATGTTCTCGACGTCTTCACCGACATAACCGGCTTCGGTCAGGGTGGTGGCGTCGGCCATGATGAAGGGCACGTCGATGATCCGCGCCAGGGTCTGCGCCAACAGGGTCTTGCCCGAGCCCGTGGGACCCAGCAGCAGGATGTTGGACTTGGCCAGTTCGACGTCGTTGTTCTTCTGGGCGTGGTTCAGGCGCTTGTAGTGGTTGTGCACCGCGACCGAGAGCACCTTCTTGGCGTGGTTCTGGCCGATCACATAGTCGTCGAGGACTTCGCAAATCTCCTTGGGCGTGGGGACCCCGTCCTTGGATTTGACGAAGGCGATCTTGTGCTCTTCGCGGATAATATCCATGCACAGCTCGACGCATTCATCGCAGATGAACACGGTCGGCCCCGCGATGAGCTTGCGCACCTCATGCTGGCTCTTTCCGCAGAAAGAGCAGTAGAGCGTGCTCTTGGAATCGCCGCTCGCGGCCTTAGTCATGATCGCTACTCACTCTCCAACGGGACCCCAACAGACCCCGCCACTCTTCCTTAGACGGCCTAAAACCGAATCCCCTTCGCAGGGACTTAGGCCCAAACTACGCGCCGCAAGTTGTCTAAACCTTGACATTCCCCGATTGTCGACACGATCACAAGCCCAAGGCTGGCTAATCATGGCGGACGCTCGAGGCTTTATCGGAACATGGGAACGCCCGAACCCTTCCGCCAGTTGGCCAGCGAGCGGTCGGTTGTCGCATTCGACTTCGACGGCACACTCACTACGCGAGACAGTTTCACAGCTTTCCTGGCCTGGAAAGCTGGGCCGTACGGCTATTTCCTCGGCCTGCTCCGACTCCTGCCCCATCTGCTCGCCTATGCCTTCCACCGCAACAGGGGGCGGCTGAAAGCTGCGGCCACCGCCCGTTTTTTGGGCGGCATGAGCGCTGAAGACCTGGCCGAGTCCGCGGAGCAGTTCGCCATGCTGCACGCCCAGTCGATGTTGCGGCCTGACGCGGTCCAGGCCTGGCGCAACTGGCGCGCCCAGGGCGCGGTCACGGTAATCGTCACTGCCTCGCCCGAAATCACCATCCGCCCCTTCGCCCGCGCGCTGGGCGCCGATGTATTGATCGGCACTCGCCTGGCGGTCGACGAGGCGGGCCGTATCACCGGCAAGTTCGACGGCCCCAACTGCCGCGGCCCCGAGAAGGTCAAGCGGCTGCGCGAGGCGTTCGGCGACGACGTGGTCCTGGCCGCCGCTTACGGCGACACCTCCGGCGACCGCGAGATGATCCGCATGGCCGAGATAAAGGGCTATAGGATATTCAAGGGCAGGCCGTAACCGCACAGCGCGGCCTCTCCCGCTCGCGGGAAAGGGGGACCACGAAGTGGTGGAGAGGGCATGCCCTCTCCATTTCCTCAGACGGTCCTACTTCGCGTCGGCTTCGGCGGCTTCGCGGCTGGCGTAGACGTGGTCGATCAGACCCCATTCCTTGGCCTCGTCCGCGGTCAGGAAATGGTCGCGGTCCAGCACACGCTCGACCTCTTCCACCGGCTGGCCCGTGTGCTTGGCGTAGATCTCGTTCAGCTTGCGCTTGGTCTTGATGATGTCCTGCGCGTGCCGCTCGATGTCCGAGGCCTGGCCGGAGAAGCCGCCGGAGGGCTGGTGCACCATGATGCGGGCGTTGGGCAGGGCGACGCGGCTGCCCTTCTCACCGGCCATCAACAGGAACGACCCCATCGAGGCGGCCATGCCCATGCACACGGTCGAAACCGGGCTGCGGATGTATTGCATGGTGTCGTAGATCGCCAGCCCGGAGGTCACCACCCCGCCCGGCGAGTTGATGTACATGGCGATTTCCTTCTTGGGGTTCTCGGACTCCAGGAAGAGCAGCTGGGCGCAGATCAGGGCGGACATGCCGTCCTCGACCGGGCCGTTCAGGAAAATGATCCGTTCCTTCAGCAGGCGCGAGAAGATGTCGAAGGCGCGCTCGCCGCGGCTGGTCTGCTCAACAACCATCGGAACGAGGTTGAGCATGGTGTCAGGATGGTCGAAGCGCATGGATGGGCCCTGTGTGATGAGGCGGCGGGAGGAAACCCGCCTGCCCTTAGATAGGCGCGCCCCGGGCGAAGGCGCAAGGCGGGTCGGTCAGATCGTCCACACCATCCGTGCGCGCGGCGGAAATATCGGTTTGCCCTGGAAGCTGGGCGGTAAAAGGCCCATCTGCGGGCGATGACCGTCTCAGCGACCGCCCCCGCGCCCATGCCGCTCAGCCACAAGCTGCTCGCTCTGGCAGTAGTGGCGATCTGGACCGACTGGGCCGCGGTGCTCTGGCAATCGATCGGCAACACCCTGTTCGGCTTCGCCGCCTGGGGGCTGGCTGCTCAATCGGCACAAGGCCGCCGACATCACGCCCTACGCCCTGCTGGTGCCGATCTTCGGCCTGGGCGCCACTGCCATCTGGCTGCACGAACCCCTGCCGCTGTGGAAGCTGGCGGCGACGGGTCTGGTTGTCGCCGGTTTGGTGCTCAACACCGTATCGTCCGGCCTAGCGGCCCGGCGCGCGGCCCAGGCTGCGGCCACCGGCTAGGCCCCCCACGAAAAAGGGGAGAGCCTGCGCCCTCCCCTCCATCGTCTCTGATTGTCGAGAACCCTACTTCTTGGCCGGGGCCTTTTTGGGTGCGGCGGCCTTGGCGGGCGCGGCTTTCGCGGCGGCCTTAGGTTCGGCCTTCGCCTTGGCTTCAGCCTTGGGCGCGTCAGCCTTGGCCTTGGCGTCGGCCTTCGCTTCGGTCTTCGGCTCAGCCTTGGCCTTGGCCGCCTTCTTTGCCGGCTTGGCGTCGCCGCCGTAGGATTCCGGCAATTCGTCGTCGGCCATCAGCTCGTCCTTGGAGACGGCCTTGTCGGCGATCTTGGCCTGGCCGAAGATGTAATCGACGACCTTGTCCTCGTAGATCGGCGCGCGCAGCTGGGCCTGGGCGGCGGCGTTCTTGCGCAGATAGTCGAACACCTCCTGAGCCTGGGGACCGTAACGCATGGCCTCCTGGCGGGCGGCTTCGGTCAGTTCCTGCTCGGTGATCTGGATGTTGGCGGCGCGGCCGATCTCGGCCAGCACCAGACCCAGGCGCACGCGGCGCTCGGCGATCTTGCGGTACTCGCTTTCAAGTTGCTCGTCGCTCTTGCCCGCGTCATCGTTGGGCGCGCCGCCAGAAGCCTTGTCGTTCTGCACTTGCTGCCAGATCGCCGAGAACTCGGCTTCGACCATGCGCGGCGGCAGGGCGAAGCTGTGTTCGGTGTCGAGCACGTCCAGCAGGGCCCGCTTCAGCTTGAAGCGCGACTGGTTGCCGTACTGCTGCTCGATCTGGCCGCGCACCGCGGTGCGCAGGGCGTCCATCGAGTCCAGGCCCAGCTTGGTGGCGAAGGCGTCGTCGATCTTGCTTTCGACCGGCGCGCGCACGTCCTTGATGGTGGTTTCGAATTCGGCCGGCTTACCCTTCAGGGTGTCGACCTGGTAATCGTCGGGGAAGCTGACCTTCACGGTAACCACATCGCCGGCCTTGGCGCCGATCAGCTGCTCTTCGAAGCCGGGGATGAACTGGCCCGAGCCGATCACAATCTGCGAATCCTCAGCCGTGCCGCCGTCGAAGACTTCGCCGTCGATGCGGCCGATGAAGTCGGCCACGACCATGTCGCCGTCGGCGGCCTTGGTGGCCTTGCCGGTCTTCGGCTCATAGGTGCGGTTCTGCTGCGCCAATTGGGCCAGCATCTCGTCCACTTCCTTGTCCGGCGCGCCGTAGATCGGGCGGGTCAGTGACAGGGTCTTGGGATCGACCGGCACGAATTCCGGCATCACTTCGAGTTGGATTTCGTAGGTCAGGTCCGCGGTGCCGGCGATGACCTTGTCCATGTCCGATTCCAGCTTCATGTCGGGCTGGGTGGCCGGGCGCACCTTGGCGTCGCTGATGGCCTTGTCGGTGGATTCCGTCAAGACCTGCTCGATCACTTCACCCATGATCGACTTGCCGTACATGCGGCGGACGTGCGCGGCCGGCACCTTGCCGGGGCGGAAGCCCTTCAGCTGCATTTGCGGCGTGATCTCGGTGATGCGTTTCTCGGCGCGGGTGTTCAGCTCTTTGGCCGACACGGTGACGCCGAACACGCGGCTGAGGCCTTCGCCTGATTTTTCAACGATTTGAATGGACATCTTTGCGTTTCCAGAGCGGCCGTAGCACCCATGTGGGACCGGCGGCGCCCTCCTGTCTGGCCTTAAAACATGAGCGCCGCCCGTGCGGATCGGTGGGACCCCGGGGCGGCGAAAGAGCGTTCTTATGTCATGACGTTTTAGCCGGTCCAAGCCCAAAGCACGCCGAACGGTTGGCGCGCGGCCCGCGCTGGGCTAAGCAGCCGCCCAATGCGGGCGTGGCGGAACTGGTAGACGCACCAGATTTAGGTTCTGGCATCGCAAGATGTGGAGGTTCGAGTCCTCTCGCCCGCACCACACCTCTTCTCCAGGGGAACCGTTGCCTTAGGCGAACGCTTCGACCCAATGGCGGACGGTTCCAAGCTCTCGATCTATTCGGCCCTGGTTGGCGGAATCGCCGTGGCCGCCATCAAGTTCGTCGCCTGGGCCATGAGCGGCTCTTCGGCCATGCTGACCGAGGCGATCCACTCGGTGATCGACACCACCAACCAGCTGCTGCTGCTGTTCGGCATGCATCGCGGGGCCAAGCCTCCGGACGAGAAGCACCCCTTCGGCTACGGCATGGAGGTCTATTTCTGGACCTTCGTCGTCTCGCTGCTGATTTTTTCCCTAGGCGGCGCGGTGTCGATCTACCAGGGGGTGCTCACCATCGACTTCCACGACAAGCTGACCGGCCCCGAGCTCGAGGAAGCCGCCGATCAGCTCTCCGACCAGTTGAAGGCCGCCGATCCGCGCATCACCCGCCTGTTCCTGCGTCCCGGCCGGGCCAAGAACTAGTGGCGCGCCTCGTACAGTCGCTTCATCACCCCCGGGATCAGGCCCGGCAGATCCTCGGAGATCAGGCCCGGACCGAACGACGCCGCCGCCTCGCTGTGCATCCACGCCGCCGCGCAGGCCGCCTCGAAGCTGTCCAGCCCCTGGGCGATCAGCCCGCCGATGAAACCAGCCAGCACATCGCCCGACCCGGCCGTGGCCAGCCAGGGCGAGCCGTTGACGTTGACCACCGCCCGCCCGTCCGGCGCCGCGATCACGGTATCGGAGCCCTTCAACAACACGACCGTGCCGGAGCGCTGAGCCGCAGCCCGTGCGGCACTGATCCGTTCAGGAGAAGACGCCAACAAGCCCTTGAACAGACGCTCAAATTCCCCCGGATGGGGGGTCAGCACATCGTCGCGGTCGAGCACCGAGAACATCTCGTCCGGATCGTCGCGGAACACCGTCAGGGCGTCGGCGTCGATCACTAGCCCCGCTCCGGTGCGGGCCAGGGCGAACAGGTTGGATACCGTGGACTCGTTGACCCCGGCCGCGGGCCCGATCAAGGCGGCGTCGACCATCGCCGCGGCCGCCTCCAACTCAACGTCGGTCTCGAACGGCCTCAGCATCACCGCTTCCAGGTGCGCTCCGTTGACCAGCAGGGCGTCCGGCGGCGACAGCACCGTCACCAGCCCCGCCCCGATGCGCAGACCCGCCCGCGCCGCCAGCCGCGCGGCGCCTGTCGAATTGAGGTCGCCCGACACCACGATCATCCGACCCCGGGCATGCTTGTGCGACGCCGACCCCGGCCAGACCAGCCGGTCGGCCCAAAGCGTCGGCCCATTTTCGTGCAGATCGGCCCCGTCAGGACTGCCGAGACCGAGATCGACCAGCACTACTTCGCCACAGAGATCGCGTCCCGGAACAAGCACATGAGCCGGTTTCTTGCGATGGAACGTGACCGTCACCGCGGCTTGAGCCGCGTAGCCCAGCGGACGGCCGAGATCGCCGGCCAAGCCGGAAGGCAGGTCGATCGCGACGATCGGGACGCCGGTCCGCTCGGCGGCGCGCAACAGGGTCTGCACCCGCGCTTCCAAGGCCCGCGCCAGACCCGCGCCGAACAAAGCGTCGACGATCAGGGCCGCGCCTTCGAACACCTTGCCGCCGGAGGCCTCCACGGGCCCGCCCCAGGCCTGGGCCGCCAGGGCCGTGTCGCCCTTCAGCGCCGCCGATTGGACCAGACTCGCCACGCGCACCGGCCAGCCCGCTTCCTTCAGCGCCAGCGCGGCGACGTAGCCGTCGCCGCCGTTGGCCCCCGGCCCGCACAGCACCAGCACCGGACGCGGCGTCCAGCGCTCGGCGATGACGGCGGCCACCGCCCTGCCCGCCATGCGCATCAGCTCGAAGCTGTTGATCCCCCCGGCGATGGCGGCGCGGTCCGCCGCGCGGATCTGTTCAACCGTTAGGATTTCCCGCCCGGACATCGCGCCTCCGCACCCATACCGACTGGGCGCCATTTGGCTTGGCTGGGCAGGGTCCGGCAAGCTTACAATGTCGCACGATTTCGGGGCACGGCCGAACGACCCAAGGCCAAGCTCGTTTCTATGGGAATTCACAAAAACACATCTTCCGGCGCGATTGAGCCGCCATTTCGACGTCGGAGAGCGCGCGAACCGCGCTGGAGGCGCCGTAAGCTTGGAATTGTTGCCGAATGTGTCGCCAAACCTGGGATGATCATATTTTGTGCGATTGCCGCCTAACTTCTAGGCGCCCGCCTGTTCGGGCGCTAAGCAGGCGCGATTGTCGCTTTGGGCCTCTTGTTTGGGCGCTGGGACCGTGTTCCCTGCCCGGCGGTCGTGCAGGGCGGGGCCTGCGCACCGAGTTCGAGTTTTCTTAAAACCTCGCGAAAAAGTTGGTCATGAAGAAAATAGAAGCCGTCATCAAACCCTTCAAACTCGACGACGTGAAAGAGGCCCTTCAGGAGCTCGGCGTGCAGGGCATGACCGTGATCGAGGCCAAGGGATACGGCCGGCAGAAGGGGCATACCGAGCTTTATCGGGGCGCCGAGTACGTCGTGGACTTCCTGCCCAAGATCAAAATCGAAGTGGTCGTCGCCGACGGCCAGCTGCAGCCCGCCCTGGATGCGATCCAGGAGGCCGCGCGCACCGGACGCATCGGCGACGGCAAGATCTTCGTTTCCGACGTCCTCGACGTCATCCGCATTCGCACAGGGGAAGCCGGCGCTCAGGCCGTCTGACCTTTCGAACATACCCAGCCATTCATCGAGTCAAACAGGGGAACACCATGGCCACCACCGCGAAGGACATCCTGAACCTGATCAAGGAAAAGGAAGTCAAATACGTCGACGTGCGCTTCACCGACATGCGCGGGAAGATGCAGCACGTCACCTTCGACATCGATCTGGTCGATGACGACTTCCTCACCGACGGCACCATGTTCGACGGCTCCTCGATCGCCGGCTGGAAGGCGATCAACGAGTCCGACATGAAGCTGCGTCCGGACCTGGAAGCCACCTACGTCGATCCGTTCTACCAGCAGGCCACCCTGTGCATTCACTGCGACGTGGTGAACCCCGACTCCGGCACCCCCTACAACCGCGACCCGCGCTCCATCTCCAAGGCCGCGCTGAACTATGTGAAGTCCTCGGGCATCGGCGACACCGTCTACTTCGGCCCCGAAGCCGAGTTCTTCATCTTCGACGACGTGAAGTACTCCACCGCCCCGCACAACACCTCCTACTCCTATGACGCGAGCGAACTGCCGATCAACGGCGACCGCGACTATCCCGAAGGCAACATGGGCCACCGCCCGGGCCCCAAGGGCGGCTACTTCCCGGTCAACCCTGTGGACAGCGCCCAAGACCTGCGCGGCGAAATGCTGGCGGTGATGGGCGAGCTGGGCATGAAGCCGGAAAAGCACCACCACGAAGTGGCGCCCGCGCAGCATGAGCTGGGCCTGAAGTTCGACACCATG
>CANJMO010000080.1 GCA_947475845.1 Caulobacteraceae bacterium | reverse complement strand
TCCAGGAAGCTCTGGACGTGGACGAGGTCATCGCCCAGCTGCTGGTCACCGAAGGCTTCGCAGCGGTGGAAGATGTCGCCTATGTCGAGGCCGACGAAATCGCCCAGATCGAGGGCTTCGACGAGGACACCGCCGAGGAACTGCAGGTCCGCGCCCGCGAATACCTGGACAAGGAAGCCGCCGAACTGGACTCCAAGCGCAAGGCGCTGGGGGTCGAGGACGCCCTTCTGGAAATCGAAGGCGTCACCCTGCCCATGGCCGTGGCCCTGGGTACGGCCGACACCAAGAGCGTGGAAGACCTGGCCGGCCTGGTCCCGGACGACCTGCGCGGCTGGTTCGAAGCCAAGAACGGCGAGCGCGTGCGCCAGCCGGGGGCCCTGGAAACCTTCAACCTGTCTCCCGACGACGCCGAAGCCCTGATCATGCGCGCCCGTGTCGCCATGGGTTGGATCGAGGCGACTCCGGAAGAGGTGGTCGAAGAGGTCCCCGAAGAAACCCCTGAATCGGACGAGGGCGAAGCCGCCGCGGCCGCAGAGGTCGAACAGGACGCCTAAGGGAGCCTATGTCCCTCGCCGAGGCCAACCGCGAACGCGAACGGCGCGATCTCGTCACCGGCGAGGTCATGCCGGAGGAGCGGCTGGTCCGGTTCGTGGCCGGGCCAGACGGCGTGGTCGTCCCCGACGTGGCGCGCAAACTGCCGGGCCGGGGGCTGTGGGTGGAGTCAAAGCGCGAGGCCGTCGATCAGGCGGCCAAGCGCGGCGGCTTCTCGCGCGCGGCCAAGACCAAGCTGACTACGCCCGCCGATCTTTCGGATCAGGTTGAGCGGCTACTGTCGGCTCGGCTTCTGAGCGGCCTGGGGCTTGCGCGGCGGGCCGGCGATCTTACCTTGGGCTTCGAAAAGGCCGCTTCGGCCATCGAGGCCGGCAAGGCGGCCTGGATGGTGGAGGCTACGGACGGGTCCGCGGACGGCCGCAGGAAGCTGCTGCAATCGGCCAAACGCGCCGCCCTCGCCAACCTGCGATCACCCCGACTGCTGGGCCTATTCAGCGCCGAGGAATTGGGTTTGGCCTTGGGGCTGGGAAATGTGATACACGTCGCCTTCCTTGCGGGACGAGGCGCCGATCGCTGGACCACTGATGTGGAGCGACTGTCGGGCTTCCGTCCGCTCCTTCCTCAGAGTTGGCGCGAGGAGCCTTCCGTAGAACGGAACGATTAGACGTTTCCGTTCCCTTTGGCATATGGACATGCGATCCCCGCCGCCTCTGCGGGGAAGTGAGTAAAGCGAACGAATGAGCGACGAGAACGACAACGGCCGGAACAACCCAGGCGGCCGCGCCCCGTTGACCCTGAAGCCCCGTGCGGGCGCGGTCAGCTCGGGCACGGTGAAGCAGAGCTTCAGCCATGGCCGGTCCAAGACCGTGGTGGTGGAAACCAAGCGACGCAGGGTCGACGGTCCCCCCGTCCCGGCGGCCGCGGCCGCGCGTCCGGTGTTCGAGGCGCCCAAGCCGCGCGCTCCCGAGCCCGCCGCCGCCCCGGCCCCGCGTCCGGCCGCCGCGCCGTCGTCCGCCGCCAACAATCTGAACCTGTCGCAGGAAGAGCTGCGCGCCCGGCAGCGGGTGCTCGAAGCCGCCCGCGAGACGCAGGAACGCCAGGCCGCCGAACAGGCCAGCCGCGAAGCCGCCCAGGTCCGTGAAGCTCCGGCCGCACCGCCGCCGGCCCCCGCCGCCGCGCCCGTTCCCGTGGCGGAAGCTCCGACTCCCGCTCCGGTGGCCGAGCCTGTCGCCGCAGAGGCCGCCTCCGCGCCGGTCGAAACCTCCGAATCCGTGGCCCGCGCGCCCGAGGCGCCGCGTCCGGCCCCCGGCTTCGTTCCGCGCCAGGAAACCCCCCGTCCCGACGGCCCGCCGCGCGATTTCCGCCGCGACGACCGCAATGCCGGCGGCACCACCACCTTCCGCTCGGACCGTCCGCGGCCCGATGGCGGCGGCTATTCTCCTCGCCCCAACGACCGCCCCGCCGGCGGCGGCGACCGTCCGCGTGGCGATCGTCCCCCGCGCGCCGGTGAAACCGTCCGTTATTCGGCCCTGGCCCCGCGCCCGGCGCCCGGCGCCCGTCCCGCCGACCGTGGCCCGCGCCCCGGCGCCGGTGTCCGCCCGGCCGCCGCTCCGGCCGCGCCCGAGATCCAACGCGCCATGCGCCAGGCTCCCCGCTCCGGGGAAGTCGACCGCCGTCCCGACGATCTGGACGACGAGGGCCGCAAGCGCGCCAAGGGCGCCGACGCGCTCAAGAACGCCGTTTCGCGCACCAAGGGCGAGCCCAAGCGCCGCGAAGGCCGTCTGACCATCCAGGCCGTGGCCGGCGATGGCGAGGACGCCGTCGAACGCATGCGCTCCCTGGCGTCGGTTCGCCGCGCCCGCGAACGCGAAAAGGAAAAGCGCCGCGGCGGCGGCCAGCAGGAACAGGCCCGCGTCACCCGTGACGTGGTCATTCCCGACATCATTACCGTGGGCGAACTGGCTCAGCGGATGGCGACGCGCGGCGTCGACGTGATCAAGTTCCTGATGCGTCAGGGCCTGATGCTGAAGATCAACGACGTCATCGACAACGACACCGCCGAACTGGTGGCCACCGAATTCGGCCACACCGTGCGCCGGGTTTCGGAATCCGACGTCGAAGAAGGCTTCCTAGACGCCGAGGATGTCGACACCCACATGGTGCCGCGGCCTCCGGTCGTGACCATCATGGGCCACGTCGACCACGGCAAGACCAGCCTGCTGGACGCGCTGCGTTCGGCGGACGTCGCCGGCGGCGAGCACGGCGGCATCACCCAGCACATCGGCGCCTATCAGGTGCGGCTGGCGTCGGGCGAGGCGGTGACCTTCCTGGACACCCCCGGCCACGCGGCCTTTTCCCAGATGCGCGCCCGCGGCGCCAACATCACCGACATCGTGGTGCTGGTTGTGGCGGCCGACGACGGGGTCATGCCTCAGACCATCGAGGCGATCCATCACGCCAAGGCGGCCGGCGCCCCGATCATCGTGGCCATCAACAAGATCGACAAGCCGGGCTCGGACGCCACCAAGGTGATCAACGAGCTGCTGCAACATGAGATCGTGGTCGAAAGCCTGGGTGGCGACACCCAAGCCATCCCGGTCTCGGCCAAGGAAAAGACCGGCCTCAAGGAACTGGTGGAAGCCATTCTCCTGCAGGCCGAGGTCATGGACCTGCGCGCCAACCCCGACCGCACCGCCGAAGGCGTTGTGATCGAGGCCAAGCTCGACCGCGGGCGCGGCTCCGTCGCCACCGTCCTGGTCAAGCGCGGCACCCTGAAGCGCGGCGACATCGTGGTCGCCGGCGACGCCTGGGGCCGCGTGCGCGCCCTGGTCAACGAACGCAACGAACAGGTGACCGAAGCCGGTCCCTCGGTGCCCGTGGAAATTCTCGGCCTCGACACCCCAGCCAGCCCCGGAGAACCCTTCGCCGTGGTCGAAAGCGAAGCCCGCGCCCGCGAACTGACCCAGTACCGCGAGCGCAAGCGCCGCGAGCTGTCGTTCATGCCGGTGGGCGGCGGCGCCTCCCTGGCCGACATGATGGCCAAGCTGCAGGACAAGCGCGTCTCGGAGCTGCCGGTCATCGTCAAGGCCGATGTGCAGGGGTCCGCCGAAGCCATCGTCTCCTCGCTGCGGGGCATCTCCACCGATGAGGTCAACGCCCGCATCATCCTGTCGGGCGCGGGGGCTATCACCGAGTCCGACGTGCTGCTGGCCAAGGGCGCCAACGCCCCGATCCTGGGCTTCAACGTCCGCGCTTCGGCGCAGGCGCGGACCCTGGCCGACCGCGAAGGCGTCGAGATCCGCTATTACTCGATCATCTACGACCTGATCGACGACATCAAAGGCGTGCTTTCGGGCATGCTGGCCCCGATCCAGCGCGAAACCTTCCTCGGCAACGCCGAGGTGCTGCAGGTGTTCGACATCTCCAAGATCGGCAAGATCGCCGGCTGCCGGGTCACCGACGGCGTCGTGCGCAAGGGCGCCAAGGTCCGTATCATCCGCCAGGACGTGGTCCTGCAGGAAATGGGCACCCTGGTCACGCTCAAGCGCTTCAAGGACGAGGTCAACGAAGTGGTTTCCGGCCAGGAGTGCGGCATGAACCTCAACTTCAACGACCTGAAGCCCGGCGATATCGTCGAATGCTTCACCGTCGAAGAGATCAAGCGCTCGCTGTAGTTCAAGCCCTCTCCCCGGCGGGGAGAGGCGCTTTGCTCAATCCCGCACACGGCGTCCGATCCGCCGCTGCGGCCGCATAGAAGAAGCCCATGAAACGCAATTCGCCCAAGGGCAGGCCTGGGGCCAAGCCCAAGCCCGGCCGCAACGGTGCCTCGCAGCGCCAGCTTCGCGCGGGCGAGCTGGTCCGCCACGCCCTGGTCAACATTCTCTACGAGGAAGACCTGCGCAACGAGGCCATGGCCGGCGTCTCGGTGACCGTCACCGAAGTGCGTCTGTCGCCCGACCTGCGCAACGCCTCGGTGTTCGTCGAACCGCTCGGCGGTCTGCACGCCGAAGAGGTGGTCAAGGCGCTCAATCGCCATACCGGGTTCCTGCGCGGCCGGCTGGGCCACGCCATCGACATGAAATTCGTCCCGGCCCTGAAGTTCATGCACGACCAGAGCTTCGCCGAGGCCGAGCGTATGGCGAAGCTGTTCGACAACCCGGTGATCCGCGACGACCTGGCAAAGGTCGACGCGCCGGTGGAGCAGCCCTACGTCGCGCCGCGCCGGATAACGCCCAAGGTGCCCGGCTCCAAGACCGGCTTCCGCACCGGCGGGGTCAAGATTTCCGCGCCGAAAGATGACAGTGGCTCGTAAGCGCAAGGGCCAGGCGATCTCCGGCTGGATCGTCCTCGACAAGCCCTACGACTTCGGCTCGACCCAGGCGGTCGGCCGGGTGCGCTGGCTGTTCGAGGCGCAGAAAGCCGGTCACGCCGGCACGCTGGATCCCCTGGCCACCGGCGTCCTGCCGATCGCGCTCGGCGAAGCGACCAAGGCCGTCCCGTTCCTGATGGACGCCGACAAGACCTATCGCTTCACCATCGAATGGGGCTCGACCACCACCACCCTGGACCGCGAGGGCGAGGTCACCGCCAGCTCCGACGTGCGTCCGACCCGCGAGGCCGTCGCCGCCGCCCTGCCCGCCTTCGTCGGCCAGATTTCGCAGATTCCGCCCGCCTATTCCGCGATCAAGGTCGACGGCGAGCGCTCCTACGACCTGGCCCGCGAGGGCCGCGAGGTCGAGTTGAAATCGCGCATCGTGATTGTCCACGAGGCCTTCGTGTCCGACGTTCCGGACGCCGACCACATCGAGATCGAGATCAGTTGCGGCAAGGGCACCTATGTCCGCGCCATCGTCCGCGACCTGGCCGCCATGCTCGGCGCCTGCGCCCACGTCTCGGCTTTGCGCCGCACCCGGGTCGGGCCGTTCACCACCGAGGGGGCGATTTGTCTGGAAAATCTAGAGAAGTTGATACATAAGGGCGCCGGCTCGGAGGCGTTACTTCCGGTCGAGACCGCGCTGGACGACATCCCGGCGTTGGCCGTGACCACCGAAGACGCCTTCAGGCTTAAGCAGGGACGACCGATCGTCCTGCTGCCGCGACAGGTTGAAACCCTGCGGCCGCTTCTCACCCCTCGAACCATCGGCGGGCAAGACGCGTCGCGGACCGTTTTGGCCACCCACGGCGGACAGGCGACGGCGCTTTGCGAGATGCGCGCCGGGCGATTGAGCCCGACACGTGTCTTTCACCTCGAATCTGGAGAACCCGATGTCGATTACGGCCGAACGCAAGGCTGAACTGATCACGACCCACGCCCGCACCGAGGGCGATACCGGGTCGGCCGAAGTGCAGGTTTCGATCCTGTCTGAACGGATCGCCAACCTGACCGAACACTTCAAGACGCACAAAAAGGACAACCACTCGCGCCGGGGCCTTCTCAAGATGGTCTCGCAACGCCGGCGGCTCCTGGACCACCTGAAGTCCACCGACCAGGGCCGTTACCAGTCCCTGATCGAGACCCTGGGCCTGCGCCGCTAGTTGGCGTGACCGAGGCGGGCGGGGTCAAACCCGCCCGTTCGCACATCAAGTTTCCTCTCAACTCCGCCGAGGCGGATTGGGAGTTATGCCCGTTCAGCGCTTGGGTAGGCTCGGCGCGACGACGGGGGACCGCAAGGTCCGCACCTATCCGCCGAGGGCTCAAACGAAGTCCTCACGCAGCCTGCCGTTGGAGAGGATTTCGGTTCGCCGCCCCCTAAAGGCCGCCCCCGCCCCTGTCCGCCCGCGCCAGGAATTCGCCGGCGGGATGAGAGAAGAAGCAAAATGTTCGACATCAAACGCAAGTCCATCGAATGGGGCGGCCGCAAGCTGACCCTGGAAACCGGCCGTATCGCGCGCCAAGCCGACGCCGCCGTCCTCGCCACCTACGGCGACACCACCGTTCTGGCCACCGTCGTCGGCGCCAAGAACCCCAAGCCCGGGATCGATTTCTTCCCGCTGACCGTCAATTATCAAGAGAAGACCTTCGCCGCGGGCAAGATCCCCGGCGGCTTCTTCAAGCGTGAAGGCCGTCCGTCGGAAAAGGAGACCCTGGTCTCCCGCCTGATCGACCGTCCCATGCGCCCCCTGTTCGTCAAGGGCTTCAAGAATGAAGTCCAGGTGGTCGTGACCGTGCTGTCGCACGATCTGGAGAACGATCCAGACATCCTGGCCCTGGTCGCGGCCTCCTGTGCCCTGACCCTGTCGGGCCTGCCCTTCATGGGTCCCGTGGGCGCCGCCCGCGTCGGCTACATCGACGGCGAATACGTCCTCAACCCGACCCTCGACCAGCTGGCCGAAGGCAACAAGATGGACCTGGTCGTGGCCGGCACCGCCGACGCCGTGATGATGGTCGAGTCCGAGATCCAGGAACTGAGCGAAGAAATCGTGCTGGGCGGCGTCCTGTTCGCCCAGGCCGGCTTCAAGCCGGTGATCGACGCCATCATCGAACTGGCCGAGCACGCCGCCAAGGAACCCTGGGACTTCCAGCCGGAAGACCAGGACGCGCTGAAGGCCAAGGTGAAGGACCTGATCGGTCAGGACCTGCGCGACGCCTACAAGGAACGCGCCAAGTCCGCCCGCCACGAGAAGATCTCGGCCGCCAAGGCCAAGGCCATCGCGGCTCTGGGCAAGTCCGACGCCAATCCCGACGGCGTCGACCCGCTGAAGCTGACCGGCGTGTTCAAGGAAGCCGAGGCCGACATCGTCCGCCGCGGCATCGTCGAGACCGGCGAGCGCATCGACGGCCGCAAGGTCGATCAGGTCCGCCAGATCGTGTCGGAAGTCGGCATCCTGCCGCGCGCCCACGGTTCGGCCCTGTTCACCCGCGGCGAAACCCAGGCTCTGGTGGTCGCCACCCTCGGCACCGGCGACGACGAGCAATGGATCGACGCCCTGGAAGGCACCTACAAGGAGCACTTCCTGCTGCACTACAACTTCCCCCCCTACTCGGTGGGTGAAACGGGCCGCATGGGCTCGCCGGGCCGCCGCGAAATCGGCCACGGCAAGCTGGCGTGGCGCGCGGTGCGGCCGATGCTGCCGGCCAAGAGCGACTTCCCCTACACCATCCGTCTGGTCTCCGAGATCACCGAGTCCAACGGCTCGTCCTCGATGGCCTCGGTCTGCGGCGCCTCCCTGGCGATGATGGACGCGGGCGTGCCCCTGAAGAAGCCGGTCTCCGGCATCGCCATGGGCCTGATCCTGGAAAAGGACGGCTTCGCCGTCCTGTCCGACATCCTGGGCGACGAAGACCACCTCGGAGACATGGACTTCAAGGTCGCCGGCACCGAAGACGGCATCACCTCGCTGCAGATGGACATCAAGATCGCCGGCATCACCGAGGAGATCTTCACCAAGGCCCTTCACCAGGCCAAGGGCGGTCGTCTGCACATCCTGGGCGAAATGGCCAAGGCCATCTCCGGCGCCCGCGAGGAAATCGGCGAGTTCGCTCCCAAGATCGAAACGATCAACATCCCCACCGACAAGATCCGTGAAGTGATCGGTTCGGGCGGCAAGGTGATCCGCGAGATCGTCGAGAAGACCGGCG
>CANJMO010000079.1 GCA_947475845.1 Caulobacteraceae bacterium | reverse complement strand
GTCCTGCAGGTCGCACTCGCCGCCCTGGTCGCAGATCGGGCAATCCAGCGGGTGGTTGATCAGCAGGAATTCCAGCACGCCCTCGCGCGCCTTCTTGACCATCGGCGAGTTGGTGAAGATCTCCTGGTTCTCCGCCGCCGGCAGGGCGCAGGACGCCTGCGGCTTGGGCGGACCGGGCTTCACTTCGACCAGGCACATGCGGCAGTTGCCGGCGATCGATAGCCGCTCATGATAGCAGAAGCGCGGGATCTCCTCCCCGGCCAGTTCCGCGACCTGCAGAACCGTCATCCCGGGTTCGAACTCGACCTCGACGCCATTGACCTTGGCTTTAGGCATACCGCTTCCCTTCGCCCGTCGCGTCGGACGGTCCAAAGACATTCCAGGACATCTGCTTCCAATAGACCGCCACCGTCGCCGCGAACGCCGCGACCCAGGCCACGGCGACCCACGGGCCGGTGGACGGATACTGCGTCCACCACACCGCCATCGGCTTCATCGCCACCGTCAGGACCAGCAGGCCGATCAGCAGGAGCGCGCCGTAACGGTTCATCCGCCACAGCCCGACGATCGCCAACGCGCTCGCCGCCGCCGCGCCGATCACGATGACCACCTCGGCGTCGGTCAGGGGATGCAGGGGCATGTTGCCGACCGCATAGACCAGCGCCAACAGCGCTTTCAGCGCGTGGAAACCGCTCCAGAGGATGATCGGGACGGGCGGAAAGCGCATGGCTATTCGGCCGCCAGGGTGTGGCCCTGCACGAAGGGCTTGCCGGAGCGGTACTGGGCGATGCGCGCCTCCACTTCGGGTCGGAAGTGGCGGAACAGGCCCTGAATCGGCCAGGCCGCGGCGTCGCCGAGCGCGCAGATGGTGTGGCCTTCGATCTGGGTGGTGACTTCCAGCAGGGTGTCGATCTCTTTCGGATCGGCCTCGCCCTTGGCCATCCGTTCCATAACCCGCCACATCCAGCCGGTGCCCTCACGGCACGGCGTGCACTGGCCGCAGCTCTCGTGCTTGTAGAAGTAGCTGATGCGGGCGATCGCCTTGATCAGATCGGTGGACTTGTCCATCACGATCACCGCCGCGGTGCCGAGGCCGGACTTCAGGGCCGACAGGGCGTCGAAGTCCATGAACAGGTCTTCGCAAGCTTCCGCCGGAATCATCCGCACGGACGAGCCCCCCGGGATCACGGCCTTCAGGTTGCTCCAACCGCCACGGATGCCGCCGCAGTGATCCTCGATCAGTTGGCGGAACGGGATCGACATGGCTTCTTCGACATTGCACGGCTTTTCGACGTGGCCGGAGATGCAGAACAGCTTGGTGCCGGTGTTGTTCGGGCGGCCGAAGCCGGCGAACCACTCCGCGCCGCGGCGCAGGATGGTCGGGACCACGGCGATCGATTCCACGTTGTTGACGGTGGTCGGGCAGCCATAGAGGCCTGCGCCGGCCGGAAACGGCGGCTTCAGCCGGGGCTGGCCCTTCTTGCCTTCGAGGCTTTCCAGCAGCGCGGTCTCTTCGCCGCAGATATAGGCGCCGGCGCCATGATGCAGATAGAGGTCGAACGGCCAGCCGTGGATGTTGTTCTTGCCGATCAGCTTGGCCTCATAGGCCTGCTTGACCGCCGCTTCCATGCGCTCGCGCTCCAGCACGTATTCGCCGCGGATGTAGATGTAGCAAGCCTGCGCCTGCATCGCGAAGCTGGCGACCAGGCAACCTTCCAGGAACAGGTGCGGATCATGACGCATGATCTCGCGGTCCTTGCAGGTGCCGGGCTCGGACTCGTCGGCGTTGACCACCAGATAGTGGGGACGCCCTTCCCTCACCTCTTTGGGCATGAACGACCACTTCAGGCCGGTGGAGAAACCGGCGCCGCCACGGCCGCGAAGGCCCGAGGCCTTGGTGTTGTCGATGATCCACTGGCGGCCGAAGGACAGGATGTCCTTGGTGCCGTTCCACGCGCCGCGCTGCTTGGCGCCCTCCAGGCCCCAGTCGTGCAGGCCGTAGAGGTTGGTGAAGATGCGGTCTTTGTCTTCGAGGATGCCGACCATGCCGGGTTAGGTTCCCTTGCCGGGTCGGTTGGCTTTCACCAGCCCGACGATGAATGCGATTTGCGTGCCGAAGCCGACGATCATGGCCAGGCCGAACAGGGGCAGGCCCCACACCTGATGCAGGGTGACGTGGCCGTAGACGCCGGCGAAGGCGACGAACACGCACAGGGCGCTCAGCAGCAGGGTGCCGCGATAGCGCTTCTTCTGCAGCGCCTGGTCGGCGGCGCTCATCCCCGGAGAGACGGGCTTCACGGCGGCGGCGCGGCTCATGCCGGCTCCGGCGCGTTGGGGATCTTGATCTTCTTGGCCTTGGAGCCGTCGAACAGCTTCGGATCGGTCAAGGTCAGGGCCCCGCCGGCGGGCTCGGAGGTGTGGCGGCCGGCGTAGGAGCCCGGCTGGGGCGACTTGCCCGCCTTGAAGTCGTCGATGATCTGGCCGAGCGTTTCGACCGTCAGATCCTCGTAATAGTAGTCGTTGATCTGGGCCATCGGCGCGTTCACGCAGGCCCCCAGGCATTCGACTTCCTGCCAGGTGAACAGGCCGTCCGGGGTGATGTGGTCCTTGGGGCCAAGCTTGGAAGCGCACATCGCCATCAGCTCGTTGGCCCCGCGCAGGGCGCAGGGCGTGGTGCCGCACACCTGGATCAGGGCGGCCTTACCGACCGGCTCAAGCTGGAACATGGTGTAGAAGGTGACCACTTCGAGTACCCGGATCACCGGCATGCCGAGCATTTCGGCCAGCTTGCGGATGGCGGGCTCGCACACCCAGCCGTCCTGCTTCTGGATCAGCCACAGGATCGGGATCACCGCCGACTGCTTGCGCTCGGCCGGATACTTGGCGATCCACCAGTTGGCCTTGTCCAGCGTATCGGACGCGAAGTCCCAGCTGGCCGGCTGCTCTTTCGCCAGGCGACGCACGCTCACCGGTCGATCTCCCCGAAAACGATGTCCAGCGACCCGAGGATGGCGGCGACGTCGGCCAGCATGTGGCCGCGGTTCATCCAGTCCATCGCCTGCAGGTGCGGGAAGCCCGGCGCGCGAATCTTGGCGCGGTAGGGCTTGTTGGTGCCGTCGGCCACGAGATAGACGCCGAACTCACCCTTGGGCGCTTCGACATAGGCGTAGGCCTCGCCCGCCGGGACGTGGAAGCCCTCAGTGAACAGCTTGAAGTGGTGGATCAGCGCTTCCATCGACTGCTTCATCTGCCCGCGGCGCGGGGCGGTGACCTTGCCGTCTTCCGACAGCACCGGGCCTTTGACCGAGCCCAGCAGTTCGACGCATTGCAGGATGATCTTGGTCGACTCGCGCATCTCCTGCATGCGGCACAGGTAGCGGTCGTAGCAGTCGCCGTTCTTGCCTAGCGGGATGTCGAACTTCATCTCCGAATAGCATTCGTACGGCTGGTTGCGGCGCAGATCCCACGGGATGCCGGAACCGCGCACCATCACCCCGGAGAAGCCCCAATCGATGGCCTCCTGGCGGGAGACGATGCCGATGTCGACGTTGCGCTGCTTGAAGATGCGGTTGCCGGTGATCAGGCTCTCGATGTCGTCGAGCACCTTGGGGAAGGCGGTGGCCCAGGTCCCGATGTCGGCGATCAGCGCTTCGGGCAGGTCCTGACGGACGCCGCCGGGGCGGAAGTAGTTGGCGTGCAGGCGGGCCCCCGAAGCGCGATCGTAGAAGATCATCAGCTTCTCGCGCTCTTCGAAGCCCCACAGCGGCGGCGTCAGGGCGCCGACGTCCATCGCCTGGGTCGTCACGTTGAGCAGGTGGTTGAGGATGCGGCCGATCTCGCTGAACAGCACGCGGATCACCGAGGCGCGGCGCGGCACGTCCACCCCGACAAGCTTCTCGATGGCCAGGCACCAGGCGTGTTCCTGGTTCATCGGCGCCACGTAGTCGAGGCGGTCGAAATAGGGCGTGTTCTGGAGGTAGGTGCGCGCCTCCATCAGCTTCTCGGTGCCGCGGTGAAGCAGGCCGATGTGCGGATCGACCCGCTCGACCATTTCGCCGTCAAGTTCCAGCACGAGGCGCAGCACACCGTGCGCGGCCGGGTGCTGGGGCCCGAAGTTGATGTTGAACTTGCGGACGGTGACTTCGCCCGGGATCGGTTCGACCAGGGCGCCGCCGTCTTCGTCGGCTGTGCGCTCGGCCAGCTTGGCCGGGATGGTGTCGTGTTCTTGCGCCATGGCTACTTGGCCGCCTTTTCGTCACCCGGCAGGGTGTAGTGGTAGCCCGTGCCCGGCAGCGCGTTACGCGCGCCTTCCCACGGCGACAGGAAGTCGAACTGGCGGAATTCCTGGGTCAGCTTGACCGGCTCGTAGACCACCCGCTTCAGCTCGTCGTCGTAACGCACTTCGACATAGCCGGTCATGGGGAAGTCTTTGCGCAGCGGATAGCCGTGGAAGCCGTAGTCGGTCAGCAGGCGGCGCAGGTCCGGGTGGCCGTCGAAGAAGACGCCGTACATGTCGAACGCCTCGCGCTCGAACCAGTCGGCCGGCGGATAGACCACGGTAGCGGTCGGCACGGGCGTATCTTCGTCGGTCTGCACCTTCACCCGGATGCGGTGGTTCTTGATCATCGACAGCAGGTGATAGACCACATCGAAGCGGCGCTCGCGCTCGGGGTAATCGACGCCGCAGATGTCCACCAGCTGATGGAAGCGACAGTCCGCGTCGTCGCGCAGATAGGTCAGGACCTCCACGATCCGATCACGGTCGGCCGACAGGGTCAGCTCGCCGTATTCGAACTTGAAGGCATGGACGGCGCCGTTCAGCTTGGCCTGAATCTGCTGACCGAACTGGACCAGCAGGGGCAGTTCGTCCACGGGCGTAGCTTCGGCTTCAGGAACGACGTCGGTCATCGCTCGATGGTCCCCGTCCGGCGGATCTTCTTCTGCAGCTGCAGCACGCCGTAGACCAGGGCCTCGGCAGTGGGCGGGCAGCCGGGCACATAGATGTCCACCGGCACGATCCGGTCGCAGCCGCGCACGACGCTGTAGCTGTAGTGGTAGTAGCCGCCGCCGTTGGCGCACGAGCCCATCGAGATGACGTAGCGCGGCTCCGGCATCTGGTCGTAGACCTTGCGCAGGGCCGGAGCCATCTTGTTGGTCAGGGTTCCGGCGACGATCATCACGTCGCTCTGGCGCGGCGAGGCGCGCGGGGCGAAGCCGAAGCGTTCCAGGTCGTAGCGCGGCATGGCCGAGTGCATCATCTCGACGGCGCAACAGGCCAGGCCGAAGGTCATCCACATCAGCGAGCCGGTGCGCGCCCAGGTGATCAGGTCGTCGGCCGCGGCGATGACGAAGCCCTTGTCGGCCAGCTGGTCGGTGACGCCGTCGAAGAACGGGTCGTGCATCTTGGGATCGTAGCCCTCGACCGCACTGCGGCCTGCGGACCCGGCGGGGACTATTCCCATTCCAGCGCTCCCCTCTTCCAAACGTAGATATAGCCGAGGGTCACATCGGCCAGGAACAGCACCCCGGTCGCGAAGGCCACAACCTGATCGCCATGGGGCAGCTTCGTCAGCGTCACGGCCCAGGGAAATAGCAAGGCGACTTCCAAGTCGAAGACGATGAACAGGATCGACACCAGGTAGAAGCGCACGTCGAACTTCATGCGCGCGTCGTCGAAGGCGTTGAATCCGCATTCGTAGGCAGACAGCTTCTCGGGGTCCGGCGCCTTGGGCGCGATGACCGCGGCGGCCACCAGGAAGGCCACGCCGATGACCAGGGCAATGCCCAGGAAGATCACGATCGGCAGGTACTGCAGAAGGAAGGCGTTCATCAAAGCCTCATGCGGAATCGCGCCGCGTTTTAGCCCATGGATCGCGGCGGTTCCAAGGGCCATAGCCGGTTTTCTGGCGGTTGCGACAGGGTTTTGTTGATGTTGCAATCCGTTCGCAAAAACTTTGGGCAGCGCGCCCTTCCCCAGCCGGTTTCGTGTTGACAGGGGCTCCAGGCGCGACCTATGTCACCCGCCTCACGCCGCCGGTTCGCCGGTGCGCATGCGGATGTAGCTCAGTTGGTTAGAGCGCCGGCCTGTCACGCCGGAGGTCGCGGGTTCAAGTCCCGTCATTCGCGCCATTCCCCTTACCTTCGACATGCTATCGGTTCGTGAAGCTCACGGACGATTCCCCATGACCGACGCCCCGCCCCTCCGCCTCGGCCCGGACACCAACCCGGTGATCCGCACCATCGCCATGCCGGCCGACACCAATCCCGAAGGCGACATCTTCGGCGGCTGGCTGATGGCTCAGATGGACCTGGCCGGCGCCTCGCGCGCCTTCGACCTGGCCAAGGGCCGCTGCGCCACCGTGGCGGTGTCGGAGATCACCTTCATCAACCCGGTCTCGGTCGGCGACGAGGTCAGCCTGTTCGCCGAGGTTCTGGCCGTCGGCAAGACCTCGATCCGCGTGGCGGTCGAAGCCTGGCGCCGCAAGCGCGACTCCAGCGAGGCGCTGCAGGTGACCAAGGGCGTGTTCGTGTATGTGGCGATCGACAACGACCGCAAGCCGCGCCCGGTGATGGGCTAGCGGTTGGTGGGCGGCGAGGGGTTCGAACCCCCGACCCTCTCGGTGTAAACGAGATGCTCTGACCAGCTGAGCTAGCCGCCCGAAATCGCCGGCTCTTCTAGCAGATGCCCCGCTACGCCAAAACGAAAAGGGCGGCCGCTTTGCAGCGGGCCGCCCTTCCCTATCGAATCTCGTGGGGGATTAGTTCAGTTCGCTCTTGAGGCTGTCGCCCACCCGGAACCGGGCTGTCTTGGAGGCGGGGCGCTCGACCGCTGCGCCGGTGCGGGGATTACGGGCCATGCCCACCTTGCGTTCGACGGGCGTGAAGCTGCCGAAGCCGACCAGGCGCACTTCATTGCCGGCCTTGAGGGTTTCAGTCACCGACCTCAGCATGGCGTCCAGGGCGTTCTTGGCCTGGGCCTGCTTCAGTCCGGTTTTCTGCGCGATAGCGGCCACCAATTCGGCCTTAGTCATGAGGTCCACCCTCTTTTTGCCGCGGCCTTTTTGACAGGTGCTGGCCGCTGGATGGGGACTATGACGGGGCCAAACGCCCGGCGTCAAATGCAAGCGGCGCGGGAATCTCCCGCGCCGCCCACATTCTTCGATGTTCACCCTGGCTAGTGGGTGATGACGGCTCCCGGGTCGTCCGCCGCCGGCGGGGTCTTGGGCATCGGATCCTCGTCCTCGTTCCACTCGATCGGCGTCAGCGGACCGACCAGGGCGCGGGCCAGCACCTCATCGACCGTGGACACCGGGACGATCTCCAATCCGGCCTTCACGTTCTCGGGGATGTCGGCGAGGTCCTTCTCGTTCTCCTTGGGGATCAGCACCG
The DNA here is from genome assembly GCA_947475845.1 of Caulobacteraceae bacterium. Taxonomy (GTDB): domain Bacteria; phylum Pseudomonadota; class Alphaproteobacteria; order Caulobacterales; family Caulobacteraceae; genus BOG-938. The sequence goes on along the minus strand of CANJMO010000079.1, from coordinate 757 downwards.
TCTTGATGCCGGACCGCAGGGCGGCGAGCAGCTTTTCCTTCAGGCCGCCGATCGGCAGCACCCGGCCGCGCAGGGTGATCTCGCCGGTCATGGCGACATCCTTGCGGATCGGGATGCCGGTCAGCACCGAGATCATCGCCGTGGCCATGGCCACGCCCGCCGAGGGCCCGTCCTTGGGCGTGGCGCCCTCGGGCACGTGAACGTGCACATCGACCTTCTCGAACAAAGGCGGCTTGATGCCGAAGTGGGTGGCCCGGGCGCGCACATAGCTGTTCGCGGCCGAGATCGACTCCTTCATCACGTCCTTCAGGTTGCCGGTGATCGACATCCTGCCCTTGCCGGGCATCCGGACCGCCTCGATGGTCAGGATCTCGCCGCCGAACTCGGTCCAGGCCAGGCCGGTGACGATACCGACCTGATCCACCTCATCGGTGGCGCCATAGTGGTACTTGCGCACCCCGGCATACTTTTCGAGCTTGGCCTCGTCGATGGTGATCGAGCTCAGCTTCTCGCGCTCCAGGTCCCGCACGCCCTTGCGCAACAGGTTGCTCAGCTCGCGCTCGAGGGAGCGCACGCCGGCTTCGCGCGTGTAGTAGCGGATCAGGTCGCGGATCGCCTCGTCCGGCACCACCAGTTCGGCGTCGGTCAGGCCGTGATTGGTCAGCAGCTTGGGCATCAGGTGCCGCTTGGCGATCTGAATCTTCTCATCCTCGGTGTAGCCGGGGATGCGGATGATCTCCATGCGGTCCATCAGCGG
>CANJMO010000078.1 GCA_947475845.1 Caulobacteraceae bacterium | reverse complement strand
TTGCGACAGGTCCTGCACGCTGCGGATGCCTTGCTGATCGAGCGCTTTCTGCGTCACGGCGGACACCGACAGGGCGACCTTGTTGACCGTCGAGGTCTGGCGGGTCGCGGTGACGACCACTTCTTCAAGGGCGTTGGCGTTGGGCTTGGGCGCGGTCTGGGCGAAGGCGGCGGTGGTCAGACCCGAAAGGCTCAGGGCCGTGGTCACCAGCAACGCGGTGCGTACGGAATTACGAGACATGTTTCCCCACTGGAAAAGTTACGTTTTTATATTCACTGAACCCAGGGCGAAGATCACCGCCGAGCCCCATTCCATGTCCACCGATGGGCAATAATCGCTTACAGGGCAAAACTTTACCGCTGCGCGGTAAACGCACATTTTTTACGCCGGAACACAGCCGGTGGAGACGCGCCCTTCTGCGGGGAATCCGTGGAGGTGTCAACGAGCGACCCGTTGCCGTGGCAACGTCATGTCTCAAGTGTGACCGTTTTGACGCAACATTGTCTTGTCAGCACAAGATCGGCTGCCCGCCGGGCTCGACTAAAGCAGACTGGAATCGGCGGAAATGTGGCGACGCCAAAACGAAAAAAGGGGCGGACGCCTGCGCGCCCGCCCCCAATTCAAAACGGCTTCCGCTGGACGTTAGAAGCGGTAGTTCATTTGCATGCCGATCAGCCTGGGCTGTTCGACCGAGCCGTTGAACCACTGGTTGGCCTGGCCCTCGACTTTGTTCAACCACTGCTTCTCGTTGGCGGCGTTCTTCACGTAGGCGGCGATTTCCAGATCCTTGTAGTAGATTCCGACGCGGGCGTTGATCTGGTTGGTGGCCTCGCCGTTGATGGTGTTGGGCGAGGTCGGCGCGTTGTAGCTGGTGGTGCCGGGGCCCGTGCCGCGGGCGTACTTGCCCGAATAGATGTAGTCGAAGCGGGCGTAAGTCGGCAGCTCGAAGGTGTGCCAGTCGTATTGGATGCCCACGTTGCCGGTCCAGTCGGGCACGCCCAGGTTGTCGCCCTTCAGAGCCAGAACCGAACGCACCTTGCCTGAGCCGGCGGGCGGGATCGGGCCGAGGACGGCGGCGGTGTAGTGCGCGTCGTCATAGGCGATGTTGGTGTTGAGGGTGAAGCCGGCGATACGGCCGGACACCTGCAGTTCGGCCCCGTTCGACACCGCCGCGGCGGCGTTGGCGATGTAGGAGAAGGCGCAGAACACCATCGGCACCACGAACTGGACGTTCTGCCAATCGATGTGGAAGACCGAGCCGTTGACCTGCATCTGGCCGTCGAACAGGCGGAACTTGCCGCCTGCCTCAGTGCTCTTGACCGTATCGTGCTGGTAGATCGCCGAAGGCTGGCCGCCGAGATTGGCCAAGTCCTGGGCGCAGGTCGCGGCTGGGATCGCCGGGTTGACGCCGCCCGGGCGCTGGCCTTCCGAGTAGGTCACATACAGAAGGTTGGAGGCGCTCAACGCATAGGAGACGCCGATCTTCGGGGTGATCGGTTTCTCCTTCAGCGTGCCGATGCTGTACTGATAGGGGCAGCCGGCGAGAGCGTACTTGAGCGCGTTGTCGGCGCCCGCCGCGTCAGCCGGGTTCTTCGGACAGGCGGCGTAGTTTTCCGGGAAGGCGGTCAGCGCGGTCGGGTTGGTTTCGATGGTGCCCGGGCCGAGCGAAGACACGCCGATCCAGCCCGCGGGCGCGCCTGCGACATAGCCGCCGTACTGCTGGGTGAACTTCTGGGTGTAGTCGGTGACGCGCAGGCCGCCGGTGACCTTCAGCTTGTCGGTGATCGCGAAGGTGGCCTCGCCGAAGCCGGACAGTTCGTCTTCCAGGATGTCGATGTTGCGGGTCGAGTTGTCGACCAGCGGGTTGCCGGGCGTCTGCAGCAGGGGCACCAGCGTGCCGCCACCGGTGGTCCAGCCTTCGTCCATCGGGTTGATCTGCTGAGCCGCGAACAGCTCATTGTAGTTGGAGCCGACGTTCACGTGGTTGTTGGAGTGTTCGATGAAGGCTCCGGCGACGAACTGCAGGCGCGATGACGGATCGATGGTCGAGATCCGGAACTCCTGGGTCATCTGACCCCGGCGGTTGTTGAACATGAAGTAGTCGGCGCGCGGGGCCGGGCCCGGGTTGGCCTTGGCCGTTCCCGACACGATCGGGTAGGTCGGCAATTCCAGGTACTGGGGCGCGATGGTGCAGGTCGCGGTGAGGATCGGCACCACCTGACCGACGCCGCTGGGGCACGGCACGTTGGTGTAGTTGGCCAGCACCGTATTGCGGATGCCGCCGCCGCCCATGAAGGTCCAGCCGCTGGTGGTGTCGCTGGTGTAGGCGGTGATCGACTTGAAGTTGAACTTGTCGTGCCAGTTGTAATCCAGGGTTAGGCTCGGCGTCGTGAAGATGGTCCGGCGCGGGGACGGCTCATAGATCACGTTGGTGGCCGACAGGTAGCGGCCGTTTGCCGTGCCATCGATGTTCGAGAACCAGGTCTGGGCCGGGATGGTGTAGCCGCCGAAGGTGGTGGTCGGGAACGAGTAGCGGACGCCGTTGAAGGTGCCGGTATGGACGATGGTGCGCAGCGGAATGTTGACCGCGCCCGACGAGGTGCGGACAGTCGGGTTGTCCTGGTCGAAGGTCATCTGATGGATGACGCCGACTGTGGCCTTGAAGTCAGGGGAGATCTGCCAGAGCAGCTTGCCGTTCAGGGCGTAGTCGTTGCCCTTGTTGATCTGCGACGCGAACTTGTGGCCATCCCATTCCGAATAGCTGTTCAGCCAGCCGGCGCGGTCCTGCTTGAACCCCGAGACGCGGAAGCCGACCTTGTCCTGGATGATCGGACCGCCGAGCGCGATGCCGATTTCGTGGCCGACGCCGCCGCCCTGAACGGTGTTGATGCCGAGGCGTGCCGAGCCGGTGTAGGCGCTCAGGCTCGGCTGGGGCGTGATGAAGCGAAGCGTGCCGCCTTCCGACGAGCCGCCGTACAGCGTGCCTTGAGGGCCGCGTAGAACTTCGACGCGGTCCAGATCATAGAGCAGCGGAACCGGCGAGCCCGAGCCGGTTTCCAGGCCGTTGGCGTTACGCTTCTGGAAGGCCAGGTCGTCGATGTAGACGCCGGTGGTCGGGGCCGAGCCCGAGGTGCCGCCGATGGCGTTGCCGCCAATGCCGCGCAGGGTCAGCTGCGGGTTGTTTTCGTTGCCCGTGGTGCGGAAGGTGAAGCCTGGTACTTGTTGCGATAGGTCGGCGACGCTGCGGATGCCTTGCTGATCGAGCGCTTTCTGCGTCACGGCGGACACCGACAGGGCGACCTTGTTGACCGTCGAGGTCTGGCGGGTCGCTGTAACGACCACTTCTTCAAGGGCGTTGGCGTTGCGGGCGGGCGGTGCGGCCTGAGCGAAGGCGGAGCCGGAGATCCCGGCGGCGGCCATGGCGGTCGTCACAATCAGAGTCGCACGAAGAGTCGTGTTGGACATAGCTTCCCCCTATGGAAGTGCTTGTTTTTAAAACTGTTTTTTTTCTGGGTAGTTCGCAATCGAAGGGTTTGGCCGCGCGACCGCGGGCCGGGAAGCAACTGTACGATATTCGAATGTTATCGCCTTTTTTGAGCCAAATTGCAAAAATGTCAACTCGGACGCAGCACCAGCCAAGGGGCTCACCGCCGATTTGTGTCATTTATTGCGAAAATGAGACGTCTTGACGCACCCGCCATAGCCGCGTCGGCCGCAGGAGAGGGCCGGCCAGGACGCGCAGTACGGCCGCGACGACCAGGCGCCGGAAACCCGCGAGGCGTTCGGCGAGATCGCCGCCTTCTTCGGCAAGCACCTGGCCAAATAAGGTATAGCCAAGCTTCGCCGTTTCCTTGACGGGTCTCCACCCGCTGCATATCGCTTTGTATACCGTGGCTGCCACCGTCCACGGACCGAGGAGGATGCAGACCATGGCCGCATCGCGCGCCGCGAAATTCACCGCCGCCCTGGCTGTCGGTCTGGGCCTGTTGTCCGGGTCGGCGCCCGCCGCCACCCTTTACCGCCCCGAAGTGTCGTCCAAAGACCCGCGCGACCTGAGCGGCGTCTGGTTCCTGCGCCGCTACAACCGGGTGATCCCGACCCTGGAAGGCACCCCGCCGCCCATGACCGAGCGGGCCAAGCTGGAATGGGCCAAGCGGGTGGTGGCCGAGGCCAACGGCGCCCCTATCGCCGACGCCTCCAGCCACTGCTGGCCGCACGGCACGCCCCGGGTGATGAATTCGCCCTACCCGCTGCAGATTTTCCAGACCGCCAATCAGGTGATCATCGCCCACGAGGTCGCCCACAACACCCGCTACGTCCACATGCAGCGTGGCCACCTGACCCCGGCCAAGGTCAGCTTCATGGGCGACAGCGTCGGTCACTGGGAAGGCGACACCCTGGTGATCGACACCGTCGGCGTCGACGACCGCACCTGGATCGACGAGCAGGGTGTGATCCACGGCCCGAAGCTGCACACCGTCGAGCGCATCCGCAAGATCGAGGACGGCAAGGCGATCGAGAATGTGGTGACCGTCGAGGATACGGACTTCTTCACCAAGCCCTGGGTGTTCCGCGACACCTATGCTTGGCGGCCGGACCTGCGGCTGACCGAATACGTCTGTGAAGAGAACAACCGCAACGCGCCGCAGGACGGCGTGACGGTGGCCAAGTGAAGCGTATCAGCATGAAGACCACCCTCCTGGCCGTCATCGCCGTGGCCGCTATCACCGGCGTTGCGACGGCTGAGCCGATCCCCGCGCCCGCCGACCAGCTGCGCTTCCAGGGCATCTGGAAACTGGCCGGCGGCGACCATTCGACGGTCAAAACCACCGTCGGCAAGCTGCCGCCGATGCGGCCGGAGGCCAGGGCGCGCTACGACGCCGCCGTGGCCGCGCGCAAGGCCGGCAAGCCGACCGGCGACACCGCCGAGACCTGCCTGCCCCCCGGCCTGCCGCGCGCCATTTTCTACCCGCAGCCGTTCCACCTGATCGTCGAACCCAATCAGGTGACCTTCCTGCACGAGTACATGCACCTGCACCGGCTGGTGTTCATCCAGGACGCTTTGCCGGCCAACGACGACCTGGATCAGAATTGGCTCGGCTTCTCGGCCGGGCGCTGGGACAAGGGCGCGCTGGTGGTGCGCAGCCGCGGCTTCAACGACAAGACCACCATCGACACAGCGGGCATCCCGCACTCCACCGAACTGATGCTGACCGAACGCCTGCGGCTCGTGGACAAGGACACGCTGGAGGACGTCATCACCATCGACGACCCCAAGACATTCACATCGCCCTGGCAGACCAAGATCACCTTTCAACGTCTGCCCGACGACACCGAGATCGGCGAGTACATCTGCACCCTGACCAATCCCGAAGCGGTCAAGAAATAAGGCCTAGCGCCAAAGCCCGAGGGGCACCGTCTTGGGCAGGGCCATGGTCAGGGTCTGGGCGGTGTAGGTTTCCACCACATAGCTGAACGGCGCCCCGGCGGGCGTCGACAGCACCGCGCTGTGCTCCAGCACCGAGGGCGGGATCGCCGGCGGCGCGGTCTTGGGCGCGGGCGCGGCTTCCCAACCGGGCGTCAAGGGCTTGTAGAGCAAGGTCGAGGACAGATTGCGGCGGTGGAAATCCAGGGCCTTCACCGCCACCCCGAACGGCGTGTCGGTCTCCTCCAGTTGCCGGTTCATCTCCGGCGTGAGGCGTGCGGGCAGGTACCAGTTATCGGCCTCCGACAACACCTTGTCGCCGCAGGCCAGAAGCACGCGGCGATAGCGCACGCCCTGCGCCGCCGCTTCGCCCAGCGCGGCGCGGGCCGCCTCCGGCAAGGGCTTGTCGCGTACGCGCACGCGCTGGGCCACCATCTTCAATCCGCCCGGACCGTGGGCGTCGCACCAGCCCTGGAGTACGGCGGTGGCGCTGTCGTGGCTGAGCAACTCGACATTGAGGGTCTGGAGCAGGGCCAGGGCTTCGAGCCGCGCCGCGTAGCCATCCGGGACGGCGGCCGGCGCGGGCGTGCAGATCCAGGCCGCCATAATCAAGCCGATCAGGCCGGCGCTGCGGCTGCGACCATCTTGCATAAGATTTCCCCGCGACTCTGGATGACCTCTCAATCCATCCGGTATACCGATCTCCCAACGAACTGACAGCGCCTCCGAATTAGGAGCGCCACCCTTGGAGGGGACATGCGTCTGAGCACCGACAGGATCCTAACCACTCACGTCGGCAGCATGCCGCGCCCGCAGCCGCTGGTGGACGCCCTGCTGAAGAAGGATCATGGCGAAACCTACGACGTCGACGCCTACGACACGACGATCAAGAACGCCGTTGCCGACGTGGTCGCGCGCCAAGTGGCCGTCGGCATCGACATCCCCTCGGACGGCGAGGCCTCCAAGGTCAGCTACTCCACCTACATGATGGACCGCCTGACCGGCTTCGGCGGCGACAACCAGCGCAAGGTCGCCCTGGATCTGGCGCCCTACCCCGAGTTTCGCGAGAAGATGGGCCGGATGACCGGCTCGCAGGAATTCCGCCGCGCCTCGTGCATCGGCCCGATCGCGGTCAAGGACCTGCAGCCGCTGCAGATCGATATCGACAACATGCTGGCGGCGATGAAGACCTCGGGCGTGACCGAAGGCTTCATGAACTCCGCCTCTCCCGGTCTGGTCACCGCGTTCCAGCCCAACCAGTACTATCCGACGCACGAGGAGTACGTCTGGGCCCTGTCGGACGCGATGAAGCAGGAATACCGGATGATCATCGACTCCGGCCTGATCCTGCAACTGGACTGCCCCGACCTGGCCATGGCCCGCCACACCGGCTTCCAGGACCTGACCGAAGCCGAATTCGTCAAGCGCGCGGAAATCCACGTCGAGGCGATGAACGCGGCCCTGGAAGGCATCCCGGCCGAGAAGGTCCGCTTCCACATCTGCTGGGGCAATTACGAAGGCCCGCACGACTTCGACATCGACCTGATCAAGATCCTGCATGTGATCCTGAGCGCCAAGCCGGCCGGCATCCTGTTCGAAGCGGCCAATTCGCGCCACGCTCAGGAGTGGAAGGTGTGGTCCGAAGCCAAGATCCCCGACGACAAAGTGCTGATCCCCGGGACCATCGATAGCTGCTCCAACTACGTCGAGCACCCCGAACTGGTGGCCCAGACCATCGAGCGCTTCGCCGGTATCGTCGGGCGCGAACGGGTGCTGGCCGGCACCGACTGCGGCTTCGGCACCTTCGCCGGCTACGGCAAGCTGGACGGCGAGATCGCCTACAAGAAACTCACTTCTCTTTCCGAAGGGGCGAGAATCGCCTCGAAAAGGCTATGGTCTTGACGTATCCAGCCTAGCCCCCCTTTTCTGCGGGCGATTATTGGCGCAAGAATTGACGCATCCAAAAGGCCGATCACAGGCCTTGGTAGGGAGAAGGTTTCTATGAAGCGAATTTCGTTGGCCGCAGCTGGCCTTGCGCTTGCCCTGATGGGCGGCGCCTCAGCGCTGGCCCAGGCCCCGGCCGCGGCTCCGGCCCCGCCGATCGGCCCGGACCGGACCATCGTGACCAAGGACGGCAAGACGACCCTGCCCGATTGGACCGGCGTGTGGACCATGGTCGGCAACACCGTGTTCGACCAGTCGACCCGGGTCGGCGGCGCGGCCGGCGCGCCCGGAACCCGCGAAGTGGTCCCGTACAACGCCGAATGGCAGGCCAAGTACGTCGCCAACCAGAAGATGGTCGACGACGACCGCTGGCCCGACCCGCAGACCGCCTGCGGCATCGTCGCCGGCTTCCCCCGCGCCCTTAACGTTCCGGACACCTATGAGTTCGTGAACCGGCCGGAGGAGAGCTGGATCCTGACCGAGAACGGCCCCAACGTCGTGCGCATCTACACCGACGGTCGCAAGCATCCGCCCGCCGACGAGGTGTGGCCGACCTTCACCGGCGACAGCGTCGGTCACTGGGAAGGCGACACCCTGGTGTTCGACACCATCGGCCTGCAGGGCTGGCCGAAGAAGATCTTCGACCGCACCGGCGCGATCCACAGCGACGAGTTGCATACGGTCACCCGCATGCGCCGCGTCGATGCCAACACCTTCGAGGCCGACATCGTCCTGGAAGATCCGGTGGCCTTCACCAAGCCCTGGCACATCGTCAAACGCTACCGCCGCCTGCCCTACGGCACGCGCCTGTACGACTACTCCTGCGCCGAGAACAACCGCAACGAGATCTCGCCGAGCGGCAAGACCCTGACCAAGGACACCAGCGGCAAGATCATCGACAAGGACAAGCGCTAGTCCATTCGGCTCTGTCGCAAACAAGAAGGGCGGGTCCTGCGAGGGGCCCGCCCTTTTCTTTTGTTCGCGAGGCGAGGGGCAAACAAAAAGGGCGGCCTCCTCGCGGGGGCCGCCCTGATCTGTTTAGCAGCCAGCTCTTAGGAGCGGGCGCCGCCGACTTGCACGCCGCCGACGGTCACGGTCACGAGCGAACCGCCCGCGGTGCCGTCCTTCAGCGGGTGAACAACGGCCACGGCCTTGTCACCGGGCTTCAGCGAAGTGCGCTTCCAGCCTTGACG
>CANJMO010000077.1 GCA_947475845.1 Caulobacteraceae bacterium | reverse complement strand
TTGCGACAGGTCCTGCACGCTGCGGATGCCTTGCTGATCGAGCGCTTTCTGCGTCACGGCGGACACCGACAGGGCGACCTTGTTGACCGTCGAGGTCTGGCGGGTCGCGGTGACGACCACTTCTTCAAGGGCGTTGGCGTTGGGCTTGGCTTGGGCGAAAGCGGAGCTCGCCATGCTGGCGGCGCCGAGCGCCGTGGTCATCAACAAGACAGCGCGTACGCCGCTCATCGCAGTTTTCTTGGTCGCCAGAGTCTGTTGGGCATAGCCATGCGGAGTCATTCGGGTCCCTCCCTAATCCGTTATTTTGCTTGGGGGAAACGACCGGTCGCTGCGCAATTCAGCGAACAGGGTTTCCTTTGTGATTACCTATCATAAGGGAAACCAGCATTTCAGCAAGGAAATACCTCACAGTTCGGGGTTGACGCCCGACCAACCTTTCTTGTCAGGCTGACGGGAAATCGGACATATCTGCTGAGTCCCGGACAATGGAATAGCCGCCAACGGGGCGCGGCGGAAGTTCCCTGCGCGCTAATCGCCGCCGGCAGCCGCGCGCGGGTCTGAATCGGACACCGCGCGCCGCCGAAGCAGCCAGCATTCGCAGATGGGGCCAGCTCGCGCGGCTAACGCCGCCGGTCAGGGGGCGGTGAGCTCGGCGACCAGTCCTTGCTGGCCATAGACCTTGGCCAGAGCCTCGGTGATGGCCGCCGTCGAGACGGTGACGGCGCGGTTGAGCTCGCCGTCATAGCCGTAATCGCCGCCCAGGCTATGGATATTGCCGTCGAACACCGCGCCGATCACCTCGGCCTGGGCGTCGATCAGGGGCGAGCCTGAATTGCCGCCGATGATGTCGTTGGTCGAGGAGATGTTGAACACCGTGGTCGGCGTCAGCGCCCCCTTGGCCTTGATCCAGCGCGGGTCCAGATCGAAAGGCTCCTCCCCCGTCGCGCGCTCGTAGAGGCCGGCGAAGTTGGTGAACGGCGGCACGGTCACCCCGCGATAGGTCCAGCCGGCGATTTTCCCGTAGCTCAGGCGCAGGGTGAAGGTGGCGTCCGGATAAAGCGCGTCGCCGTAGATCACGAACCGGGCGCGGGCGATCTTCTCCGCCGCCTGGGCGGTCGGGCCGGTGACCTGCTCGTCATAGGCCGCGCGCAGGGTGCGGGCGGCGGGATCGATACGCAGCACATACTGGATCATCGGATCGGCGGAGGCGGTGATTGCCTTCAGGCCGCCATCCCACAAGGCCTTGCGCACCTTCGGATCGCCGAGCTTGGAGCTTTTCGCCAGGCGGGCCGACAGGGTTTCAGGGCTCTCGCGGCCAAGCAGCAGCTTGGTGTTGGGATCGTCGGCGGTCAGGTACTCGCGCGCCTTGCTCAGCCAGAATTCCAGGTTCAGCTGCTCGAGGTCGATCTGCACCGGGGTAGAATCGAGGACCTGCTTTTCCAGCAGCGCCAGCTGGCTGTCGGCATAGCCAGGCAGCCGGTCGGCCGAAGGCTTCTCGCGCTCCTGGGCCGCCCGCACCAGCGAGCGGGCGTAGTCGAACAGGCTGGACCCGCCGGGTCCGCGCTCCAGGGTGCGATAAGGAATATAGAGCGCCTGGGTGGCCACTTGGGCCTTGTCGATCTGGGCCCAGGGATCGCCGAAGTCGGCGCCGAGCTTGTCGCCCGCCGCCCGGACCTTGGTCCGCAGGTCCGCTTCCTCGGCCCGCTTGATGGCCATGAACGCCGGATCGTTGAGCGCCGACAGTCGGCCCCAGAATACCTTGTAGCTGTTCTCCAGCCCGAACAGGGGCTCGCCCGCCTGGCGCTTGCGCTCCACGCTCTCCTGGCCGAAGCGGATCAGACGCCCGCGCAGCTCCGACGCCTGGCTGATGGTCAGAGGCAAGGTCAGCGCCCGCTGGGTTTCCAGCTGCGACAGGGTCAGTTGCCGATCGGTGCCGCCCGGATTGCCGGCCACGAACACCGGCTCGCCGGCCTTGGGCGGGGCCGCCTTCCAGCGCAGGTGATCGGGGGTCACCACCGGCTGGCCGTTCTCGTACAGCCGCACGAAGGCGCTATCGAGGTCGTAGCGGGGGAAGTTGAAGTTGTCGGGGTCGCCGCCGAAGAACGCCGCCTGCACCCCCGGCGAGAACACCAGCCGCACGTCGGCGTACTTGCGGTAGCGGTAAAGCTTGTACTGGCCGCCGTGGTAAAGGTTGACCACCTGGCAGCGGAACCTGGCCGTGTCGGCGGCGCAGGCGTCCTTTTCCAGGGTGCTGGACGCCGCCGTGCGCGCCTTGACCAGGGCCTCGCCCGACAGGCCCTTGCCGGCGTCGAGCATGCGCGGGGTGACGTCGGTGATGCCGGTCAGGATCTCCGCCTGCAGGCCGGGGCAGTTCTTCTCTTCGTTGCGGTTGGCCGCCTGATAGCCGGTCTTGAACAGGTCCTTGCCCGGCGCCGACAGGTTCTGCGCGCAGTCGGCGACGCAGTGGTTGTTGGTCAGGATCAGGCCTGCGCCGGTGACCACCGAAGCCGAGCAGCCGACCGACAGACGCACCGAGGAATTGCGCACCTTGTCCAGCCACTGCGGCGTTATGTCGACGCCGTAGGCCGCCTTGACCTTGCCTGCGGGGAAGTTGTCGAAGGTCCACATACCCTCGTCGGCCGTCGCCGCGCCGGCGTAGGCCCCCGCCGCCAGGAGGGCCAGCACGCCCGCCGCGAAATTCGTCTTCATCCGTACTGCCTCATCACCGGAGGGGAGCCGCACACGCTACATGGCCACCGCGTCAAAGCTCCAGCGGTTTTACCGGGCGCGTGCAGCTATAAAGTCCGGCAACGGTTCCTATACCAGGTCGAGTGGGCGCAAGACGGCCTGCGCGCCCTGGCTCAGCTGCGACGCAGCGCTCCGGACCTGCTGCTCATGGACCTGGCGATCCCGGCGATGGACGGCCTCTCCCTGCTTCAGCGGCTGCGTGACGACAACCTGATCGCCGGCGTGCCGGTGATCGTCCTGACCGGTCGCTACAGCGCTTCCGACGTCGAACAGGCGACCGCGCTTGGCGTCGTCGATTACATCGCCAAGCCGTTCGACGAAGGGGCCTTCCTGGCCAGCGTCGCCCAGCACATCCGCGGCCGCGCCGCCGCGCCCAGCCTGGCTTAGCAGTCGGCGCAGAGCCCCTCGCGCGCCGCCGCGCCGTTCTCGCCGGCCAGCACCAGAGCAGTTTCGAGCATTACCGCCACTTCGCACAGGGCCTTGCTGGCGACGTCGTCGCTCGGCAGGCATTCGCCGAACAGGCCGACGCCGAGCTGCCGGCGGACCGTCGCGGCCAGGGGCGCCAGGAACGGATCGCGCAGAGCCTGCAACACCAGTTCGTAGCTGACCACCGCCCGCTCGGGCATCGCCGCCGTGCGGCCGGGCGAGAAGATCAGCTGCAGCCCGTTGCGGATCAGGTCCCCCAGCGATTCGAAATGGTAGGTCAGCGACGACAGCGAGGCGCCCGAGCGCTTGGCGATCTCGCGATGGGTCACCGCCTGCACCCCGTCCTTCAGGATGATGTCGGCCGTCGCCTCGATGATCCGCAGCTTGGTGCCGTTAAGGTCCACGGTCCTGCGCGCATCGGGCAGGCCCAGGCTGTAACCCAGCCAGAATACCGGCAAGGGCGCCTCGGTGCGGCCGGCCAACCGGGTCACCCGCCGCAGGGCCTCGCCGCTGGCCAGCCGGAACTGGGGATCGTCCGCCAGCAGCAGCCAGTAGGAGATTTCCACCGACAGGAAGCAGGCGATGGTCCGGGTCGCTTCTGGACTGAGCGTCGGCTGCAGCCGGCCGATCAGGCCCTGACAGGTTTCCAGCCAGCGGCCGCTGAAACTGGCGAAGGCCGGGTCGCGATAGGACACCAGCAGCAGCTCGCTGCACGCCCGCGCCTGTTTGCGGTTCCAGCGCACGCGCTGTTCCAGCCATTCGTAAAGGACGTCGGCCAGCTCCTCGTCGGTGTCGACCTGAACACTGGGCAGAAAGCGGGCCATCTCGCGCCGTTCGCGGCCGACCGCTTCGGCGCAGACGGCGGCCACCAGACCCGCGCGGTCGCCGAACCTGTGCGATGCGGCGGATCCGGCGGCGCCGATGGAATCGGCCACGGCCCGGAGCGAGAAATTGCCCCAGCCGCCCTTGGCCAACAGGTCAAATGACGCCTCCAGCAAGAGGCCCGCAATCTCATCCTCGAATGGACTGCCTTCCGCCGGGGTCAAGAAAACTTCCTCCGAACCCTGAACATCGGGCCTTGGTTCAACTGTGCCGGACGGGACATGGCTTGTCATCTAAGCCCCATGGCCACCATGCCCTCGCGCCGACGGTCGTCAATACATCGGGGCCGTTGAAAATGAATCAACGAAATCGCGGGATGCTGAACTCCGCGACGCCCAAGTCCTGCCTTGGCCGTCGCCGATAGAACCAGGCATAGACGCCCGCAGTTGTCGGGCATGGCGGACCGCCGGGTCTGCCCTTATGGTGCGCCGCCTTGAGATCTGAAGGGTTATCCGTGTCCGAAAAACCGTCCGTCATGGCCAAAGTCGTTGCGTTCAGCGTCAATCGGGCATGGCTCGTGATCGGCATCAGCTGTCTGCTCGCGGTCGCCGCCGGCTACTTCGCCAGTGGCCATTTCAAGATGACCACCGACACCGAACAGCTGATCTCGGCGGACCTGCAATGGCGCAAGAACGGCATCGCCTTCGCCACCGCCTTCCCTGACCAGACCGACAGCACCGTCGCGGTGATCGACGGCAAGACGCCCGAGCTGGCCGAGCGCGGGGCCGCCGTGCTGGCCGCCAAGCTGCTGGACCGCAAGGACCTGATCCTCGGCGTCGACCGCCCGGACGGCGGGCCGTTCTGGGACCAGGAAGGCCTGCTGCTGCTGCCGCAGAAGGACGTCGCCGACACCACCAGCCAGCTGATCAAGGCCCAGCCGATCCTCGGCCCCCTGGCCGCCGACCCATCCCTGCGCGGGGTCATGAACAGCCTCGACACCATGATGACCGGCGTCGGCCGCGGCGACACCAAGCTGTCGGAAGTGCAAAAGCCGATCGGCGCCCTGGCCGCCTCGCTGCAGAACGTCGCAGACGGCAAGCCGGCGATCTTCTCGTGGCAGGCGCTGTTCTCCAACGGCCCCACCGCCCAGTCGCGCAAGTTCCTGATCATCCATCCCAAGCTCGACTACACCGACTTGGAGCCGGGCTCGGCCGCCAGCGCGGCGATCCGCGAGGTGGCCAAGGCCAACGGTCTGGACGCCGCCCACGGCATCTCCGTGCGCCTGACCGGCTCGGTGCCGCTCAACGACGAGGAGTTCGCCAGCTTGGCCGACCGCGCCGTCCTGATGGCCTCGCTGATGGTCGGCGCCGTGCTGCTGATGCTGTACCTGGCGGTGCGCTCGGCGCGGGTCACCGCCGCCATCATGGGCGCCACCATCATCGGCCTGGTCATCACCGCGGGCGTCGGCCTGGCCATCGTCGGCCGCTTCAACCTGATCTCGGTCGCCTTCATCCCGCTGTTCGTCGGGCTCGGGGTCGATTTCGGCATCCAGTTCGCCGTCAAATACCGCGCCGAGAGCCGGGTGATGCCGCAGAGCGACGCCCTGATCGCCTCGGCGCGCGAGGTCGGGGTGTCGATCGCCCTGGCCGCCGCCGCCATCGCCGCCGGCTTCTTCGCCTTCCTGCCGACGCCCTATGTCGGGGTATCCGAGCTGGGCGTCATCGCCGGGGTCGGCATCGTCATCGCCTTTGCCCTCACCGTCACCCTGCTGCCGGCCCTGCTGCATGTGATCAAGCCCAAGGTCGAGAGCGCCCGCGGCGGCTTCGAATTCCTGGCCCCGCTCGACGAGCTGATGACCAAGCGTCGCAAGCTGGTCCTGGGCCTCAACGGCGCCCTGGCCCTGGTCTGCTGCGCCCTGCTGCCGTTCCTCACCTTCGACGCCAATCCGCTGGACCTGAAGAACCCCAAGGCGGAGTCGATGAGCACCCTGCGCGACCTGATGAAGGATCCGGACCCCTCGCCCTCCACCATCGACATCCTGACCCCGAACCTGGCCGCCGCCGACGCCCTCGCCGCCCGGCTCGACAAGCTGCCCGAGGTCGCCCACGCGGTGACCCTGACCAGCTTCACCCCCGACGATCAGGCCCCCAAGCTGGCCCTAATTCAGGACGCCAGCCTGCTGCTGGACCCGACCATCAACCCGTTCGACGTGACCCCGGCCCCCAGCGACGCCGACAACGTAACCGCCCTGCGCCAGACCGCCGCCGCCCTGCGCGCCGCAGCGCCGAGCGACCCGGGCGCCCCCGGCCAGGACGCGCTCAAGCTAGCCGCCGTGCTCGACAAGCTGGCGTCCGGCGACGCAGCCCATCGCGCCGCCGCCCAGACCGTCGTGGTTCAGCCGCTCGGCACCCTGCTCGGCCAGCTGCGCACCATGCTCACCGCCGTCCCCCTGGAACGCGCCACCCTGCCTGCCACTCTGGTCCGCCAATGGACCGCGCCGGACGGCAAGGCGCGGGTCGAGGTGTTCCCCAAGGGCGGCGTGCTCAACGACGCCCAGCTCAAGCATTTCGCCAAGGTCGTGCGCGACATCGCCCCCAACGCCTCGGGCGGCCCGGTGTCGATCGTCGAGGCCGGCCGCACCATCGTCCAGGCCTTCCAACTGGCCGGCGCCCTCTCCTTGATCGCCATCACCCTGCTGCTGTTCGCGGTGCTGCGCCGGGTGATCGACGTGGTCTACACGGTGCTGCCGGTGATCCTCACGGGCCTGCTGACCCTGGGCACCTGCGTCGTCATCGGCCAGCCGATCAACTTCGCCAACATCATCGCCCTGCCCCTGTTGTTCGGCATCGGGGTGGCGTTCCACATCTATCTGGTGATGGCCTGGCGCTCGGGCGAGGAGCACTTCCTGACCTCCAGCCTGACCCGCGCTGTGCTGTTCAGCGGCCTGACCACCGGCATCGCCTTCGGCGCCCTGTGGGTCTCGGCCCACCCCGGCACCGCCAGCATGGGCAAGCTCTTGATGATCTCCCTGGCCTTCACCCTCGGCACGGCGATGTTCTTCGGCCCGGCCCTGATGGGCCATCCGCCCAAGCATCCGATCCCGGAACCCAAGCTCTAAGGTGACGCCTCAACAGCTTGGTTGATTGACAGGGCTGCGCGGTTTCTTAGGGTCTGGCCCAACCAAACCCTGGGGAAACACCATGAAGTCTCGTCTCGTCCTGACCGCCGTCGCCGGCCTGTCCCTGTTGGCTGTCCCGGCCGTCGCCCAGGCCCCCAACCCGCTCGACGTGATCCCGCCCAACCAGCCGTTCGACATCCCCTACGGGACGCCGATCTCCCTGGCCAAGGCCCAGGCGGTGATCGCCGCCGCCGTCGGCGAATGCGCCAAGCACAATTGGAAGATGAATGTCGCCGTCGTCGATTCGGGCGGCAATCTCGTCGCCTTTTCCCGCATGGACGGCGCTCAGATCGCTTCGGTCGTGATCTCCCAGGCCAAGGCCAAGTCGGCCGCCGAGTTCCGCCGCGAAACCAAGGTGTTCGAAAGCGGCATGATGGCGGGCAACATCTACCAATTGAGCCTGCCGGGTGCGATCGGCTCGCGCGGCGGCATCCCGCTGGTCGAGGGCGGCAAGCTGATCGGCGCCATCGGTTCGTCCGGCGGCGCGGGCGCTCAGGACGAGGTCTGCTCCAAGGCCGGCGCGGCCCTGATCAAATAGGGCGGCCGGGCCGGGGGGCCCAAGCCTCCGGCCGCTACTGCAGCAGCTTGTCCGATTGGGCGTTGAGCTTGGCCACCAGGGCCTTGGCCCCGCCGCTCGACAGGGTCGAGGCGAAGTCCGACCGCTGGGTCGCCAGCTGGCTGATCGAGCCGTTGTAGAACACGTCGATCACCTTCCAGCCGGAACCCGCGTCGCGCATCCGGTAGGCCAGGGCGACATTGGTCCCGCCTCCGGTCAGGGTGGTCTTGACCACCTTGTCGGCCCCGCGGACCTGGATGTCCGGCGAGACATCGAATTTCTGGCCGGAGTAGCCGCTGAAGTTCTTGGCGTAGTTGGCCACGGCGTAGCGGCGATAGGCCGTGGTGAGGGCCGCCTGATCGTCCGGCGCGATCTTGGCCCAGTCGGGACCCACCGCGACCCGCAGCATGGCCGGCAGGTCGAAGGCCGATTCCACGTTCGGCGAGATCAGCTTGAACCGTCCTTGCGCGCCTGCGGCCTTGCCCGCCTTCATCGCCTCGATCAGCGAGGCGTCGAGGCTTTCGATCTTGGTCGCGGCCGGATCGGCGGCGGCCTGGGCCGAGGCGGCGAAAGCGGCTGTCATGGCCAGGCCGAGGAAAGCGGACTTGAAGCGAAGGGTCATGAGGGGGCCCGTGCGGATGTCTGAAGCTGAACTTGCTACGGAGAGGGTGACTGCTGCGTGAACGCGTCAATCACCGAAAGGACGCTTACTCGGCCGCCTGAAGCGCGTTCTCGGCCTCGATCTGGGCGGCGCGTTGTTCGACCAGTTCGACGATGTGGTCGACCATCTGCTCGTTGTCCAGCTTGTGGTCCGGACGGCCCGAGACATACATCATGCCCGAGCCCTTGCCGCCGCC
>CANJMO010000076.1 GCA_947475845.1 Caulobacteraceae bacterium | reverse complement strand
CGTAGCCGCAGACCACGGCGACCTTGCCCGACAGCATGACGTCGGTGCCGCGGCGGATGGCGTCGACCAGGCTCTCACGGCAGCCGTAGAGGTTGTCGAACTTGGACTTGGTGACGCTGTCGTTGACGTTGATGGCGGGGAAGGGAAGCTCGCCCTTCTTGTGCATTTCATAGAGGCGGTGGACGCCGGTGGTGGTCTCTTCCGACACGCCCTTGATGGCGTCGCGGATGGCGGAATAGAAGCCGGGCTTTTCCTTCAGGTAGCGCTTCATCACCGAGAAGAGGGCTTCTTCTTCTTCGTTCTGCGGGTTGTTGAGGATCGAGGGATCCTTCTCGGCCTTGGGGCCCAGCACGCACAGCAGGGTGGCGTCGCCGCCGTCGTCCAGGATCATGTTCGGGTAGCCGCCGTCCGACCATTCGAAGATCTTGTGCGCGTAGTCCCAGTATTCCGGCAGGGTCTCGCCCTTGATCGCGAACACCGGGGTGCCCTTAGCGGCGATGGCGGCCGCGGCGTGGTCTTGGGTCGAGAAGATGTTGCAGGAGGCCCAGCGCACGTCGGCGCCCAGGGCCTGCAGGGTCTCGATCAGCACGCCGGTCTGGATGGTCATGTGCAGGGAGCCGGCGATGCGGGCGCCCTTGAGGACCTGGTCCTTGCCGAATTCTTCGCGCACGGCCATCAGGCCCGGCATTTCGGTCTCGGCGATGGCGAGTTCCTTGCGGCCCCAGTCGGCGAGCGCGATGTCCTTGATGATGTAGTCGGCCATGAGACGGCTCCTATGATCTGTTGAGGCGTCTATAGCCGCGCGCGCGGGCGGCGGCAATAAGGACATAAAGATATCTTTATATGATGTGCGCGGATGTCGCGCCCTTCGCGCTCAAGACCTCTGGCTCAGCGCCAGAACGGCTTGGCGGCGATCAGGGCGTCGTAATGAGCGGCGGCGGCTTTGAGCAGGGGTTTTTCGCCCACGGCCCGGGCGCCAAGCATCATCCCTGCAGCGAAGGCCTGATGGGCGCCTTCGATGTCGCTGTCGCCGGCGGCGCGGCCGCCGCCCTCGGCCAAGGCCAGGCCCTGGTGGCGGGCGACTTCGAGGTCGTTGAGGGCGCCCAGGCCGTCCTGCATCGCCCGCAGAGTGTTCAGGAAGGCGTCGCGCTCGTCCTTGCGCCGGGGGTAGAGGCCGCCGAAGAACTCCAGGGCGTAGCGCAGGCGTTTGGCGCGGATACGCAAGCGGTGGCGGCTGGTTGGATCCAGGCGCCTGAGGCCCGCGCCACGGCGCTTGATCTGCCGGCGCAGGCGGTCCAGCCCCTCGGCGGCGGTCTGTTCGATAGGGATGTTCGCCTTGGCCGCGAACAGAGCCTCGTCGGCCTGAGCCCAGCGGCCGTTATCGATCCATTCGGCTGCGTCGAGCACCAGGGTCATGTGGCGCGGCTGGTCGAGCACGGCGAGAATGCGGTCGTAAGCGCGGGTGCGGGCTTTCAGCAGCCGCTCGCCTAGCCCAGCGAGGCCTGGCTGTCCGTGGAAGCGGGCGGCGGCGGGGCGGAAGGTCTCCTGGATCAGAACGTCGATGTCGCGGCCGCTGTCCAGTTCGCCGGTCAGCCACTCCAGCTCTGCGATCAGCGGCCGGTAGGCATCGTCGGCGACCACGGCCTCGAACAGGGTCAGGGCCGTGCGCAGGCGGCGCAGGGCGACCCGCATCTGGTGCAGGGCTTCCGGCCGGCGCGCGGCGCGCAGGACCGCGGCGTTGCCGACCCATTGGCGCAGGGCGCCCGCGGCGATCGCCTGAAACGCCTGGCGCGTGGTCATGCCCGGCTTCAGACGGACCTGCTCGCCCTTCAACGCCTCGCCGACCTGGCCGCCCTCCACGAGGCGGTAGCCGCGCTGGGACTTGGTCTCGAAGCTCAGGCGCAGGGGAGCCGCATCGCCGAGACGCCGGGCAAGATCGAACAGGGCGCAGGGCCTGCCCGCCTTTAGCTCCAGCTCCAGTTCGCAGACGGCGAACGAGCGCCCGTCCGCCTCTATCTGGCCGCGGTCGATGGCCGCCTCGATCTTGGCCGAGCCTTGACGGATCAGGCGTTTGGTCCGCTGCACGGTGGTGGCGAATACCGGGGAAAGCTCGCCGCGCAGATCGCGCAGGACCGCTTGCAGCGGCGTACGGGCGGCGGCTTTGAGGTCGAGGCCCGGCGCCTTCAGCTCGGTTTCCCATTCCCCGCGCGTAGCGACGCCCTCGGCCTCGCTCTTGACCGTCTGCACCCGTTTGCCGTCCCCCTCGCGGATGCGCAGGGTGAAGCCGGCCTTGTGCAGATCGCGGCCCGGGGTGTCGTAGTAGGTCGAGACCAGGGTTTGCGGCTGCGGCGGGGTCTTGGCCCGCGAGCGCAGCATCAGCTTCTGCTCGAGCCGGTCGCTGGCGGCGGCGTCCAGATCGAACTTCAGTTCGGTTTCTTCCTGGCCTTCGGCCATGGGAATCCCTTTTGCGCTATCGCCCCGCCAGCGCACCGCGCCACCCTATTGCTCCTCGTCGAACCGCGCCTCAACCAATTCGACCAGGGCGTCGACCGCCGGTTGCGCCTCGGAGCCCTCGGCGGCGATGTCGATACAACAGCCGGGGCCGGCGGCCAGCATCATCAGGCCCATGATCGAACGGGCGTCGACGGTGGTCCCGTCGCGGCTGACGGTGACCTCGGCGTCGAAGGTCGAGGCGAGCTTGACGAACTTGGCGGACGCCCGGGCGTGCAGCCCGCGCGCGTTGATGATGTCGACGGTGCGCTTGACCGTCACTTCTCGCCGGCCAGCACATAGGAAGCGACGGAGATGTACTTACGCCCGGCTTCCTGGGCGTAGGCGACGCAGGTCTGCAGGTTTTCGCGGGTGCGGACGCTGGCCAGCTTGATCAGCATCGGCAGGTTCAGCCCGGCGATGACCTCGGCCCGGGTCTGCTCCATGACCGAGATGGCCAAGTTGGAGGGCGTGCCGCCGAACATGTCGGTCAGCAGGATGGCGCCCTGGCCCTCGTCGACCTCTTCCGCCGCCTTGAGGATGTCGCGGCGACGGCGCTCCATATCGTCTTCAGGCCCGATGCAAACGGCTTTGACGCCGCGTTGAGGCCCGACCACATGTTCCATCGCCAGCACGAATTCTTCGGCCAGGCGCCCGTGCGTAACAATCACGAGACCGATCATATAAGACCTTTCACCGGGTCCCCCCCGCGATACGGCGTGCGCCGCAGCCGCGCTAGATACGCTCGTTAGCGCTCGCCTCCAAGAAGACTCAGCGCGTGAATCAGTTTCACCGGCGATGAAGCTTCCAAAGGCCGCAGGTCCAGGGTCGGGCAGGCGACACCCAATATCGCGTGAGAGGCGAATACCGGGATGCGCTCGACCGGCGTATCCGAGCCAACACATTGCACAACCAAGCTTATTTCACAGAATGATCGGGCGGGGCGGGGCGATACGCCCACACCCCTCGCCTCGATCAAGCCGGCGATCGTCGGTGGGCACGCGCCGAACAATCGACCCTGGCTGACCCAGAGCAGGGTGCGATCGTCGCTGACCAGCGAGAAACCAGCCTCAAGGGATCGCAGCGCCAGGTCGCTCTTGCCGATGCCGGACGGCCCCTGGATCAGCACGCCGCGCCAGCCCCGGCGGCCGTAGAGCGCGATCAGCCCGGCATGGGCGACATGGCCGGCGGGAATTGGGCTCATGCCTTGCCGTGCGAGCGGGAGTCGGGACGCTTTTCCGGAAATTCGACGCCGAAACGGGCGCCGGTCACCCGGCCTTGGGCGTCCTCGTGGTTTTCGGCCCAGATGCGCCCGTCGTGCGCCTCGACGATCTGGCGGGCGATGGACAGGCCCAGACCGGAGTTCGCGCCGAACGCCGTGCCCTTGGGCCGCGAAGTGTAGAAGCGCTCGAACACCGTCTCCAGGTTCTCGACCGGCACGCCGGGGCCGTCGTCGTCGACGAAGGCGCGGACATTGCGGCCGGAGTGGGCGATGCGCACCCGCACCTCGCCGCCCGGCGGACTGAACGAGCGGGCGTTGTCGATCAGGTTGCGCAGCACCTGGGCGATCGGGCCTTCGCGGCCGGACACCATCAGCGGCTCGGCCTCGTCCGGGTCGATGAAGCGCACCGGCGCGCCGCCCGGGCGCAGGTCGGCGGCGTAGGTGGCGACGATCTCCGACAGCAGCCGTTGCAGGTCGAAGGTGCGCGGCGGCTCTCGAGACAACTCAGCATCGAGCCTCGATGCGTTTGAAATGTCGGTGACCAGCCGGTCCAGGCGGTTGACGTCCTGCTGCAGGATCGCCAGCAGCCGCTCGCGCCCGTCGCCGTGCTTGATCAGGGGCAGGGTGTCGATCGCCGACCGGATCGAGGTCAGGGGATTGCGGATTTCGTGGGCCACGTCGGCGGCGAAGCGCTCGATGGCGTCGATCCGCGCCGACTGGGTGTCGGTCATGCTCTCCAGGGCGCGGGTCAGGTCGCCCAGTTCGTCGTCACGCTTGGCCAGGTCGGGCAGGGAAATAGCGCGCGCCCGCGACAGGCGCACCCGGTCCGCGGCTCGGGCCAGTCGCAGCACCGGCTGGGCGATCATGGCGCTGAGCAGCAGGGACGTCAGGATGGTGGTGGCGATGGCCACCAGGATGAACGGCATCAGCGCGCGCCGCTGAGCGGCGATGATCTGGTCGACGTCGCCCGCCTCCAGTGTCAGCACCCCCAGCACCGCCTTCACGTTCTGGATTGGAAGGGACACCGACACCACCTGCTCGCCGGCGGCGGAGGCCCGCAGGTCGGTCACTCTCTGGCCCTTGAGCGAGCGCGCCACTTCCAGGGCCAGGGCGGCGCGGGCCTTGGCTTCGTTGGCGGCCTCGTCCTGAGGCGTCCGGGGCCGGCCGGCGAGGCGCAGCTCGTTGCGTTTGTGGGCACGCGGCAGGACGCGCTCATCGACCCGGTCGGCGACGAGGTAGGAATCCGAGATCAGCCGGCCCTCGCGGTCGAACAGCCGCACGCGCTGCGAGGTGGGGATGAATAGCGCCTGCAGCAGTTCGCCCGCCCGCTCGGAATCCATGGCCGGGACAGGGTCGCCCTGGGTGGCGCCGATGGTGATGACCTTGGCGATGAGCTCGCCCTGGGTGCGCAAGGAGTCTGTACGCGCCTCGATCAGGCCGCGGCGGAACTCGTTCAGCACCAGAGCGCCGACGATCAGAATCGCCAGGCCGATCAGGTTCAGCGCGATGATCAGCCGGCCGAGCCGCGAGCCCGGCAGCCAGCGCCGCCTCAACGCCTTGGCAGCCTCGCGCGGATCAGGTTTCGCGGTAGCGATAGCCGACGCCATACAGGGTTTCTATCGCATCGAACTCGGGATCGACCTGGCGGAACTTCTTGCGCATCCGCTTGATGTGGCTGTCGATGGTGCGGTCATCGACATAGACCTGATCCTCGTAGGCGGCGTCCATCAGGTTGTCGCGGCTTTTGACGAAGCCCGGGCGCTGGGCCAGGGCCTGCAACAGCAGGAACTCGGTGACGGTCAGCTTTACCGGCCGCTCCTCCCACAGGCAGTCATGACGTTCCGGATCCAGCGTGAGCTTGCCCCGGCGGATAGCGCGGGCGGCGGCGGCGGCGGAATTGGCCGGCCCGGCGGCGCTGTTGCGGTCGGCGGCGTCGGCCCCGGCGCGGCGCAGGACGGCCTTGACCCGCTCGATCAGCAGGCGCTGCGAGAACGGCTTGTGGATGTAGTCGTCGGCGCCGAGGTTGAAGCCGAGGATTTCGTCGATTTCCTCGTCCTTCGAGGTCAGGATGATCACCGGCGTGGCCGAGGTCTGACGCAGGCGGCGCAGGACTTCCATGCCGTCCATGCGCGGCATTTTCACATCGAGGATGGCGAGGTCCGGCGGATCGGACTCCAAGCCTGCCAGGCCCGCGGCGCCGTCGTAAAAGGCCGTGACCGTATGGCCGTGGCTTTCGAGGGCCAGTGACACGGAGGCGACGATGTTCTCGTCGTCATCGACCAGGGTGATCTTCGCCATTGCACGCCTTCTTCTACGCCGGTCTTGAAAACCTACCGGCTGCGGACCCGTCGGGCAACGGAGCAGGTATCTATGGCGCCAAGTGGGCCTCAACCCGATATTAAGCTTACGAACGGCATTTGGGTTCACTTGGGGACCCAATGAGCGCCGGACAGATCCACTTCGAAGTCTTCGCCCGCCGTAATCAAAACGGATCGTTGGCGCTGGAAATGGCGACGGAGGACCGCGCCAGGGCCATGGCATATGCCGAGGAGTTGCTGGAAGGCGGCTCGTGCGCGGTGCGGGTCAGCAAGGAAGTGCTGAACGAAGAGACCGGAGAATATTCCAGCGTCACCATCCTGGCCAAGGGTGTCGCCGCGCCCAAGAAGAGCAAGGCCGAGTTCGAGGACGCCGGTCCGCCTTGTGTGGCCCCCGCCGACCTCTACACCGTCCACGCCCGCCAGCGGATCGTTCGCCTGCTGGACGGCTGGCTCGGTCGCAACAAGGTCATCCCCTTCGAGCTGCTGCATCGCCCGGACCTGGCCGAGAAGCTGGAGGCGTCCGGCACCGACCTGCAACACGCCGTGCAGAAGATCGCCATCCCCGAAGCCCAGGCCAAGGGCGTGTCGGTGCACGAGGTCATCCGCAGCTTCAACGGCCTGATCGAGCGGGCCATCGAGCGCCTGATCAAGGACGGCCGCAAAGGCTCCCTGGCCAACTTCAAGAACGAGCCTTTCGCCGTCGCCTGCGCGCGGCTGATGGAAGAGCCCGAGGCCGCCTACCGCCTGGGCGGCGGGGTCGCCGCCTATCTCGCCGACGCCAAGAGTTGGGCCGACAAGATCGACCGGCTGATGGACCTGGCCGACCAGGCGCCCACCGACCCGCGCCCACGCGCCCTCGCCTTCGACGTGCTTGAGCAGCCGCTGGGTGAAATCCTCGGCTCCAAGGCCGGCGTCGCCGAACTGCTCGGTCCCGACCTCGACCTCGGCGGCAGCCTTGCCGCCCTGACCCGCCTGGCCGCCGGCCAGTCGGTCGACATGCTGTCCAAGTTCGACCCGACCATCGGCCGGGTGATGCCGCCGCTGGAAGGCGCAGCCAAGCGCCTGTCGCACTGGATGGAGGGTTCGCACTTCCAGGCCGTGCGCATGGCCATCGGCAAGCGGGTGATCGCCGAGATCAAGTCTTCGCGCCGACTGCGCCCCGGCGACCCCAATGCCGAGATCGATATCCTGCGGGCCCTGGCCATGGCCCTGACCGCCGCCGCCGGCAAGATGCTGTCGGCCGAGGACATCCGCGAAGCCTTCATCGAGCGCTCCTCGATGCTGATCAGCGCCGAATTCGTCACCGCCGCGGTCAACGGAACCTCCACCGCCCACGAGGAAGTGCGCGCCCTGCTGCGCCTGGCCGAGAACGTCACCGGCGCCGGCAACAAGAGCCAGGCCGCTCAATGGCTGATCGGGGCCGTCACCGCCCTGCGCTTCGAGCGCGAGATGCGCTCGAGCGGCGAGCCGCCGATGAACCGGCTGGCGATCCTGGCCGACCTGCAACGCGCCATCAGCCGCGTCGACCTGCCCGAGGCCGACCGCACCGCCATTTCCAAGCGCCTGGGCGATATCGGCGGCCTGGTCGAGGGCGACGCCAATGTCGTGGCCTCGATGACCCGCTCGGCTCTGGCCCCGGTGCAGGTGCTGACCCATCTGCTGAAGATGGCGCTGGGCGAGACCGCGCCGGCGGGCCCCGCCACGGCCAGGGCCAAGGAAGCGGCGCTCAAGCTCGGCAAGTCCCCCGATATCCGCGCCGACCTGGCTAATGCTCCCGAAGTGATCGAGAAGCTGCGCCCGCTGATGATGGCGAGCTAGCTAGCTCCAGTCTCCGACTCTACCCGCCGCCAACCGTCCAAAGGCGATGGTCAGGGCCTTGCGCCTTGCCCCCGCCAGCGGCGTATGCGGCGGCGGCCGCAGCACGGCGCCGCCAAAGGCGTCGGCGACGATCAAGCCGGGCTCGGGCGGTAGCACGCCTTGCGGGAACTCCGGCGCCACGGCGAAGTAAAAGGCGTCGCAGAACGGCAGGTACTCGCCCCACTTGCGGTCGACGCGGTAGTCCTCCAGCGACGACTTCACCTCGCAGATGACGATCTCGCCCCGGGGGCCGAGCGCCATCACGTCGGCCCGGCGGCCGTTGGGCAGGCAAACTTCCAGCAACGGCGCATAGCCCATGACGCTCATCAGGCGCGCCGCGCCGCGGGTGACCAGGCCGGTGGTTTCCGGACGGGAGAAGGTGAGGATGGCGAGCTCGCTCATGGCCCGCTATTTTGTTCGTCTTTCGTTCGGGGTCAAGCGAGCCCGGCGCTTTGCTATCGTGCGCGAAACTATGGAGGAGACGCGTGGCCAAGGGGCTATCCCGCGAGCGGCTGATCTACTGGACGGTATGGGGTCTGCTGGCCCTGCCTTTGCCGATCGTTCTCTATCAGGGCTTCAGCGGGCCGGTTCGGCTGCGCGAGGACATGATCCGCGACCTCGGGCTATGGGGCATCCGCATCCTGATCCTGGGCTTCTGCATCACCCCGGCCGCGCGCATCTTCAGGAAGCAGGCCCTGCTGCGCTATCGGCGCACGGTGGGGATGTTCGGCTTCGTCTACGCCGCCGTGCACGGGCCCTACTATGTGCTCTACGGCCGGCTGTGGGAGCTGCCCTGGGCCCTATGGGTCAAGCGGCCCTATTTCTTCCTCGGCATCGCGGGGCTGATCCTCCTGACGCCGCTGGCGATGACGTCGACCAACGGCATGATCCGGCGCCTGGGGCCGGTGGGCTGGCGGCGGCTGCATCAGACGCTCTACGCCGCCATGATCCTGATCAGCGTCCACGCCCTGTGGCAGGCCTCGATCGATCACACCCAGCCGGCCATCTACATGGCGCTGATCGCCATGCTGCT
>CANJMO010000075.1 GCA_947475845.1 Caulobacteraceae bacterium | reverse complement strand
TTCCTGACCGATGTACAGGTGGCAGAAGCCCCCGATCAGTCCCATGCCGTAGAGTTGGCCGGCGCGTTCCTCGAAGCGCCGGATAAGCAGCATCTGGCGATAGTATTTCAGCCACTGGTCGTTATTGCCCGGAGGCGCGGTCTTACCCGCCGCCGTCCCGGTTTTGCGCGCACGCGCCATCGAGGTCTCCATCCCAACTCACGCATAACCCTGACCTTTGCGGATCAGGGCCTCGTGCGGATGACATAATCCCTCGGATCGGAGAAGCCTAGCAGGTATCTCGCGCGCTCTTCGACTAGATCGCGTGACAGGTCATCGTCGCGCATCAGCTTGGCGCGCGCTTCCAGATCGCGGCGCTGGGCCTGCAAGCGGGCCAGCTCGCCCCGGCGTTGCAAAAGCAGTTCATTGCGCTGGGACAGGGACAGCAGCCCGCGGTCGCCGGTAAGCGCCTGAAATCCAAAGTAGAAGATCAGCGAAGCGAGAACCGCTGCAGGCAGATAGGGTCTAAAGCGGGCGAACAAGGGGCCGGGCTCCGGATCAGCGACTCACGTTCTGAACATGGCCCAGCCATGGTTAACCGAGCGTTTGCCCTAGTTGTCGGGCCATGTCGGTCCGCGCGCGAAGAGCAGCCCCGAATGCAGGCTACGGCCAATCAGCTCAGCGCGATCGATCAGACGAGTCGCCGCCGCCTCGGCGAATATCTCGTGCACGCTCTGGCGCCACAGCGTCAGCCAGCGCTCGAACATCTGGGGTTCGATTCCCTTGCCCATGTGCTTGGCGAAAGCATTGCCGCGATAGCGGTCGCCGCCGAGCATGGCCTGGGCCCAGAAGCTGGTGATTGTGGCGATATGCGGCGGCCAGTCCTGGATCGCCCGTTCGAACACCGGCCCGAGCAGGGCGTCCTGGCGGGCGCGGGCGTAGAACCGCTGAACCAGATCGGAAAGGGCGGCCTCGTCGATGGTCTCGATCAGCACCCGCCCTCTCCTCTTGGGGTCTAGCGGCCCTTCAGCGCCGCGCGGCCGGGGTAGATGGCCTGGTCGTCCAGCTCCTGCTCAATGCGCAGCAGTTGGTTGTACTTGGCCAGCCGGTCGGAGCGGGCCAATGAGCCGGTCTTGATCTGCCCGCAGTTGGTGGCCACCGCCAGGTCGGCGATGGTCGAGTCCTCGGTCTCGCCCGAACGGTGCGACATCACCGAGGTGTAGCCGGCGCGATGGGCCATATCGACGGCGTCCATGGTCTCGGACAGGGTGCCGATCTGGTTGACCTTGATCAGGATCGAGTTGGCCAGGCCGTCCTTGATGCCCTGCTGCAGGCGCGCGGGATTGGTGACGAACAGGTCGTCGCCGACCAGCTGGACCTTGGCCCCCAGCTTATCGGTCAGCAGCTTCCAGCCGGCGAAATCGTCCTCGGCCATGCCGTCCTCGATCGAGACGATCGGGAACTTGGAAACGAGCCCGGCCAGGTAGTCGACCATGCCGACCTGATCCAGCGTCTTGCCTTCGCCCTCCAGGACGTACTTGCCGCCCTTGAAGAACTCGGTGGAGGCCACGTCCAAGCCGAGCACGAAGTCCGAGCCCGCCTTATAGCCCGCGCCGTCGCCCGCCTTGACGATGAACTCCAGCGCCGCCTCGGCGGACGCCAGGTTGGGGGCGAAGCCGCCCTCGTCGCCGACGTTGGTGTTGTGTCCGGCCTTCTTCAGCCCGCTCTTCAGGTTGTGGAAGATCTCCGCGCCCATGCGCAGCGCGTCGGCGAAGGTCGCCGCGCCGGTCGGCAGGATCATGAACTCCTGGATGTCGATCGGATTGTCGGCGTGGGCGCCGCCGTTGATGATGTTCATCATCGGCACCGGCAGGATGCGCGAGGACACCCCGCCCACATATTTGTAGAGCGGCAGGTCGGCCGCCTGCGCCGCCGCGCGAGCGACGGCCAACGACACACCCAGGATGGCGTTGGCGCCCAGGCGGCTCTTGTTGGGGGTCCCGTCCAGCTCGATCATGGTGTGGTCGATGCGGCGCTGGTCTTCGGCGTCCATACCCGACAGGGCGTCGAACAGCTCGCCGTTGACCGAATCGACCGCCTTGAGCACGCCCTTGCCGCCGTAGCGGGCCTTGTCGCCGTCGCGCTTCTCGGCCGCCTCATGGGCGCCGGTGGAGGCGCCCGACGGCACCGCCGCGCGGCCCGAGGAGCCGTCTTCCAGCACCACATCGACCTCGACGGTGGGGTTGCCACGGCTGTCGAGGATTTCGCGGCCAACGATGTCGATGATTTCGGTCATGGGAGAATCTCGGGGCGATTTGAGCAAAGAAAAAGCGCGCGAGCCTTAGCCCACGCGCTTGAATCTTCCAACCCGCTGACGCGGATGCGCTAGCGGCCTAGCGGCCTGCTTGAGCGCGGATCAGTCTTCCTTGATGTCCAGAACCTGACGGCCCTTGTACATGCCGGTCTTCAGGTCGACGTGGTGCGGCCGGCGCATTTCGCCGGTGTCCTTGTCTTCGATGAAGCTGTTGGGCTGCAGGGCGTGGTGCGAGCGGCGCATATTGCGGCGCGACGGCGAGGTTTTGCGTTTAGGAACGGCCATCGGAGGTCTCTCGGCGCGTGAAATGACTGCGGCCGCGAGCGGCGGCCGACGTGAGCCGGGGTGTATGACGCAAAGAGCCCCGATTATCAACCCAAGTCTTGGCCAGGTCTCAGGCCGGCTCCGGATTGACGATGAAGTCCTCCGACATGGGCGGTCCCCACAGGTAGACGCTGTCCTCCGGCGCCAGTTCGCGCAGGGGGACCTGCGTCCCCGCGGGGATGTAATCGATGTCGCAGAAGTACTCGATCCAGCCGCCCCACGGGTCGCGGATGTACCAGAACCAGTTGGACCCGGCGACGTGGCGCCCGAATCCCCAGCCGGTGTGGCCGAGCGAGGCCATGTGCTGCCCGCCGACGCCGATCTGGTCGATGTTGGCGACCTCGAAGCTCAGGTGATGGAAACCGTGGGCGTGCGACTGGCCGAAGCCGACGATGTGGTGATCGCTGCCGAACTTGCCGTGCAGGAACGAGACGTACTGGTTGCCGTCTGACAGGCCGAGGCCGAGCACGTTCTGATAAAAGCGGTTGGTCCGCTCGATATCCGACGAGAACAGGAAGGTGTGACCCAGCCGCTGGGGCGCGGCGCGGGTGGCGGCGCGGTCCGGGCAATGACGCCAGCCGTCCGGATCGGCGAACTGGCTCTGGCGGCGAGCGTCGGGGTTGGTCTTGATGCTGGGGGCGATCTGGATGGCCATGCCGTCCGGGTCCATCACCCAGATCGAACCCGGCTCCGGTTCCACGCCCTTGGGCGGATCGGCCAGCTTCAAGCCCATCGCGGCGATGTGGGTCTTGAACCGCGGGATGTCTTCCTCGTAAGCCCCGAAAGTCAGGTGACCGACCCGGCGCTTGGGGCCTTCGCGCAGGGTGGCGGCGGGCGCGGTCGAGGTCGCCGCGCGCAGGGCCAGCGCCCCATGCTCCTCGCGGGCCGACAAGCCGAACGCCGAGTAGAAGTCGACCGCCTCTTCCAGGCGCGGCTGCACGATGCCAACCGCCAGCAGCGAATGAGCGGCTGGATGGTCCAGCAGGCGCGGCTGTGCGGTCTCGGCTTGCGGAGCATCCATGGCGCGCTCCCCCCTTGGCTCTTGTTCTGGGGCCAGCCTGCCCCGGAAATGGGCGGCGGGCTAGAGCGGGATCAGCCGCGCCCGATCCAGTAGCCGTTGGCGGCGGCCTGCAAGTCGCCGGAAACGCCGCGCCGGGCCAGGGACAGGCCCTCCAGCTCCAGCTTCGGTCCACCGATCAGGCGGCCATGGCGGCTGTAGCCCAGCAGATAGACCGAGCGGTCGGTGCGGATCTGGCCATCCTGGATGAACACCGTCTCGATCGCCACCGGCACGCGGCCGTTATCGGAGCGGCCGCCGGCCTTGCGC
Source organism: Caulobacteraceae bacterium (assembly GCA_947475845.1). Lineage (GTDB taxonomy): Bacteria > Pseudomonadota > Alphaproteobacteria > Caulobacterales > Caulobacteraceae > BOG-938. Next base: position 5,040 of record CANJMO010000075.1, on the reverse strand, counting down.
AGGCCTGCATCGATCCAGCCGGCCTCGATGCGCGGATTGCCGGTGGTGGTGGCGCTGTCGGCGCGGACCAGGGTCGGGAACCACAGGGTCTGGGTCTGGATCACCTGTTCGGCATGAACCGAGGTCAGCCGCACCTTGTCGCCCTCGCCTTCCGCCGCGCCGGTCATCAGGAAGGCGAGCTTCTGCGCCGCGGCCTGGGCGTCGGCGGCGCGGCGGCGCTCCTCGGCGGCCTTGTCACGCTCGGACTCGATGCGCTGGCGGTCCTGCTGGATGCGTTCGCGGTGGGAGTCCCAATAGCCGAGGCCGGCGAGCACCAGGGCGGCGACCCCGACGATCTCGGCCAGGCTCAGCCAAGGCAGCGGCAGGCGCTTCTTGCGGGGCGTGTCGTTCATCGGCTTAGTCGTCCACCCAGTCGCGCCATGGCCGCCAGACGTCGAACGCCTCTGCGACCTGGGCGTAGCCCTTAGCGTTGGGGTGGATGCCGTCGCCGGCGGCGCACTCGGCGTGCCAGACGGTCCAGTCGGACAGCACGGTGCGGATATCCAGGAAAGGCGTGTCCAAGCCTTTGGCCGTCTGCTCGAGCGCCAGGTTCAACTCAGCCCGAAGCGCGTCCAGCTCAGGCTCGGCGGCGTGCGGCGCGCCCATCAGGAACACGCTGTAGCCCTGTGAGTCCGCCCAACGGATGACATCGGCCGCGGCCTGGACGCTCTCCTCGGTCGGACATTCCAGCCTGATGTCGTTGGCGCCGAACGACAGCACGATCCCCTGGCGCTCACCGCGGTCGGCGATCCGCTCGGTGACTTCGCGCTCGGCCCGGTTGGCGATCTCCGCCCCGGTCTGGCCGCGAATACCGAGATTGTAGCTGGAAAGGTCAGCTCCCCTGCCCCGAGCCATGGCGTGCACGCGCCCGGCCCAGCCGAGGCCGGTATCGTCTCCCTGCCCGAGGGTGAAGCTGTCGCCGAGGAAGCAGACGCGGATGTCTAAAGCCATTTTATTGGCCCCCTAAAATCGGACCCGATCGGACATATCCGCGAATGGCGTCGGCTCAAGTTCGCCATGAGCTATTTGCCAACGAGAAAGTGCACTCTTCATACGGGAAAAAAGACCACTATTCAGCACGGGCAAACCGACCTCCGCTTTGGCGTCTGCCCGCAGAATGGCAAACGTCTGCCAGTAGCCGTTTCGCCTTGAGAAGCGCCCGGTGACGTATCGATCCTCAAACCGGCGAATATCGCTGAAAAGATACTTCTCGGGCCGGTTCCAAAAAAACGTCCCCTTCATCTCGAATCCATCGGCTCGAATTTCGACGTATGGCGGGGACAAAGCGGCCCAAACGCAGGCAATACCCACGAGTGTGACTAGGCCTAAATCGTCGTAATCTTGCAGAGGGTTTTTAGCCCACGATATTTTACCGACGAACAACGCGCGCCAGTCGAGATCGGTCCCAAGCAAAATGGCGACCGCACAATGAAGATTAGAATCAGTGACCGCGCCGACCCGCTGAATTTGATGTCCTGGAAATCGCTGCCGGGGGACGTTTCCATCTCCAGCTTACACCAGCCGGCTCTGTTCCTTGGCCGCAGCGATGAAGCTGCGGAACAGCGGATGGGGGGCGAAGGGGCGCGACTTCAGTTCGGGGTGGAACTGCACGCCGACGAACCAGGGGTGGTCTTCGCGCTCGACGATCTCGGGCAGGACGCCGTCGGGCGACAGGCCGGAGAACTTCAGACCCGCGCCCTCGATCTGCTCGCGGTAGCGGATATTGACCTCGTAGCGGTGGCGGTGGCGCTCGGAGATGGCCGGGCCGCCGTAGATCTCGTGCACCCGGGTGCCGGGCTGCAGCACCGCGTCGTAGGCGCCCAGGCGCATGGTGCCGCCGAGGTTGTCGCCGATGCCGCGCGTTTCGCGCTCGTTGCCGCGCACCCACTCGGTCATCAGGCCGACCACCGCGTCGGAGGTCTCGCCGAATTCGGTGGAGGACGCGTTCTTGATGCCGGCCACGTTACGGGCCGCCTCGATCACCGCCATCTGCATGCCGAAGCAGATGCCGAAATAGGGCACGCTGTGCTCGCGGGCGAACTGCACCGCCTTGATCTTGCCTTCCGCGCCGCGTTCGCCAAAGCCGCCCGGGACCAGGATGCCGTGCACGCCCTCCAGGCGGACAGCCGCCGCACCCTCCTCGCCCTCGAAGGTCTCGGATTCGACCCAGTCGAGGTTGACCTTGACGTTGTTTGCCACGCCGCCATGGGCCAGGGCCTCGATAAGCGACTTATAGGCGTCCTTCAGGACCGTATATTTGCCGACCACGGCGATGGTGACTTCGCCGTCGGGGCTGGTGATGCGCTCGTCGATCTGTTTCCAGCGACTGAGGTCGGGCTCCGGCGCGTCGGTGATAGTGAAGGCGTCGAGCACTTCGCGGTCCAGACCCTGCTCGTGATAATCCAGCGGCACGCCGTAGATGTTGTTGCTGTCCATCGCCTGGATCACGGCGGTCTCGCGCACATTGCAGAACAGGCCGATCTTCTTGCGTTCCTCGGGCGGGATCGGCTGCTCGCAGCGGCACAGCAGGATGTCGGGCTGGATGCCGATCGAGCGCAGCTCCTTGACCGAGTGCTGGGTCGGCTTGGTCTTCATCTCGCCTGCGGTCTTGATGAACGGCAGCAAGGTCAGATGGACGTAGACGGCGTGGTTGCGCGGCAGGTCGTTGCCCAACTGGCGGATCGCCTCGAAGAATGGCAGGCCCTCGATGTCGCCGACCGTGCCGCCGATCTCCACCAGCACGAAGTCGGCGTCGCCGGCGTCGGAGCGGACGAACTGTTTGATCTCGTTGGTGACGTGGGGGATCACCTGGACGGTGGCGCCCAGATAGTCGCCGCGCCGTTCCTTCTCCAGGATGGTCTTGTAGATCTGGCCGGTAGTGATGTTGTCGGCGCGCGAGGCCGAAACGCCGGTGAAGCGCTCGTAGTGGCCCAGATCCAGGTCGGTCTCGGCCCCGTCGTCGGTGACGAACACCTCGCCGTGCTGATAGGGCGACATCGTGCCGGGATCGACGTTGAGATAGGGGTCGAGTTTCCTCAGCCGGACCTTATAGCCCCGTGCCTGCAGCAACGCGCCAAGAGCCGCGGCGGCGATGCCTTTCCCGAGGGAAGAGACGACGCCGCCGGTGATGAAGATGTACCGGGCCATGGGCACCTAGGTTAGCGCTGATTCGGTGAAGTCCGGACCGCCCGGCGCCTCATAGATGTGGACGATCAGTTTTTCTTCGGCGCGGGGGCCGGAGCGGGAGCCTGAGGCGTGGGCGCGCTGAGGATGCCGAACGGATCATTGGCGGGCTGTTGCGGGCCGGCGGGCAATTGCTGCGCGTTCGGGGTCGGAGCCTGCAGGCCAGGCGCGCCCGAGGTCGGCGCCGGCGCGGCGGGCGCTGTCTGGCCAGGCTTGGACGGCTGCGGCGTCGACAGATCCAGGCTCTGGACGTTGATACGATCGACCAGCGAACCGGCGCCGCCGTGCAGCTTGCCGCTGAGCACCGTCTGAGTCATCGCCAGGAAGAAGAAGATGCCGCCGAGGATCCAGGTCACCCGGGTCAACAGGTCGCCCGCGCCGCGCGTGGTCATGAAGCCCGACGGTCCGCCGCCGCCGCCCATGCCGAGTGCGCCGCCCTCGGAACGCTGAAGAAGCACAACGGCGATCAGGGCAACGCAGACGAAGACGTTGATGATCAGGATGATGTTGATCAGAATCTGCAAGGAATGGCGTCCGCGACTGTCGAAATCATGTGGGCGCCGATGAGCGCCGATCAAGCGGCGGTGTCTACATCAAGCGAGCCGGGATTCAAAGCGCCGGGGCGATCAGCCCGCCGCGCGCACGATCGCCAGGAAGTCCACGGCCTTCAGCGAAGCGCCGCCGACCAGGGCGCCGCCGACTTCGCGCGCTTTGAGGATCACCGCCGCGTTGTCCGGTTTGACCGAGCCGCCGTAGAGGATCGGCGCGCCCCTGCCCGCTTCGCCGAGCGCCTCGACCATGGCCTGGCGCAGGGCGACCTGGGCCTCCTCGATCTGCTCCAGGGTCGGGGTCAAGCCGGTGCCGATGGCCCACACGGGCTCGTAAGCGACAGCGAAAGCGTGACCGTCCAGCTCCGTCGGCAGCGATGCCTTCACCTGACCGCAGATGACCTGAAGCGTGCGGCCCTCCTGACGCTCGGCCAGGGTCTCGCCGACGCAGATGATGGGTTCGAGCCCGCCGCGCAGGGCGGCCTTCGCCTTGGCCGCCACCAGGGCGTCCGTTTCGCCGTAGATCGAACGGCGCTCGGAATGCCCGAGGATCACCATTGTCGCCCCCGCGTCGGCCAGCATCTCGGCGCTGATATCCCCGGTGAAGGCGCCGGAGGCTTCCTGATGGATGTCCTGGCCGCCGACGATCAGTGCCGAGCCCTCGACCGCGCGGGCGAGGCGTTCGACCAGGGTGGCGGGCGCGCAGATCGCCACGCGGACGGCGGCCGGCTTGGCCAGCAGCGACACGGCCACCTGGCGAGCCTCGTCGACGGCGGGACCGAGCCCGAACATCTTCCAGTTGCCGGCGATCAGGGGACGGGGGACGGCCATCGAAGCTCCATGAAGTCGCCGTTGGGCGGGAGCCGTAAAAACGCCCCCAAGGCTCTGCTAGGGCAATCGCGCGGCCCTGTCATCCGCGCCTTGCGCCGCGGTTGCGGCGCTGGCGGCTTGCCGGGAGGCGGACGCGTCCACTATACCCGCCACAGCCTGTGCTCGCTCAAGACAGGATCGGGCAGTCGGCCCGTCAGAACCCTAAGGACCACCCGATGCTCGCTTTCTTCCGTGCCCTGGCGAAGAACAAGATCCTGGGCATTCTGTTGGGCATCCCGCTCCTGATCGGCGTCATGTCCATCGGCAGCGTCCGCCAGGACGTGGCCGGCGTGTTCAGCCGGGACGCGGTGATCACCTCCGGCGAGCGGATCTACACCTCTGCCGACTTCAAGCGCGAGTTCGAGGCCTACCGCAACGAGTCGCAGCAGCAGGGGCAGCC
>CANJMO010000074.1 GCA_947475845.1 Caulobacteraceae bacterium | reverse complement strand
CTGCAGGACCGACATCGGCCAGGGCGTCTCAGAGAAAATAACCGGGCCGAGAACGCTCACCTGCCCATCCGCAGGCGGGAGCGGAAGATGCAAAGGTTCAAGTCCCAAGCCTCGGCGCAGATATTTCTCACCACCCACTCAGCGATATACAACACGTTTTACACCCAGCCGCACCTGATCAGCCGCCCGACCCTTCGCCGGTTCCGCGGCGAAGCTTTGCGCGTCTGGAACGAAGCCACCGGAGTCTGATTTGCCAGGGGCAGGGGGCTTGTTAGTCTTGAACAGTTAACCTGACAGCTCCGCCAAAGCCTAACCCACCCCAACCTTGACACCGCCGCGCCCTCATGCGCCCTTCCGCGCTCCTAAAACCACCTATCGAAACGCCTCAAAATGCACGCCTATCGCTCCCATACCTGCGGCGCGCTGCGCCTGGCCGACGCCGGCTCCAGCGTTCGTCTGTCCGGCTGGATCCATCGCAAGCGCGACCACGGCGGGCTGATGTTCATCGACCTGCGCGACCACTATGGGCTGACGCAGCTGGTGCTGTCGCCGGAGACGCCGGGGTTCGCGGCGATCGAGCGGCTGCGGGCCGAGAGCGTGATCCGGGTGGACGGCGAGGTGCTGGCGCGCTCGGCGGAGACCAAGAACGCGGGCCTGCCGACGGGCGAGGTCGAGATCCGGGTCGGGGCGGTCGAGGTGTTGTCGGAGGCGGCCGAGCTGCCGCTGCCGGTGTTCGGGGAGCCGGACTATCCGGAGGAGCTGCGGCTGAAGCACCGGTATCTCGATTTGCGGCGCGAGACGCTGCACCGGAACATCGTGCTGCGCTCGCAGGTGATCGCGTCGATCCGCAACCGGATGGTGGGGCAGGGGTTCACCGAGTTCCAGACGCCGATCCTGACGGCGAGCTCGCCGGAGGGCGCGCGCGACTTCCTGGTGCCGTCGCGGCTGCATCCGGGCAAGTTCTACGCCCTGCCGCAGGCGCCGCAGCAGTTCAAGCAGCTGCTGATGGTGGCCGGGTTCGACCGCTACTTCCAGATCGCGCCCTGTTTCCGCGACGAGGACCTGCGGGCCGACCGTTCGCTGGAGTTCTATCAGCTGGATGTGGAGATGAGCTTCGTCACCCAGGAGGATGTGTTCGCGGCGATCGAGCCGGTGCTGCACGGGGTGTTCGAGGAGTTCAAGGGTAGCAAGACGGTGTCGTCCTATCCGTTCGTGCGGATTCCCTATCGCGAGAGCATCGCTAAGTACGGCACCGACAAGCCGGACTTGCGCAACCCGATCGATATGGCCGATGTGAGCGAGCATTTCCGCGGCGGGGGCTTTGGCCTGTTCGCGCGGATTCTGGATGGCGACGCGAAGAACGCGGTGTGGGGCATTCCGGCACCGAAGGGCGGATCGCGGGCGTTCTGCGACCGGATGAATTCGTGGGCGCAGGGCGAGGGCCAGCCGGGGCTGGGCTACATCTTCTGGAGCGAGGACCAGGGCGGCTGGGGCGGCCCGATCGCCAAGAACCTGGGCCCGGATGCGACGGCGGCGGTGATGGGCCAGCTGGGGCTGGGCGCCGGAGACGCGGCGTTCTTCGCGGCGGGCGATCCCAAGGTGTTCTACAAGTTCGCCGGATCGGCGCGGACCAAGCTGGGGCAGGACCTGGGCCTGATCGGCGACACCGAGTTCAAGTTCTGCTGGATCGTCGATTTCCCGATGTACGAGTGGAACGAGGACGAGAAGAAGGTCGATTTCTCGCACAACCCGTTCTCGATGCCGCAGGGCGGGATGGAGGCGCTGGAGGGGTCCGATCCGCTGGAGATCAAGGCCTATCAGTACGACATCGTGTGCAACGGCTATGAGCTGTGCTCGGGGGCGATCCGGAACCACCTGGCGCCGATCATGCTGAAGGCGTTCGACATCGCCGGCTATGGGCCGGAGGTGGTGGAGAGCCAGTTCGGCGGGATGCTGAACGCGTTCCGCTATGGCGCGCCGCCGCACGGGGGCCTGGCGCCGGGGATCGACCGCATCGTCATGCTGCTGGCCGGGGAAGAGGCGATCCGCGAGGTGATTGCGTTCCCGCTGAACCAGCAGGGGCAGGATTTGATGATGGCGGCGCCGTCGGAGGCGGCGGAGCGGCAGTACCGGGAGCTGCATATCCGGGCTGCGCCGGTGCTGAAGTAGGGCTCTGCGCTAGCGGTATGCCCTCTCCACCACTTCGTGGTCCCCCTCTCCCGCGAGCGGGAGAGGTCGCGCGACCTTTCGCTAGTCCTTCCCGCCGACCTTGCCGGGGCGGATGTTGGTGTTGATGATCTGGACCGGGACCTTGCCGAGGTTGGCCCACATGTGGACGGTGTCTCCGTCGTTGACCAGGGTCTGGCCGGCGGCGTAGGCGATCGGCGGGCCGCCGTTGCGCGAGACCGTCAGGACGCCGGAGACGATGTAGGTCAGCTCCAGGTTCTGCTTGTGGCCGTGCATCTCGCGGCCGGTGCCCGGCTGCACGATGGTGGAGGACTGGGTGTAGATCAGCCCCTTCATGACCGGGAAGTCCTTGGACGGATCGATGGTGACCAGGGTCTTGCCCTGCGGCGCGTGCAGGTCGGCCAGGCGCTCGTTGGCCGGGCCCTTGGCGGGCGTGGGCGCTTCGGTCTGGGCGAAGGCGGGGGCGGCGGCGGCCAGCAGGGCGGCGGCGAGGACGGCGGCGCGCATCACTTGGCCGGGGCCGGGGCCGGTTCGGCGCGGACCACGGTGTTGACGAAGATCACCGTCTCGGTCCCGAGGTTGGCCCACATGTGGGTGGTGCCGGCGGTGTTGAGCAGGGTGCTGCCGGCCGGATAGGCGGTGGGCGGGCCGCCGTTGCGGCTGTCGGTCAGGGTGCCCTGCAGGATGCGGACGATTTCGGGGGCGCCGGTGTGGGTGTGCAGGGCGCGGCCGGTGCCGGGGGCGACGGTGGTCAGGGTCTGGCTGAAGTCGAAGCCCTTCATGGCCGGGAATTCGGCGCCGAGCTTGATCAGGGCCTGGACCTTGCCGGGGGGCGTCTCGACCGGGGCCAGGGACTGGGCCGGGACGACGGGCTGGGCGAAGGCGGGGACGGCGATCGCGGCCATGGCGATGGCCAGGATAATGCGGTTCATGTGTTTCCTCCGGGTCTTTGACCTCTGCGATTGTATCTATAGCTGAATACACTGAGTTGGAAGGAACCTTCGATGACCGAACCCGTGCGTATCCTGGCCATCTGCGGCAGCCTGCGGGCGGGGTCGTATAACGCGGCGGCGCTGCGGGCGATTGTGGCGCTGGCGACGGAGGGCGTGGAGATGCGCACGGCGGGCATCGGCGAGCTGCCGCTGTTCAACGCCGACGTGGAGGCGGCTGGGTTGCCGCCGGCGGTGCCGGCGCTGCGCGAGGCGCTGGGGTGGGCGGAAGGCGTGCTGTTCGTCTCGCCGGAGTACAACCACTCGATCCCCGGGGTGCTGAAGAACGCCATCGAGTGGGGCTCGCGCGGGCCGGGAGACCTGTTCAGCGGCAAGGCGGCGGCGGTGACCGGGGCCTCGACCGGGGCGATGGGGTCGTCGCGGATGCAGGCGCATCTGCGCAACTGCGCGGTCAGTCTGGATCTGCTGCTGGTCAACCGGCCGGAGGTGATGATCGGGCGGGCGCAGGACAAGTTCGACGCGCAGGGCGTGCTGACCGACGAGCCGACGCGGGTCTACCTGGGCAAGCTGGTGGTCGCGCTGCGGGACCTGGCGCTGAGGCTCAGGCCGAACCCTTGAGGTCGGCGGCGCCGCAGGTGGAGCACTCCAGGCGGCCGTTGTTGCGGACCATGGTCTGACCGCCGCAGGTGGGGCAGACGTCGGCCTCGCGCGCCTTGCGGCCGAACGGCAGGACCAGCAGGTTGTCGGGCGCCGCGCCGCGGGCGAAGCCCTTGGACATGAACTTGGAAGCGGACTGCAGCTCCTCCGGCTCGTCGGCGGTCTCGGCGTCGCCCTTGCCCGAGCCGAGGCCGTCGGCGTTGAACTCGGAGGGGTCGGCGTTGGCCAGGTCCTGGCGGTCGAGGTAGCTGACCGCCAGCTCGCGGAAGATGTAGTCGAGGATCGAAGTGGCCGAGGCGATGGAGTCGTTGCCGATGACCGGACCGGCCGGCTCGAACCGGGTGTAGACGAAGGCGTCGACGAACTCGTCGAGCGGCACGCCGTACTGCAGGCCGATCGAGATGCTGATGGCGAAGTTGTTCATCAGGCTGCGGAAGGCGGCGCCTTCCTTGTGCATGTCGAGGAAGATCTCGCCGAGCGCGCCGTCGTCGTACTCGCCGGTGTGCAGGTAAACCTTGTGGCCGCCGACGGCCGCCTTCTGGATGTAGCCCTTGCGGCGGTCGGGCAGCTTGGTGCGGGTGCGGGCGCGCTCGACGATCTTCTCGACAACGCGCTCGGTGACGACGGCTGCGGGGGGCGGAGCGGCGCGCTTGGGCTGTTCCTCCTCGGCGGCGGGCAGGTCCAGCGTCAGGCCGGCAGAGGCGGGCGCGCGGATCAAGCGCACGGCGCGCAGGCCGGCGCGGGCGGCGGCGCCTTGCAGCTTGGCGGCGTCGGCGGGGCTGGCGGCGGCGTCGAGCGGCAGGGGGTGCAGGCTGGGGGCGCAGGCGGCGGCTTCGAGGGCGGCGGCCATGGCGATCAGGGGCTGCACGCCCAGCTCGGCGCGCGAGGCGAACACGGCTTGCTGCTCGGCGTTGAGGCCGTCCCAGCCCTTGAGGGTCGCGTGACCGCAGGCGTGGGCTTCGGCGGCGGCGATCTCGTCCGCCGAGAACCCGGCGAAGGCGAGCAGGTCGAAGGCGGGGTCGGTCAGGGCCTCGGCCGGGGCGCCCAGCACGTCCTGGGCGAAGCCGGCGCCGACGATGGCGGGGGCGAAGGCGGCGCGCAGGCTGCGCACCACCGGCAGGGCCTGCTCGGCCAGGCCGATCTCGTGGTCGGTGAAGCCCTTGGCGGTGAGCGCGGCGTGGTTGATGGCCGGGGCCTCGGCCAGGGAGGCTTCGCCCAGCAGGCGGCGCTCGGCGGCGGAGACGTCGGCTTCCAGCGACATCAGCCCGGCCATGGCAGACGGCGACAGATGCGGGATCAGGACGCCGTCGTCGGTCTCGGCCACGGTCAGAGGGCCGGTCCAGGGCTCGGCGCCCAGGGAGACGCCGCCGAGGCGCAGGGACAGTTCGGGGTCGCTGTAAAGACCGATCAGTTCGGCATGGCGCAGGCCGTCGGCCTTGGCGGCCTTGAGCGCCGACGCGAAGCGGGGGCCGCGGGCCTTGAGCGCATCGAGGCGGGCGTCGCGCTCGCCGGCGAATTCGGCGTAGGGGCCGAGGGTCTTGGCCAGGGCGGCGGAGGCTTCGAGGGCGGCGGCGGCGGCGATGGCGAGGATGCCTTGCGCGGTCTTGCGGCCGACGGAGCCGCTGTAGGCGAGGCCGCGGGCGGCGAGGTGTTCGGACAGGCCAGCCAGGGTCAGGGCCAGGGGACGCCAGGCGTGGCGCTGCTGGGCGGCGGCGGGGTCGGGGCTGAAGTCGGCGGCGGTCTCGATCTCCAGGGCCAGGGTCCACAGGCGCACGGCTTCCGCCAGGCGCTCGGCGTCGACGCCCTCGGGGGTTTCGAAGGCGGTGATGTCGATGGCGGCGCGGGGAGCGTTCAGGGCGCGCTGCACGGCCTCGGCGTCCCGGCGGTCGAAGGCGAGGATGACGGCGCCGGTTTCCCAGGCGGCGAGGGCGGCGCGGGCGGCTTCGGGCGTGGCGGCTTCGGCGATCTCTCGCGACGCAGAAAGGACGAGCGGCGGTATGCCCTCTCCACCACTTCGTGGTCCTCTCCCGTCAGCGGGAGAGGTCGCGTGAGGATCAGACCAGACGGTTTCGCCGGCGCGGGCCAGGCCGATGGCCGCGGCGATCAGGCTGTCGGGGGCGCCGGCGTCGCGGGCGGCGCGGGCGGCGCGGCCGAGCGCGCTGTTGCGCTGAGGATCGGCGCAGGCGGCGGCTTCGCCTTCGCAACGGCTGACGGCGCCGATCACGGCCTGGAGGCGGGCGCAGACGGCGTCGGCCCCGGCGGCGGACGCCTGGGCGCGGCGGGCGGCGTTGAGGTGGGCCTGGATCGTGGCGGCGAATTCGATGTCGCCGAGGTCGGTGAGGGCGTCGTGCTGGGCGGGCGTTTCCGGCCCGGCCAGGGGATGGACGCGGGCGCCGGATGCGGCTGTGCGGCCAGGGGCGGCGTGACCCGAGAGCAGGCTGGCGATCAGGGTTTCGCGGAAGTCGAGGGCGGCCTTTTCGTTGAACAGGCCGAGCGCCAGGCCCCAGGCGGCGGCGCGGCGGCCGTAGCGGTCCGGCCCTTGGCCTAGGGCCGGCTCGAACGGGGTCTCCAGGCGCAGGGCCGGGGGCAGGGCGATGGCGGGATAGTCGGTGGGCAGGGCGTCGGCCCAATCGAGCCAGGCTTCGATACGGGCCGCGGTCCAGTCGCGGGGCGCCAGCACGAGGTCCACGCCCCCGGCGCGCTCGATTTCGCGCTGCTGCAGACCGCCGATGTCAAAGCCCATGGCCGGGTTCCTCGCCCAAGGGCCCAAGGCTAGGCTGGCGAAGGCGTGTTCGCAACCAGATGATGGGTATCGCGAGCGGCTATCCACAAGATGTTGCGTGCCGCGGATGGCCAATCGGCCGCTGGACGCCCCAAGGCTCGGACCCTATAGTCCGGCCGCACGCGTGCTTCGGTTGAGCGCGCGTTCCTTTGTCAGGGAAGCGATCAGACGTGTTGAAAGCGATCTTCACCTGGTGGAACGGTGCCACCATCGGCGCCCGGTTCACCATCGCCAAGACGGCCACCCTCGTGGGCACGGACGAATTCGGCAACAAGTACTTCGAAGCGCGCACCAACAAGGACAGCTACGACCAGCGCAAGCGCCGGTATGTGATCTACAAGGGCTATGCCGAGGCGTCGAAGATCCCGCCCGACTGGCACGGCTGGATGCACTACACCTTCGACGAGCCGCCGACGGTGGAGCCGTTCAAGCTGAAGAGCTGGGAAAAGCCCCACGTCCCGAACCTGACTGGCACCATCCACGCCTGGCGCCCGCCCGGCGCCATCGCCAGCGGCGGCCAACGCGCCCCGGCGACCGGCGACTACGAAGCCTGGAAACCGGAATAGACTGTGGCTAAGGGCCCGTCCTGGCGTCTGCTCGCCTGTTCCACCGCCCTGGCGGCCGCGCTCGGCGGCCTAAGCCTCGCCCAGACGCCGCCTGAACCCGCCGTGTCCGGCGCGCCGCAACAGCTGGCGCCGCCGCCGACGGTGCTGCTGCCGCTGGAACCCGCGCCCTCAGACACCGCGCCGGCGTCCGACGCCGCGCCGCTGAAGCCGGCCGAGCCGCCCAAGCCCGCCCGGCGCACCGCCGCCATCATCCAGGCGCTGGACAAGGTGACCGCGGAGACCCTGCGCTTCGAGGCGCCGGTCAACCAGCCGGTGCGCTACAAGGATCTGGTGTTCACCGTGCACGTCTGCGAGGACAGCGCCCCGGGCCAGCGCGGCGCCGCGGCCCACGTCGAGATCGACTCCCAGCCGCGCCCGGTGGCGGGACGCGCAACACCCGCCGCGCGGCAGGTGTTCAAGGGCTGGATGTTCGCCAGTTCCCCAGGCCTGCACCCGTTTGAGCACCCGGTTTACGATGCGTGGGTGATTGGGTGTAAGGCGCCGGGGTAGGGCAGCGAGTTAGGTCATGCGAAGCAGCTTGTTCTTCATGGCAACCGCGCTCTCAGTCGCGATGGCTCCCCTGGCGCTCGCCGAAAATATCGCGAGTGATGGGCCGCTGGCCGGCTACACCTATTTCACTCATCCCGGCGCCTCGATCGAGGAGCATGACAAGGACGTGGCCGGGTGTGTGGCGGACGTCAAGAATGTCGGAGGGCCGGTTAGCGTCGCCCCGGGCATCCTTGGCACGGCCATGGTCGGCGTTCTGGATACCTACAACAAGAACGCGTTCTTCCGGACCAACCTGGAACATTGCATGGTCCTGCGCGGCTGGCAGGTGGCCCGGGTCCCCAAGCCCGAGGGCGAGGCGCTGTTCGGTCAGCCTCCCGCCGCGATCAAAAAGCAGCTTGAACAGTGGATCGGTCGGGACCCGGCCTACGGCGGCACCCAGCGTTTTCTCGGCTTCAATGGCGAGAAAAGCATCAGCGCGATCAACGATGGCGCCAAGTCATTGAGTTTGGCCTCCGTTGCGGATGGGCAGGCCGTCGCCTCCAGAAATCCAGAATTCGCTATTCCATCACCGGACCAGAAGGCGCTTGGTCCCCTATCCGTCATGGATGGCTTGTCCCAAGCGCCCGAAGGAAAGGCGATTGTCGTCCTCCAGTTCAAAGGCAGCGCAAAGGACGGGTTCAACCGCTTCGTGTTCACGAAGCTAGTTCGTGGGGCCGACGCGACAGGAAAGGGGCCACCGCAGCCTTGGTTTGAATTGGTCCCTAACCGACTGTTCAAGGGCGCGGATGCAACCTCGGTCACCCTGGTTTACGCGGTCGACCCTGGAACCTGGGGCATATCGTCGGCGCCGGGTTTGAAGACCTGCTTGCTGTTGCCCGTTATGACCCTCAAGCCCGGTGACGTGGTCTTTGCCGGAGCCTTCGACATGGACCGACCTTTCGGCCCCGAGCTCGGACTCGACCGAGGCCGAGAGGTGCTCAAACAGGCGCCTGAGCTTGCCGCCAAGGTCAAGGCGGCCCCTTGGGTGAACGGCTATGGTTGGCCATGCCAGCCCATGATCGTCGGGGGGTACGCCATTTCCGGCGCCCCGTACGCCGACACATATCCTTGGCGACCGCTGGCCGCCTATGAGGCTCTGCACCGCTAGGGGCCCGGTATACGCCTCAAGCGACGATGGCTCGCAGGCTTCATTTTCAGTGGAGCCGGCTTTGCTCTGACAAGGCGACGCTGCCTCCCATGTAAGAGGGGTCGAAAGGTAGCCCGGGAAATTCGAGGCCATAAGTGACGGCGAATCCCCTGCAAGGCTGTGAGGCCTGACGTGACCCCCAATTTATCATCCAGTCATAACGAGAGTCCTGGGTTGATCTGAGCCTGGGTTTAGGTGGGTGGCAAGAGGCGTCCGCGCGGAGCCCCCAGGCTGCGCAGCGCGG
>CANJMO010000073.1 GCA_947475845.1 Caulobacteraceae bacterium | reverse complement strand
CGCGCAGGCGGACGGTCAGGCGCCGTCCGCCCCGCCGGCGCGTGCGGCCGGCGGCGGTGGACCCGGCGGGGGCCGGGGCGGCTTCGGCGGCGGCCGATTTGGCGGCGGCGGTGGGCAGCCGCAGGGCCGGTTCCAGGTGGCGCTCTATCACACCCTCTACTTCACCAATGAGATGCTGGTGCGGCCCGGCGGGCCCCTGCTCGACCTGCTCAACGGCGCGGCCATGGGCAATAACGGTGGCCAGCCGCAGCATCAGGTGGAGGCCCAACTCGGCTATACCGAGAACAACGTCGGCGCCCGGTTCAGCGCGAACTGGACCAGCGGCACCACCGTGCAGAGCGGATCCCTGTCATCCACGGGAAACCTGACCTTTTCGGACCTGGCCACGGTCAATCTGCGGCTGTTCGCCAACGCGGGGGCCATGCGCTCGGTGGTCCAGCGCCATCCGTGGCTGCGCGGTACACGGATCACCCTCAACGTCTTCAACCTGTTCGATCAGCGCATCCAGGTGGTCGACGCCACCGGCCGCACCCCGATCAGCTTCCAGCCCGCCTATCTGGATCCTGCGGGACGAACGGTGAGCCTCAGTGTCCGCAAGCTGTTCTTCTAGAGCCGCCGGGCGAACCGCTCCCGCCAGAACTACGCCAAAACTACGCCTGATAGGCGAGTAAAGCTGGAAGGATCGTCGTCGCCTTCAGCCTATGCCTGCGACAACTCGGGCGTTATCGTAAACGCGGCCTTTTCTTCCGCAACCGGGTGCTCAACCGCTCGATCATCCTCAAGCACCGCCTGCGTCCGCACGAATATCAGAACTTCCCGTCGCCGCGGCCGACGGTGACCAAGGTGCTGATCCCGATCGACGGCACCGATCTGCGCTCAGGCGCCCATTCCTTCTTCATTGGCCAGGCCGGCTTCGAGGCCATGGCCGAGCAGGCCTTCGGCAACGACCTGCGGCCCGGCTCGCGCGACCGCCAACTGCTCGACCTGATCGACAACCTGCCGTCGCTGGACCCGTTCGGCGCGGCAGGCGGTTTTGACCACTTGGCGCAGGTCTTCCTGCATTTCGGGGCGCGGCTTAGCGGCCGAGGTGTCTGCGACCGGGGCCGGAGCGCTGAGTAGGGCGATGGTGGCGGCGAGCAGGATCATGCCTCCTGCATAGCCCCGTCACGCGGACGCGCGAGCGGGATCGGCCGTCGCCGCGAAATTCATACCGCATCGCAGCAAAATCGTTCAGTTCGAGCGCCCGGCGCCCCGAAACGGGCGATTAGCGGGTCGGGACGGGCTTCTCGCCGCGATAGTCGTAGAAGCCGCGCCCGGTTTTGCGGCCCAGCCAGCCGGCCTCGACGTACTTCACCAGCAGCGGACAGGGGCGGTATTTGGAATCCGCCAGGCCGTCGTGGAGCATGTTCATGATCGCCAGCACCGTATCCAGGCCGATGAAATCGCCCAGCTCCAGCGGTCCCATCGGATGGTTGGCGCCCAGGCGCATGGCCATGTCGATCGCTTCCACCGTGCCGACGCCCTCGTACAGGGTGTAGATCGCCTCGTTGATCATTGGGATCAGGATGCGGTTGACGATGAAGGCCGGGTAGTCCTCGGCGTTGGCGGTTTCCTTGCCCAGGGATCGGGCGAAGGCGACGGCGGCTTCGTAGGTGGCCGGGCCGGTGGCGATGCCGCGGATGATCTCGACCAGCTTCATCACCTGCACCGGGCGCATGAAATGCAGGCCGATCAGTCGGTCGGGGCGGTCGGTGACCGACGCCAGGCGGGTGATCGAGATCGAGGACGTGTTGGAAGCGAGCAGGGCCTCCGGCTTGAGGTGCTCGCAGACGCTGCGGAAGATTTCCTTCTTGATCGTTTCGTTCTCGGTAGCCGCCTCGATAACGATGTCGACATCCTTGAGGGCCGCATAGCCGATCGCCGGCTTCACCCGGCTGAGGACCTCGTCCATCACCTTCTGGGTGACCTGGTCCTTGGACAGCTGCCGCTCCAGATAGCGGCGCACGGCGTCCAGACCCTTGTTGATCTGCTCTTCGTTGACGTCGTTGAGCAGGACGTCATAGCCGGCCAAGGCGCAGACGTGGGCGATCCCCGAACCCATCTGACCGGCGCCGATGACGCCGACGGTCTTGATTTCCGCCATTGGATGTCGCCTCGTTAGAAAGCTTCTGCTGTCGGTCCCGGATGGGTCCGGCTAGGAAGGGTGAGATTACTAGCACGACACCGATGGGGCCGGGGAAGGGGCTTGTTGCACTGCAATGCATCCTGTGACCCGTAAGCCGCATATCGATGTCGCCGCTCTTTGCCTATGGGGGGCCGCGCATGCATAGCCTTCACCCCGCTTTCACCGCGCTCGCCGTGGCCGTCGGTCTGTTCGGGTCGTGGACCGCCACCGACCTGTTCCGCCGGGTGTTCGCCAACGTTGGCCGGGCGCGCATCGCTTGGCTGACCGCCGCGTCCGCCGCGCTGGGCCTGGCGATCTGGGCCATGCATCTGATCGCCTTGCTCGGCCAGGACGCCGGTTCGCCCGACAGCTTCGATGGGGCGGTGATGGCGATGTCGGCGGCGGTCGCGGTGGGCGGTTGCGGCCTGGCCTTCTGGGTTACGGCGCGGCGATCGCGCGATGTCATGTTCAGCCTGATGGGCGGGGCCATCATCGGCCTGACCATCACCGTGGCTCAATGCGTCGGCATGGATGGCCTCAATGGCCTGGCCGTGACCGGCTACCGGCCGCCCTGGATCGCCTTCGCCGTGATCTCGGCCATGGTCGCTTCGGCCGCCGGTCTCGCCATCAGCGAGATGGGCCGCGCCACCGTGCGCCGGGTGATCGCCAGCATTCTGCTGACCATCGCCATGCTCGCGTCGCACGAAGCCAGCATCGCCGCCTTCGATCTGGAGCCCTCGGGGGTCGTTTCACCCGGCGGGCTCGATCCGTTCTTCCTGGCCCTGGCGACCAGCGGCGGCGTGGTGTTCGTCCT
Organism: Caulobacteraceae bacterium; assembly: GCA_947475845.1. GTDB lineage: Bacteria > Pseudomonadota > Alphaproteobacteria > Caulobacterales > Caulobacteraceae > BOG-938. The sequence goes on along the minus strand of CANJMO010000073.1, from coordinate 7,016 downwards.
GTTCCTGGCCAGTGTCGCGGCCCTGTTCGACCGCCGGTTCGAGGGCATGGCGGCCATCGAGTCGGAGCGCAACGCCGCCCAACTGCGCTCGGTTCTGGAACAGACCCCGGTGGGCATCGTCGTGGCCGACGCGCCGTCCGGCGATATCCGCTTCGCCAATTCCGAGGCCGAATACCTGATGGGGCATTCGATGACGGACCAGGCCCAGCCGCGCGATTCCCTGCCCTACGGCCCGATCGACGATCAAGGCCGCCGGCGCAGCGCCGACAACCTGCCGCTGATGCGGGCCGTGCGCCGTGGCTACCGCACCGACCGCATGGTGCAGCGCTATCGCCGTCCCGACGGCTCGGTGGTGATCTTTGAAATCGCCGCCGCGCCTATCCGCGATGCGGACGGCCGCATCGTCCAGGCGGTGGCCACCTTCCACGACGTCACGGCCAAGATGAAAGCCGAGGAGGCGTTGCGCCAATCGCAGCGGATGGAGGGCATCGGTCAGCTCACCGGCGGGGTGGCGCACGACTTCAACAACGTCCTGACGGCTGTCCTGGGCAGCCTCCAACTGGCTTCGAAACGCGTCACCGACGAGCGCGCCAAGCAGCTGATGGACAACGCCGTCCAGGCCGCCGAGCGCGGGGCCAAGCTGACCTCGCAGCTGCTCGCCTTCTCCCGCCGCCAGCGGCTGGAGCCTCTGCCGGTCGATCTTAATGCCATGATCGAGCGGATGGGCGGCCTGTTCTCGTCCACCCTGGGCGGCACGGTGAAGGTGGAGAAGGTCCTCGCCGCCGGTCTGCCGCCGGCCCTGGCCGACCCGGCGCAACTGGAGCTGGCTTTGCTCAACTTGGCGCTCAACGCTCGCGACGCCATGCCCCAAGGCGGCGTCCTGCGCCTGTCCACCGCCCTGGCCACCCTGGGCGCGCCTAGGAGCTCCAGCGAGCCGGAGGCCGGCCGCTATATCGCTCTATCGGTCAAGGACACCGGGCCGGGCATGAGCGACGAGGTGGCCGAGCGGGCGTTCGAACCGTTCTTCACCACCAAGCCTCTGGGCAAGGGCTCGGGCCTGGGCCTCAGCCAGGTGCTGGGGCTGGCCAAGCAGCTCGGCGGCGGGGTGCGGCTGCAAACCGCGCCGGACGCCGGGGCCGAGGTCGTCCTCTATCTGCCGGTCAGTCCGGAGCCCAAGGCCGTGGCGGGGATCGACCGCCAAGCCGAGCCGCCGCGCGCCCGCGAAGGCGCCCGGGTGCTGGTGGTGGACGACGATCCCGACGTGCGCCGCTTCGTCGTCGATTTCCTGCAGGACTCCGGTTACGCGGTGACCGACGCGGTCGATGGTCCGTCCGGCCTAAAGGCGCTGGAGGAGAAGGGGCCGTTCGACCTGATCCTGCTGGACTTCGCCATGTCCGGCATGACCGGATCGGAGGTGGCGCGCACCGTGCGCGCGGCCAATCCAAGCCAGCCGATCCTGATGATGACCGGCTATCTGGAGCATGAGGCTGTGCTGTCCGAACTGGGCGCTCAACCGATGTTGCAGAAGCCGTTCGATCCCTCGGAACTGCTGTTCCGCGTCGCGGCCCTTATCGAAGCCTGATCCGGAGCCTCTTGCAGGGCGCGGCGCCTTTGCCCATAGAGCAGACCATGCAGTTGACCGAACTTCCCCTGAACCGCGTCATCCAGAGGATGACCGTGTTCTTCATCGGCGCCTTCGCCTTCTGCTGCGTGGCGGTGGCGGCCTATGAGGTGATCTGGGTGATGCCCGCCAAACGCTGCCTGGAGCATGGCGGCTGGTGGGATTCTTCCGAGCGGGTCTGCGCCACCCCGATCTTCCTGCCCGACCTGACCCACCGCCCGCTAGGGTCTCCCAAGCTGACGCCACTGGCGCGGTAAATCTTTTTGGTGCGCTATCGCGCTTCGCGCTGCTTGAGCGCGGGCCTCCCCTAGACGTCGGCCTTCCACGGCACATCGCCGTGCGCGCGATTGGCATGGCGGGCGGCGACGAACAGCAGGTCCGACAACCGGTTCACCAGCATCAGGGCGGCGGGATCGAAAGCCTCGCCACCGTCCTCCATCCGGGTCAAGGCGCGTTCGGCGCGGCGCACCAGGGTGCGGGCCATGTGCAGGGCGGCGGAGGCGGCCGACCCGCCGGGCAGGATGAAGTTGCGCAGGGGCTCAAGATCGGCCTCCAAGGCGTCGATGGCGCTTTCCAGGCTGTCGATATGGGCCTGGGTGATGCGTCCCTGGGCTCCTGGCGAGGCCAGGTCGGCGCCCAGGTCGAACAGCCTGTGCTGCAAGCTCTCGAAGACCGGGTCCAGGACCGCGTCGTGCGCCGTATGCACCCGCGCCACGCCCAAGGCGGCGTTGGCCTCGTCCATGGCCCCCAGGGCCTCGATGCGCAGGTCCGACTTGCGCACCCGTCCGCCGCCGGAAAGGCCGGTGTCCCCCTGGTCGCCGGTGCGAGTGTAGATGCGCATGTCTCAATGGCCTCCGTGCTGGCGCCACCAGATCGCGCCCATCAACACCAGGATGGCGACGAACTGGGCCAGGACGCGCAGCCGCATCAGCTTGTTGGAGTATGACCGGCCGAAATCCCCGCCGCGGAACAGGGCATAGATGCCCAGCGCCAGCACCAGCAGCACCGCCACCAGGGCGGCGGGAATCAGGATGTCGAACAGGGTCTGCATCGCCCCCATGGTAATGGCGCGGCGGCTCCGGCGCCACAAGCCTGGGCGCCAAGGGAACTTTCGCCCCAAATTGGGTCGTTTCCGCGCCCACGCTTGTGACAATTGCGTGAGACATGACGACCCCGCAATGAAAGCCAAATCCAGTTGGCTCATATTGCTCAGGTGGCGTCCGCTCCCTATCTGGACGTTCTGTAACCCTCAATACGAGCTGCCGCGCGACTGCTTACTCCTGGTCCTTATGCGCCCAGCCGCCTAATCGGACGCTGTCATGAATATGGTTTCTTCCATTGATCCGGAGGTCGGTGGCCCGACTTCCCTCAGGGCCCAGTCCAAGCTGAAGACGCGACGCCGGGTGCTGGATGCCGCGCGACGACTGTTCATGGGCCGGGGTTACGAGGCGGCCACTATCCGTGACATCGCGTCCGAGGCCGGACTGTCCACGGGCGCGGTATTCGCCTCCTTCGTCGACAAGACCGACCTGTTCAACGCGGTGATGGCCGAGGACTTCCAGCGTCTTATGGAGGATCTGCGCAAGGCCGACGCGCCGGACGCCACCGTCGAGGACGCGGTTCTGACCCTGTTCAAAGCCGGTTACGCCTTCCATTTCCGCCAGCTGCCGTTGCTGCAGGCGGCGGTCAGTCTGTCGTGGTCGCATGGCCTCGGCGGCGAGTTCGGCGACCGCATGAGCTACAACCTGGCCATGGATATCCTCTCGACCATCCTCACCCGTGGGCTGGAGCGGGGCGAACTGGTTCCGGAAACCGACCTGCGCCTGACGGCCGAGGTGCTTTGGGACCCCTACGTCGCCAACTACCGCCGCGCCCTGTTCGACAACTGGACCGAGGAACAGCTGATCGAACGCAGCCGCGCCCAGATCCACCTGGTCCTACAAGGCCTGAAGGCCTAGCTTTTCCAGCGCAGGACCTGTGCTTTGACCGGGTTTTCGAAGGGTCGCCCCGCCTTGCGCGCGGCGGCCCATTCGCGTTTCAGGGCCTGGTACCACTTGGCCTGCTTGTCGGCGTCATCGATCCACAGCAGGGACGGATCGTAGCGCAGGCCCTGGTTTTGCAGGTTCACCATGTCGCCGTCCTGGCGCAGGAAGATCCGGGCGCCCAGCGCGATCACGGGCTTGAGCACGCCGAACACCGGATGGTCCGACCATAGGATCTGGGTGATGCGGGTGCGGCTCTCGGTGATCGGGGTCAGGCAGGTCAGTGACAATACCTGCCGGCTGCCGACCCGCACATGCTCCCAGCGCAGACCCGGCAGGCGGAAGGTGATCTCGGTCTCCGGCTTGCCGCCGAGCAGCTTGTAGGCGCGGCTGTTCTTGGACGGGGAGTGGCGGGCCATGGCGAAGCCCGCTTCTCTTGGTTCAAACGCCTTGGCCTTCTCCAACTGGTGAGACTTGGAGCGCCACCACCACTGCTGGTGCACATAGGGGCCGTGGGCCGGATCCATCAGCCCGACCACCGCGTGGTCGATATGGGCCTCGAAGTCCATGCGATCGACCAGCTTGGGCACCCCGCCGACCACGCCTTCGAAGGTCGGCGGCGGCTGGTCGGGTTCTGCGTCCTTGCCGTCGCCTGACGCCATCCACACGAACACCAGCCCCTGGCTCTCTGCGGCGGGATAGGCGCGCACGCGGATGCGCGAGATGTCCATCGACTGTTCGGAGACCAGGGAGGGGATGCTGGCGCAGGCGCCGTCGGTGCGGAATTTCCAACCGTGATAGGGGCACTCCACCGCCTCGCCGCCCGCGCCGTCGGCGGTGAGCTTTCCGGCCGAGAGCGGCGCGGCGCGGTGCGGGCAGATGTCCTTCAGGGCATAGACCTTGCCGGAGCGCTCGCGGCCCAAAAGGATCGGCTGGCCCATGATCTCGTAGCGCTGCAGCTTTCCAGGCTTCAGGTCCGAGCCGAGCGCGGCGAAATACCAGATGTCGTAGAGGAAGCCCTTGCCAAAGCCCTGCGGCTCGGCGGCGCTCTTGCTGCCAGTTGTGGTGCGGGCGTCGCCTTCGGCCATGCCCTCTCTTAGCGCCGCTTCCCGCTTCGCCCAAGAGCCAACCGGAACGGCCCAGCTTGGCCCGCGTTGATGCGGTGGACCTCTAACCCCTGGAGAGCGACATGCTGAAGTGGGCCCTGATCTTCCTGGTGATCGCCCTGATCGCCGGCGCGCTTGGATTCACCGGCGTCGCCGGCGCCGCCATGGGCATCGCCAAGTTCCTGTTCTTCATCTTCCTGGTGCTGTTCGTCCTGTTTATCGTCTTGGGCGTGACGATCTACAAGAAGGTCACCTAGCGCAGGGCCGCCGCCTGTTCGGCCGCCCGGTCGGCCTGAGCCTTGGTGACGTCGATCCGGCACGACAGCCGGGCGATGTCTGCATTGGGCGCCTTGGCGTAGTCCTGTTCGAACGCACACCAGCTATCGCGATAAAGCAGCCATTGGCTATGGCTGGACGCGATCTGCTGGCGGGCCCGCGCGTCGAGCCGCGCGGCGGAGGTATCCAACGCCTGGTTCGCGGCCTGCAGCCGACGCTCCTGCGCGGACAGCTCGCTCTCGTAACAGACGGTGACGGCCGGCCAGCGTGAGCTGTGCTCGTTGTCGATGACGGCGTTCAGACAGTCGTTCAACAGCGGCGACGGGGCGGCGCCTGCGTTCCAGGGCAGGCAGGCCAAGGCAACAGCGCCGATCGCGAAGCGAAGCCTGATGACCGCGCTCCGCTTCATCGCTTATCCCTTACGCGTCCTCGCGGACGCGCTTCTTGCGGAATGAGGGGTTCAGCACCTGCTTGCGCAGGCGGATGGCCTTGGGCGTGACTTCGACCAGCTCGTCGTCGCCGATGTAGGCGATGGCTTGCTCCAGGGTCGGGCGACGCGGCGGGGTCAGGCGGATGGCTTCGTCCTTACCCGAGGCGCGCACGTTGGTCAGCTGCTTGGCCTTCATCGGGTTGACGTCGAGGTCGTCCCAGCGGCTGTTCTCGCCGATGATCATGCCCTGGTAGCAGGCCTCGTTGGCGCCGACGAACATCACGCCGCGGTCTTCCAGGTTCCACAGGGCGAAGGAGGCGGTTTCGCCGTCGCAGTTGGACACCAGCACGCCGTTGCGACGGCCTTCGATAGCGCCCTTGTAGGGTTCGTAGTGCGAGAACACGCGGTTCAGCACGCCCGAGCCACGGGTGTCGGTGAGGAACTCGCCCTGGTAGCCGATCAGGCTGCGCGAGGGCGACTGCAGGGTGATGCGGGTCTTGCCGGCGCCGGAGGGACGCATGTCCTTCAGCTCGGCCTTGCGGTTCGACAGCTTCTCGATGACCACGCCGGTGTGTTCGTCGTCGACGTCGATGACCACGTCTTCGATCGGTTCCATCTTCTCGCCGGTGGTCTCGTCGACGCGGAACACCACGCGCGGACGCGAGATCGACACTTCGAAGCCCTCGCGGCGCATGTTCTCGATCAGCACGCCCAGCTGCAGTTCGCCGCGGCCGGACACCTCATAGGCGTCCTTTTCCGAGGTTTCGTTGACCTTGATGGCCACGTTGCTTTCGGCTTCGCGCAGCAGGCGGTCGCGGATCACGCGGGACTGCACCTTGCTGCCGTCCTTGCCTGCCAGGGGGCTGTCGTTGACCGAGACGGTCATCGAGATGGTCGGCGGATCGATCGGCTGCGCGGGTAGGGCCTCGGTCACTTCGACGGCGCACAGGGTATCGGCCACGGTGGCTTTGGACAGGCCGGCGATGGCGACGATGTCGCCCGCTTCGGCCATCTCGATCGGCTGGCGCTTGAGGCCGCGGAAGGCGAGAATCTTGGTCACCCGGCCGCGTTCGATTTCCTTGCCGTCGCGCGACAGGGCGTGAATCGCCTGGCCGGGGGAGAACCGGCCCGCCTCGACGCGGCCGGTCAGCAGGCGGCCGAGGAACGGATCGTTTTCGATCAGCACGGCCAGGATCTGGGCCGGCTCTTCGGCGCGGGCCACGGCCTTGGGCTCGGGCACATGCTCGACGATCTTGTCGAAGATCGGGGCCAGGGTTTCCTGCGGGTCGCCCATGTTGACGGTGGCCCAGCCCTGCTTGCCCGAGGCGTACAGGTGCGGGAAGTCCAGTTGGTCGTCATCCGCGCCCATGGCGGCGAACAGGTCGAAGGCGTCGTTGAGCACGCGGTCGGGATCGGCGTGCGGCCGGTCGACCTTGTTCAGCACCACGATCGGGCGCAGGCCCAGCTTCAGGGCCTTGCCCAGCACGAACTTGGTCTGCGGCATGACGCCTTCTTCGGCGTCCACCAGCAGCAGGCAGCCATCGACCATGCCGAGGATGCGTTCCACTTCGCCGCCGAAGTCGGCGTGGCCGGGGGTGTCG
>CANJMO010000072.1 GCA_947475845.1 Caulobacteraceae bacterium | reverse complement strand
TGGTAGACGCGCAGCGTTGAGGTCGCTGTGGGGCAACCCGTGGAAGTTCGAGTCTTCTCGACCGCACCAGTGAAATTTGGATCCACTACGCTGAGGCGACATCTGTCGTAAGCAAGCTACCGGAGCGTTCGATGACCCCGACAGGGCCCGACACGACCGCGCTGGAGCTCGACAAGGACGTCGCCGTTCAGGAGGACCTGGAGGATCTGGCGCTCCAGGACGACTACGGCCTCAATCCCGAATACGTCGAACGGGTGATCGACGCCGCCGACCGCGGCGACGAAGAACATTTGCGCGAGCTGGTCGAGGCCCTGCACCCGGCCGACGTCGCCGACCTGATGGGTTTCCTGTCCCCGGCCTACCGCGAAGCCCTGATCCCGCTGCTCGCCCCCGGCGACCTGGCCGAGATCCTCACCGAGCTGGACACCAATATCCGCGAGGAAGTGCTGGAATCGGTTTCGACCGACACCCTGGCCACCGCGCTCGGCGACCTGGACTCCGACGACGCCGCCGACGTTGTCGACGACCTGGAGGACGACAAGCGCGACGCGGTTCTGGCCGCCATGTCCGAGACCGACCGGACCGCCATCCAGACCAGCCTGGGCTACGAGGACGAGACCGCCGGCCGCCTGATGCAGCGCGAGGTGATCGCCTCCCCGCAATTCTGGACCGTGGGCCAGACCCTGGAGCATGTGCGCCAGTCCACCGACCTGCCCGAGCTGTTCTTCGACATCTACGTCGTCGATCCGTCCTTCCGGCCTCTCGGCGCCGCGCCGCTCAGCCGCCTGGTCACCGCCAAGCCCGAGACCCTGCTGTCCCAGTTGATGGAGCCGGTGATCGAGATCCCGGTCGATATGGACCAGGAGGAGGTCGCCTACGCCTTCGAGAAATACCGCCTGATCTCGGCGCCGGTGGTCGACGCCGGCGGGCGGCTGGTCGGCCAGATCACCGTCGACGATATCGTCGGCATCATCAGCGAGGAGAACCAGGAGGACATCCTGGCCCTGGCCGGTGTGTCCGACGCCGGCCGCGACGCCTCGATCCTGGAGATCAGCAAGTCGCGCTTCTGGTGGCTGTTCATCAACCTCGGCACCGCCCTGTTGGCGTCGGGCGTCATCTCCCTGTTCCAGGGCCAGATCGACAAGATCATCGCCCTGGCCGTCCTGGCCCCGATCGTGCCGTCGATGGGCGGCAACGCCGGCACCCAGACGGTCACCGTGGCCGTACGCGCCATGGCCACCAAGGAACTGAGCTCGGCCAACGTGGCGCGCATCGTTTGGCGCGAGACGGCGGTGGGCCTGCTCAACGGCTGCGCCTTCGCCGTGCTGATGGGGGTGGTGGCCGGCTTCTGGTTCCACGGTCTGACCCTGGGCATCGTCATCGGCCTGGCCATGATCATCAATCTGTTCTGCGCCGCCCTGGCCGGGATCCTGATCCCGATCACCTTGGAAAAGATTGGCTACGACCCGGCGGTGTCCTCGGTGATCTTCCTGACCACGGTCACCGATTGCGTCGGCTTCTTCAGCTTCCTCGGCTTGGCCACGCTTCTGCTGCTTTAGCCCACAGCTTTGTGAGCCGCCGCACTTCCTGCGGCGGGGCGAATTTGCTGTCATAAGAGCCCGCGCATCCCTGCGCGAATCACCTACCGTTCCGGAACCATGAAACCGCGCTACCAAGCCTCCAAGGCGGCCATCGAGCTGATCAAGCGCTTCGAAGGTTTCCGCCGCCGCGCGGCCCGGCTCCCCGATGGGACCTGGACGGTGGGCTATGGCCACACCCGCACCGCCCGCGAAGGCGCCGACATCACCGAAGCGGACGCCGACGGCCTGCTTATCTACGACCTCGCCGCCGTGGTGCGGGCGATCAACGAGTGGGTCTACAGCCCGCTGACCCAGAACCAGTTCGACGCCCTGGTCGCCTTCGTCTTCAACATAGGCCTGCCCAACTTCCGCCGCTCCTCGGTCCTGCGCCGCCTCAACGAAGGCCAGCACCTGCAGGCGGCCTGCGCCATGGAGATGTGGCGCACCGCCGACTTCGAGGGCGAGCGCATCGTCATCGACGCCCTGGTCCGCCGCCGCTCGGCCGAGATGGCGCTCTATCTGACGCCGATGGAGGGCTACATCCCCGTGCCCTCGCTGATCGTCATGCCTCGGGTGGACGACGATGTGGCCAGGAGCGCCCCGCGCCAGACCGCGGAGGTCGAGACCCAGCTGGACGGGCGGCTGACCAACGCCTACCGCACCGACGACCCGATGCCCTCGGCCAGCCGTATGGCCGCCGACGCGGTGTCCCAGCGTCTCAACGCCATCATGCAGGACCACGCGCCGCCGCTCGACGAGCCGGTCCGTCAGCCCCTGCCGCCGGTAGACGACGAGATGCACGCGCCGCCCTCGGTTCAACTAGAGCCGCCGCCGGCCGAGGCTGTGTCGATGGCTTCGCTGCTGCCTGCCGAGCCCGTGTCCGAGGATGTCCCCGAGGAATCCCGGCCGATCGCCTTCACTATCCTGCCCGAGATGCTGGCGGCCCATCGCAAGAAGAAGGCCCGGACGCCTGAGCCGGTGCTGGCCGCGGTCGGCCTAATTGGCCTAGTGGTGTTCGGCGCCGGCCTGTTCTGGGGCTTCAATGCCAAGGCGGCCGAGCGCCTGCCGATCCCGGTCGATCCCCTGACTACCGGCTGGGTGCTGGGGCTGGTCGGCGTGGCCTTGGCGGCTACCTCGATCTATTTCCTGCTCAGTCGCCTGGGCGCCAGAGGCGAAGCGTCTTGAACTGAAGCCGCTTCTCGGTTTCAACGACGCCCATGAAAATCTCCCGCATCTCCTCCGGCTCCAGCTTCGAAGCGGTCGCCGGCTATTCCCGCGCCATGGTCGTCGAGCACGCCGACTTCACCGAGGTCCTGATCTCCGGCGTCACCGGCTTCAACTACGCCACCATGACCATCGAGGACGATCATGCGGCCCAGACCCGCCAGTGCTTCGCCACCATCGCCAAGGTGCTGGGCGAGGCCGGCGGCGACCTTAGCCATGTGGTGCGGGTGCGCTACCTGCTGACCAAGCCGGAACAGTTCGGCGAACTGGCCCCGGTGTTCGGCGAGTTCCTCGGCGAGGTCCGCCCCGCCGCCACCGCCCTGGTCTGCGGCCTGGTCGATGACCGCATGCTGCTGGAAATCGAGATCGACGCGCGCATACCGCGCTAAGCCACCCAACCTTCCGGCAAGGCTTGTGGATACGGCGCGCGTCCCGCACGTTCCCCTTTGCAGCACAGCTGTAAGGAGCGCGTCATGACCAATCCCATCGCCCATCCCCTGGTCGAGAACGTCGGCTCCCCCGACCTGGAAGGCTTGGTGTCGATCGACTCCACGCGGGCCGGCGCGGTGGTGCTGACCCTCAACGGCCCCGGCCCTGGCAACGCCATCAACGGCGAGGTCGCCTCCGCCCTGAAAGACGCCTTCGAGACCCTGCACGCCGCCGACCATGTGCGGGTGGTGTTCCTGCGCGGGGCGGGCGGGACCTTTTCCAGCGGCGCCGACATCGAATGGCTGAAGACCGCCGCGACCGACTGGACCGAAGCCGATATGCGCAACGAGGCCATGCTGATGGCCAACATGCTGCACGCCCTGACCAAGATCCCGGCCCTGGTGGTGGCCTTGGTTGAGGGCGAGGCCATCGGCGGCGGCGTCGGCCTGATCGCGGCTTGCGACATGGCGGTGGCGGCAGCCGATGCGCGCTTCGCCTTCCCCGAGGTCAAGATGGGCGGGGTCCCCGCCGTGGTCGCGCCCTATATCGTCAACGCCATCGGCCCGCGCCATGCCAAGGGCCTGTTCATGACCGGCCGCACCTTCGATGCCCTCCATGCCCAGCAGATCGGTCTGATCCAGCAGATCGAGGATGCCGGCGCCATCGACGCCGCCATCGCCCGCATCACCACCGAGGTGCTCGCCAACGGCCCCGAGGCCATGCACGAGTGCAAGAAGATGGTCTGGGAGGTCTGGGGCCGCCCCCTCGAGCACAGCCTGCTCGAGGAGACCGCCAAACGCTTCGCCAAGACCCGCTTCAGCGACGAGGGCCGCGAGGGCCTGCAGGCGGTTGTGGATGGCCGCCGGCCGGGCTGGGCGATGCTGTAATCCTGGTTTATGCCGGGGTCATGCCCCTCCATCTGATCAAGCTTTGCGTCGGCTGCGACACAGTCACTGAACTGATCGACTGGCATCAGGCCAACCGCGCGGGCCAGCCGTGGGTGCTGACCACGCGCCAGACGCCCAAGCGGGCGCGCGAGCTGGAGGAGGGCGGTTCGGTCTACCGGGTGTTCAAGGGCCTGGTGCTGTGCCGCCAGCGCATCATCGAGGTCGCCACCCTCGGCGAGGGCCAGGCCGCGCGCTGCCAAATCACCCTGGATCCCGAGGTTGTCCTGGTGGTGCCCCTGCCGCGCCGCCCGTTCCAGGGGTGGCGCTACTTCGCGCACGAGGACGTCCCCGAAGACCTCGGCAAGCACGGCGAAGCTCAAGCGGTGCCGCAGGAACTCGCCGGAAAGCTGCGCGAACTAGGGATTTGGTAGCCGCGTGGACGCGTCCTAGACCGCGATGTTGTCGATCAGCCTCGTCTTGCCGATCTTCACCGCCGCCAGCACCCGCGCCGGCGAATCGCCGATCGGGCCGGGGCCGAGGGTCGACAGGTCCTCGGCGTGGCGCACCTCGATGTAGTCGATGCTGTCGAACCCGGCGGCTCTCAAAGCGTCGGCCGCCATGGCCTCGGCGGTGATCACCGCCCCGCCGGCGGCCACCGAACGCGCCATCTGCGCCATGATCACATTGAGCTTGCCCGCCACCACGCGCTCGTCGGCGCTCAGGTAGGCGTTGCGGGATGACAGGGCCAGGCCGTCCTCTGCGCGGCGGGTCGGGGCGCCGATGATCTGCACCGGCAGGTCCAGGTCGCGCACCAGGCGGCGGATCACCTGCAGCTGCTGGTAGTCCTTCTCGCCGAACACCGCGACATCGGGCGCCACCTGGTTGAACAGTTTGGTCACCACCGTCGCCACCCCGCCGAAGAACTGCGGCCGGCGCTCGCCCTCCAACGGGGCGGAGACGCCGCCGACCGTGACGGTGGTCGAGAAGCCCGGCGGATAGATCTCCGTCGCGTCCGGTGCATACAGCAGATGACAGCCGGCCTCGGCCAGCATCTCCCGGTCGCGGTCCTCGCCGCGCGGATAGCTGGCGAAGTCCTCGGTGGGCGCGAACTGGGCCGGATTGACGAACAGGCTCACCACCACCCGGTCGGCGCTCTCCAAAGCCAGGCGCACCAGCGACAGGTGACCTTCGTGCAGGGCGCCCATGGTCGGCACTAGGCCCACGCGGAGGCCCTCGGCGCGCCAGGCGAACACCTGCCAGCGCAGGTCCTTGACGGTGCGGGCGACGGTCAGGGCGGGACGCTCACTCATGGCCGGGCTTATGCCGCCGCGTGGGCCGCGACGTCCAGCCTGTTTGCGAATCATCACGCCGCGTTGACGGGTGCGAGAGGACGGGCGTCTGATTGGCGCGCGCGGCCACTGATTCGGCCGGCGGCAGTCAGTGAGGTGTTCCATGTCCGAAGCACGGGTGATCGTGATCGGCAACGAGAAGGGCGGGGCGGGAAAGTCCACCATCGCCATCCACATGACGGCGGCCCTGCTGCACGGCGGCGCACGGGTGGCGGTGCTCGACCTGGACCTTCGCCAGCAGTCGCTGAACCGTTTCTTCGACAACCGCCGCCAGTGGATGGCCTCCTCCGGCGCGGTCCTGCCCATGCCCCTGACGCCTTCGGGCCAGGCCGGCGAAATCCTGGTGCGGGCTGCGGTAGACGACCAGGCGGCGCGCTTCGACGACGTCATGGCCCAGGCCTCGGGGCTCGCCGACTTCATCCTGATCGACACTCCCGGCGCCGACACCGCCCTGTCGCGCAAGGCGCACCAGAACGCCGACGTGATCGTCACCCCGCTCAACGACAGCTTCGTCGATTTCGACATGCTGGGACAGGTGGACCCGGTCACCCTGGAGCTGAAGAAGCCCAGCCTATATTCGGAATCGGTGTGGGAAGCGCGCAAGGTCCGCGCCGCCGCCACCCGGCGCATGACCGACTGGCTGGTGCTGCGCAATCGTCTCGCCACCACCGAAGCGCGCAACCGCAAGCGGCTCGAGGAGCGCATCGACGCCCTCAGCCGCCGGGTCGGTTTCCGCGTCGGACCGGGTCTGCGCGACCGGGTCATCTACCGCGAGCTGTTCCCGTTCGGACTGACCATCGCCGATCTCAGCCCCGGCGTGCGGCCGGTGCCGGTGTCGCTGTCCCATGTGGCGGCCCGCCAGGAGCTGCGCGCCCTGATGGCGGCGGTGGGTCTGTCTGACGACGCCGAGGACGACATCGCGGTTCTGGATACGGAAGAACTCGACAAGGCGTCCTGATCGCGCTTGTTCGGGCCATGCTCGTTCCCGCCCTTGCCTTAGCCCTGTTGCTCGCCTTGCTTTGGACCCAGTCGCCGATGATCCGGCGCGGTGGCTGGCGGCTGTTCGCGGGCTTGGGCTCGGTGATCCTGACCGTGATCGGCATCGTCCTGGCCATCCGGGGCGAGTGGTGGATCGGCTTGCCGCTGGTGCTCCTGGCGATGGGAACCGCTGGCGGCGCGCGAGTTCACCGCCGTCCGTCCGCATCCCGTCCGCCGCCGCCACCCGTCGGGGGCATGAGCGCGGCCGACGCCCGCTCGATCCTGGGGGTGCAAGCCGATGCGTCGGTGGCCGATATCCGCGCCGCCTACACACGCCTCATGCAACGCGCCCACCCCGACAAGGGCGGCAGCGCCGGCCTTGCGGCCCAGCTCAACGCGGCCAGGGACCGGCTGCTTAAGGGATAGGCTGAGCTTCCCCAATCGTCATCCCAAGGCTTGTCCTTGGGACCCAGCAGCGAAGACGCCAACGCTGCGACGGTGGAAACTGGCGCTACGGATAGGCTGGAACTGCTGGGTCCTCGGTATTTTGCTTCGCGAAAACCAAGGATGACGACCTGTTAGGGACGCACCGCCATGCAGTCCTGCCCCTGGGCCTTGATGCTGGCGCAGGCTTCACGCGCGTCAGAGGCCGACAGGCCGGCGAAGCGGACGCGGTAGTTGCCCGACGCGTGCTCGACGTGGCCCTGCGAGTCCGAAAGCTGAGTGGCGAACTTGCTGTTCAGCTTGGCCAGCTGCTGGCGGGCGAGGGTGGAGTTCTTGTAGGCGCCCAGCTGCACCTGCCATTCGCCGCCGGCCGAGGAGTCGGTCTTGGCGATGACGGCCTTGGCGGCCTTGGCCTTGGCGCTGGTTTTGCTGACGGCCAGCTTCACGCACTTGGTGACGCGCTTGTGCGTGCGCTTATTGAGCACACGCTTGCAGCTCATCTGATCGGCGTCCTTGGCCGAAACCCGAGCCACCGCGGCCTTGGGCGCCTTGCCGTCGACCACGATATGCACGCCGTCCTGATCGCCGTCGCCCTGTTCGGTGGGCGGGCGGTCGACCACCCCGACCGGCGCCGGTTCCCGCAGGTTCTGGGCGATGGTGGTCATCTGGCCCGTCTCACGCTTGTGCATGACGTTGAAGCCCGCATCGAGCAGGTCTTCCACATGCGAGTCGCGGGCGGCGGTCGAGGAGCCGCCCAGCACCACCGCGATCAGGCGGCGGTTGTCGCGCACGGCCGAGGCGGCGAGGTTGAAGCCCGAGGCGTTGGTGAAGCCGGTCTTGATCCCGTCCACGCCCGGCATCTGACCCAGCAGGTGGTTGTGGTTGCGGGTGGTGTAGCCGTTCCAGGTGAACTCACGCTTGCCGAAGTAGGCGTAGTACTGCGGATAGTCGCGCAGCACCGCCCGCGACAGGATCGCGATGTCGCGCGCCGTGGTCAGCTGGCGGTTGTCGGGCAGGCCGGAGGCGTTGACGAACTGGGTGTTGTTCATGCCCAGCTGCTTGGCCTTGGCCGTCATCATCTCGGCGAAATGGATTTCCGAGCCGCCCATCTGTTCGGCCAGGGCCACGGCCATGTCGTTGGCCGACTTAACCGCGATGGCGCTCATGGCGTCAGCGACGGAGATGTGGCCGCCCTGACGGATGCCCAGCTTGGACGGCGCCTGGGCCGCGGCGTGGGGCGATACCACCATCGATTGGTTTGGCGACAGCCGACCGTCCGATAGCTGTTCGAACGCCAGGTACATCGTCATAATTTTAGTGATGGAGGCAGGGTACCGATGGGCGTCGGGCGCCTGTTCGTAGAGAACTTCGCCGGTCTTGGCGTCGATCACGATCGACGCGTATTTGGGCTGCGACGTGAAGTGCAGGAAGGCTGGCCCCCGCGACTTGTGCCGGGTCTTGGCCTCCGCCGCGGGGGCGAGGCTGGTAACGGCAAGGGCCCCGGCGACGACGAGAAGCGCGAGGCGGCGGGCGGGGCTTTGCATGCGGCGTCCGTCGTTAAAGCGGCGGAAAACGTCCGCCAGGGGAGGGGTATAACATGCCCTGAGGTCCCTTTCCCTAAAGTAAACAACTGATGACCGCGACGAGTTCGCGCACATTTCTGATTCACCAAACCGTCATCACGCAGTTGCGATTGTGCATTGCAGCAAAAATGCTTGACCCTCTGAATCGGTTAGCCTAAAAGCAGCTGCAGGCGCTCGGCAACCGGCTCGGCGCTCCTTACATCGCCCACGAGGAGACTTTCCATGGCGACTGCTGCTGAGACGGCCAAGGCGACCGCCGAACGGTTCGCCGCCACTGGTAACCAAGCTTTCAAGGACAACGTCGAGAAGTCGCTCGCGGCCCTCGCCGACGTCAACGTCCAGTCCAAGCGCAACCTCGAAGCGGTCGTCGCTTCGGTGACCGCCGCGACCAAGGGCGCCGAAACCCTCGGCGCTCAAGCGATGGCCTTCTCCAAGAAGACCGCCGAAGGCCACTCGGCCGCCATCAAGACCCTCTCGGGCGCCAAGAGCCTGCAGGAAGTCGTCGAGTTCCAAACGGCCTACACCAAGGGCTTCATGGAAGCCTACATGGCCGAAATGACCAAGTGGTCCGACACCGTTTCCGGTTCGGTCAAGGAATCGATGCGTCCGATCAACGAGCGCGTCAGCGCCGTCGTCGAGCAGTTCCAGACCGCCCGCTAGTTCTTCTCGTCATCAACGACCTGAAGGGCCCGGGGCGGAAACGCCTCGGGCCCTTTTGGTTTTTGGATCGGCCATGGCCACACTCCGACAGCACCCGAAACACGCCCTTGCGACGGCCTGGCAAAACGCCGGTCTGCGGATAAAGCTCGGGGTGCGGCGCTGAGCCCTTTCAAATGCTCCGATTTTTCATATCTAATCAGTGAGCGGGGGCATCAGCCTCCACGCCACGGAGACAGTGTGTATGGCCGAGCGGAAGCAAGGCGACGAGAACGAGGGAGCCGGCAACGGGGCAGGGTCTGCGGTAGTCACCCAGACCAAGCCCAAGACCCAGAAGCCTTCGCTCTATCGCGTCCTGATTCTGAACGACGACTACACGCCCATGGAGTTCGTCGTTTACGTCCTCGAGCGGTTTTTCAACAAATCGCGGGAGGATGCGACTCGCATCATGCTCCACGTGCATCAGCACGGCGTCGGCGTCTGTGGGATTTTCACCTACGAGGTTGCGGAGACAAAAGTCTCGCAGGTGATCGACACCGCCAGGCGGCACCAGCATCCGCTCCAGTGCACCATGGAAAAGGATTGAGAGGCCCTAATTGCCATCGTTCTCTAGGAATCTGGAAGAGACGCTTCACCGGGCCGTAGCTTTCGCTAACCAGCGCAAGCATGAATACGCGACCCTCGAACACCTGCTGCTGTCCCTGGCCGACGACCAGGACGCATCGGGCGTCATGCGCGCCTGCGAGGTCGATCTCGCCGCGCTCAAGAAAAGCCTGCTGAACTATCTGGACACCGAACTGAAGTCGCTCGTCGTCGACGACGGCGAAGACGCCAAGCCCACCGCCGGATTCCAACGCGTGATCCAGCGGGCGGTGATCCATGTCCAGTCGTCGGGCAGGGAAGAGGTGACCGGCGCCAATGTGCTGGTGGCCATCTTCTCCGAGCGTGAGAGCCACGCCGCCTACTTCCTGCAGGAGCAGGACATGACCCGCTACGACGCGGTCAACTTCATCGCCCACGGCATCGCCAAGAAGGCGGGTGCGTCGGAGGCCCGTGCGGTCAAGGGCGCCACCGAAGCCGATCCCGAGGAAAAGACGGATAAGCCCAAGTCGCCCGGAGAGGCGCTGGAAGCCTACTGCGTCAACCTCAACGAGAAGGCCAAGCAAGGTAAGGTCGATCCCCTGATCGGCCGCATCAGCGAGGTCGAACGCTGCATCCAGATCCTCTGCCGGCGGACCAAGAACAACCCGCTGCTGGTCGGCGATCCGGGCGTGGGCAAGACTGCCATCGCCGAAGGCCTGGCCCGCAAGATCATCAACAACCAGGTCCCCGA
>CANJMO010000071.1 GCA_947475845.1 Caulobacteraceae bacterium | reverse complement strand
GGCTTCTTCGCCGTCGATCCGGCCCGCAAGGCCATGGCCCTGGCCCCCAGGGACTGGCGCGCCCCGTCCCTGCTGGCTGTCGCCCTGGAACAGGCCAGCCGCCCCGCCGAAGCTCAGGTCGCCCACGCCCAGGCCCTCAGCCTGGCCCCCGACAATCCCACCGTGCTCTCAAACGCCGCCATGTTCCACGCCGCCCAGGGCGACAAGCCCCAGGCCGAAGCCCTGCTGCGCAAGGCCGTCGCCGCCCCCGGCGCTGGCCTGCAGGTGCGCCAGAACCTCGCCCTCGTCCTTGGCCTGCAAGGCAAGCTCGCCGAAGGCGAGCAGATCCAGCGCCAGGACCTGCCGCCGCAGATGGCCGACAACAATCTCGCCTACCTCAAGGCCGCCTTCGGGACAAAATAGCCTTCCGCTCGACAGATTTGTCGCCTCCCTCTGTCGGATCGCGGCCGGCCCGGCCGTCCTAGGACCAGGCAGAGGGAGGCCAGCATGGCTTATGTGGACGGGTTCGTGATCGCGGTCGTCAAGGACAGCCCCCGCCTCATAGCGCCAGCCGTCCATGTCCTGCACGCAGGCGACGGTGCGGATCAGCACGCTGGAGTCCATCGACCCGTCGAAGCCCGCCCAGAACAGACTGCCGCAGTAGGGGCCACGCGGGGGCTCCAGCTGGGAAATGAGTTTCATCGCCTGGACCTTGGGCGCGCCGGTGATCGAGCCCGGCGGGAAGGCCGCCTGCAGCAGCTGCGCCGGCCCGGCGCCGTCCATCAGCCGCCCGGTCACGGTCGATACCAGATGATGGACGTTGGCGAAGCTCTCCAGCCTAAACAGCTCCGGCGTCCGCACCGAGCCCGGGCGGCAGACCCGCGACAGGTCGTTGCGCATCAGGTCGACGATCATCAGGTTCTCCGCCCGATCCTTGGGATCCGCTAGCAGGGCCGCCACGGGATCGCGCCAGGGTCGTTGCAGGATCGCGACCTGGGTCATGGGGCCCAAATACCGCGCCGGCGCGGCTCACGCCATGGTGATTGGAAGCGGCGCGCGTGACGCGTCAATCTACAGGTCGGGATGGAGGTCCAAGGTCCCGTGCGCGTTCGGCGCCCCGTCGGGTCCCAGCTTGCCTGGGTCAGATGGTGGAGCCGGACGCGCTCCCTTTTGGGGGCTAGCCCAAGCTGCTAGCGTGAGGGCATGGACCTTCTCAAGCTCAGCGCCATCGCCCATTCCAACCATCACTTCTCCAGCCCGGTGTCGGTGGAGATGCTCGACCGCGTGCTGGCGCTGTCGGGGATCGTACACGGCTGGTCGGTCATCGACCTCGGCTGCGGCCCGGCGACCATGGCGGCGCACCTGGCCGAGCGTTACGGGGTCACGGTGCGGGCGGTGGACCGCTCCGCGATCATGCTCGACCTGGCCAAGGCGCGCTGGGGCGCGGACAAGCGGCTGAGCTTCCATCAGGCGGAGTCGATGGACTACCTGGCCACGGCCGAGCCCTGCGACCTGCTGGTCAGCGTCGGGGCGGGCGTGCTCGTGCCGGGCGCCAAGGACAACACCGAGCAGTTCAAGGCCCTGGCCAAGCATGTGAAGCCGGGCGGGCGCATCCTGTGGGGCGAGACCTTCTGGAAGCGGCCTCCGAGCGACATGCTGCGGGCGGCGACCGGGCCGGTGGCGGCTCTGTACGCCGGCCATGCCGACTATGTGGCGGCGGGCGAGGCGGCTGGGCTGACGCCTCTGTATGCCGCCGTCGCCTCGGACCAGGACTGGGACGAGTACGCCTGGCGCTACTCCAGCGCGATCGAGGCCCATGCGGCGGCCAACCCCGAGGCGCCGGAAGCCGGGCCGATGCGCGCCAGGATCAAGCAGTGGCGGCAGATCTACCTTGGCGAAGGCCGCGACACCCTGGGTTTCGGTCTCTACCTGTTCGCTACCTAAAGGGCGGCTCGTCGAAGGCCCTGAGTTTGCGCGAGTGCAGGCCGGCGCCTTCCTGGCGCAGCAGATCGACGGCGGCGATGCCGATCTGGATGTGCTCGCCGATGGCGCGGTCGTAGAAGCGGTTGGCCTGGCCGGGCAGCTTGATCTCGCCGTGCAGCGGCTTGTCGGACACGCACAGCAGGGTGCCGTAGGGTACGCGGAAGCGGTAGCCCTGGGCGGCGATGGTGGCGGACTCCATGTCGATGCCGACCGCGCGCGATTGCGAGAAGCGCAGGGCCGAGGTGGTGTAGCGCAGCTCCCAGTTGCGGTCGTCGGTGGTGACGATGGTGCCGGTGCGCATGCGCCGCTTGAGCGCCTCGGCGTCCTCGCCGGTGACCATCTCGGCGGCCTTGTTCAAAGCCAGCTGGATCTCGGCCAGGGCGGGGATGGGGATTTCCGGCGGCAGGACGTCGTCCAAGACATGGTCGTCCCGCAGATAGGCGTGGGCCAGGACGTAGTCGCCGATGGTCTGGCTGGAGCGCAGGCCGCCGCAGTGGCCGATCATCAGCCAGGCCTGGGGCCGCAGCACCGCCAGGTGGTCGGTGATGGTCTTGGCGTTGGACGGGCCGACGCCGATGTTGACCAGGCTGACCCCGGCCCCGCCCGGCGCCATCAGGTGATAGGCGGGCATCTGGTGGCGGCGCCAAGCGCCATCCGCCACGGCCTTCTCGGGCTCCTCGGTATTGCGGTCGACCATCACGCCGCCGGCGCACGACAGGGCGGTGTAGGGGCTGTCCTCGGCGGCCAGCTGCTGGGCCGCCCAGTGGACGAAGGCGTCGACGTAGCGGTGGTAGTTGGTGAACAGGATGTACTGCTGGACGTGCTGGGCCGGGGCGCCGGTGTAGTGGGTCAGGCGGGCCAGGGAGAAGTCCACGCGCGGGGCGTCGAATAGGCTGAGCGGCCGGGCCGCCTCCAGCGCCGGGCTCCACAGGCCGTCCGAGGTCTCGTCGCCGATGGCGGCCAGATCGGTGGTCGGGAACCAGCGGGCCAGCTCGCGCGAGGCCGGGGCGTCGAGCCCCAGGTCGGTGGAGGCGTCGAGCACATAGGGATAGGGAATCTCCTGCTCGGACGGGCCGACGCTGACGCGGGCGCCGTAGTCGCGGACCAGGTAGCCGAGCTGTTCGATCAGATAGTCGCGGAAGAACTCCGGCCGGGTGATGGTGGTGGCGTAGACGCCGGGCGCCGTCATGCGGCCGAACGCGCGCGCGGTGTGCGGCTTGCGCTCCAGCGGGGCGCCGGGCTCTGGGGCGTAGGTGACCTGCAACTGGGGATAGGCGAACAGGCCCTTGGCGCGGGCCTCGGCCGAGGGACGCTCGCCGGTCTTGAGGTAGGCGTTCAGCGCCGCGCGCAGGTCGCGGACGGAGCCTGAGTAGAGGTCTTGCAGCCGGTCGACGATGGCCGGGAGGTCGCTGATCTGGGTCATGGCGGGAAGGATAGCGGCGGACGGCGAAGGTTTCGAGTCGGGGGAAGGGAGTCATGTTGACGCTCAGTCGTCCAAGGCTCAGCTTCACCGCAGAACAAGAAGCCTGGGAGGACACAGTGCTCAACCATCTGACACGCCGCGGCATGCTCGCGGGCGCCGCCGCCATCGCGCCGACCCTGGCTCATGCGCAGCAGCTGGCGCCGTCCAGTTCGGTGATGAACGGGCGGGTGTATGGGCCGGACGCGCCGCCCAACACCTATCCCGACCCCGACATCCTGCGCCTGGACCCCAGCGCCAACGAGATCTTCCTCGGCCACTCGTCGATCAAGCGGGTCAAGACCGGGTTCGAGTGGGCGGAGGGGCCGGCGTGGAGCGGCGAGGGCCAGTATGTGGTGTTCTCCGACGTCTCGGGCGACGTGCAGTACCGCTACATCTGGGAGACCGGCGAGGTGACGCCGTTCCGGCGCCAATCCTTCAATTCCAACGGCAACACCTTCGATTTCCAGGGACGCCAGGTCTCGGCCCAGCACTATCTGCGGCGGCTGGTGCGCTGGGAGCACGACGGGGGGATGACCGTGCTGGCCGACAACTACAAGGGCCAGCCGCTCAATTCGCCCAACGACGCCGCGCCGCATAAGGACGGCAGCATCTGGTTCGCCGACCCGCCCTATGGCGCGCAGCTGTCGGAGGGGCATCCGGACCCGGGCGTCGCGGTCCCGATGAACCCCAGGGGCCTCGCCAATCCCAACATCGGCAACGGCGGCGCCGGCATCATCGGCTCGCAGAAGCAGGTGCGGCCGCCGTCGATCTACCGGATCGATCCGGGCGGGCGGGTGGACCTGGTTCTGGAAGGCCAGACGGGAACCAACCCCAACGGCCTGGCCTTCTCGCCCGACTATTCCAAGGTCTATTTCGTGTGGGGCCCGACGCTGCAAGTGGCCGACGTGAAGGGCGGCGGCATCGTCAATCAGCGCCAGTTCAGCGACGGCATGGTCGACGGGGTGAAGTGCGGCTTCGACGGCCTGCGGGTGGACGTGGCCGGCAACGTCTGGGCGGGATCGACCTCAGCCCCCGGCTATATGGGGGTGACGGTGTGGAACCCGGCCGGCAAGTGCATCGGCCGCATCCGCCTGCCGGAAACCTGCGCCAACCTGTGCTTCGCCGGGCCCAAGCGCGACTGGCTGTTCATGTGCGCGTCGCAGTCAGTTTATCTCTTGCGGGTTGGGGTGCAGGGCGCTTCGCCAGGGTAGCAGGCGCAAGTCCAGGCGACCTCTCCCGCTTGCGGGAGAGGGGGACCACGAAGCGGTGGTGAGGGCATGCCTCATCCCAACCGATTAGGGTGATGCGCCGTGCGGGGGTTCTGGGTTGAAGGCTGGCGGCGTCCCCCGGTATGCCCTCTCCACCACTTCGTGGTCCCCCTCCCCCGTAAACGGGGGAGGTCGCGCTGAGCTTAGGTCATTGAACGGCGATCCCACAGGGGCCTCGGCGATCTCGTCCTGGGCCCAAGCCTCTTCAGCCAACCGCGTCCAGTCCGGGTCGAGGCCGAGGTCGCGGCAGATCAGGGCGACCAGTTCGCCGACCGGGCGGGACGCCACGTCGCCGTAGATATCCTCGTCGTCGAGCCGCTCGCCGGTCTCCTCGATCACGCGGTCGAGCCGCGTGGAGTCGGCGCCGCCGTCCTTGGCGACACGGACGACGATGGACGGGCGGCTGGAGGACTCCGAGGACCTGCAGTCGCTGCTGGCGGCCCTGGCCGATACGCGGGCCCAGATCCGGGGCGCGGCGAGCTAGGGTGCGGATCGCGCAGACGCCGCAGCCGACCGCGCAACAAGAGCTGTTCCTGGGCCGGATGGCGCAGCTGCGCGTCTCGCATCCGCGCAACCGCTCGGCGCAGCATATGAGCCGGGACCTGTTCCTGTCGTTCAGCGCGGGTGAGCGCGAGCGGCTGCAGGCCTGTTGCCGTTCGGGGGCGCAGAATCCGGATTCCAGCGTCGGCTGCTACATCCTTCGGCCCGGCGACCTGCACGCGCTGGACGACTTCTTCGGGCCGCTGATCCGCGCGCATCACGGGACGGCGGCGGACTCCTTGGACGACAGTGCGCGGCCCGCCGACCTCGATCTGGCCGCGCTGGGCCTGCCGGTGGCGAGCACTCGGGTGCGGGCGGCGCGCAACCTGGAGGGCTTTGCCCTGCCCGGGAGCATGGACCGGGGCGAGCGGATCGGGCTGGAGCGGGCGATGACGCGCGCGCTGGGGGTGCTGATCGGCGATGCGGCCTATGGCGGGCGGGTGTACAGCCTGACGCCGGAATTCGGGCCCGGCGAGGCCAATCCGAACCTGATCGGGGCCGGGCAATATCAGGCCCTGATCGACGCCCACATCATGTTCAGGGCGATGGATCAGGACCCCTATATGACGAGCGCGGGCCTGGCCGGCGACTGGCCCTATGGCCGCGCCTGCTACGTCTGCGCCGACAGGTCGGTGATCGTGTGGATCGGCGAAGAGGATCACCTGCGGATCATCAGCCTGAGGACCGGCGCCCGGCTGCTGGAGGCCTATGAGCGGCTGCGCGAGGTGCTGGCGCTGATCGAGGCCGCGGCCGGCGTCCGTTTCGTCCACGACGACGCCTATGGCTACGTCACCTCCTGCCCGTCGAACCTGGGCACCGGGCTGCGGGCGTCGGTGCGGGTGGCGATGCCGAGCCTGACCGGGCCGGGGGTGGATACGAAAGCGATCTGCAGGGGGTTCGGACTGGCGGCCTGCGGCGTGGCCGGGGACCACGCGCCGATCGGCCGGGATGGGCGGATCGATCTGTCGCCGATCCGGCGGCTGTTCGTGGGAGACCACGAGGTCCTGGCCGGCCTGATGCGGGGACTGGGCGGGCTGGCCGATCTGGCTGATAGGCCTCTGGCGCTCGGCGCGGGCGCGGCTTAACCCTGGGGCGTGAGCGGATGGGAGACGGCGGCATGACGGTGCGGGCAATCGCGTTGGCGGCGACGATGGTGCTGGCGGCGCAAGGCGCGGAGGCGGCGAGCGCGGCCGAGCTGACGGTGTTCTCCGGCGGGTCGATGGCGGCGCCGCTGAAGGCCGCGGGCGAAGACTTCACCAAGGCGACGGGGGTGCAGCTGCATTTCGTGACCGGGCCGACCGGGTTCATCGCCGGCAAGGTCAATGCGGGCGAGGCGTCCGACGTGCTGGTCATCTCCAAGGAGGGACTGGCGGCGTTGCGGGCCGGTGGGAAGACGGCGGCCGGAGCGCCGGTGGCTGTCGGCAGGGCGGTGATCGGCGTGGCGGTGAAGGCCGGCGCGGCGAAGCCCGATATCTCCACGCCCGAGGCGTTCAAGGCGGCGATCCTGGCGGCCAAGTCGATCGCCAATCCCGACCCGAAGCTGGGGGCGGCGTCGACGCTGTACCTGCAGACGGTGTTCGTCCGGCTGGGGATCGCGCAGGCGGCGGCGGCCAAGACCCAGGCCTATGCCGACGGGGCGCATGTGGCGGAGGCCGTGGCGCTGGGCGAGGCGGAGCTGGGGCTGACGTTTCTGAGCGAGCTCAGTCCCGACAAGCGGGTAGCGGTGGTGGGGCCGCTGCCGGCGGCGCTGCAGCAGGCGATGCCCTATGAGGCGCAGGTGTCGGCGGGAGCCAAGGAGCCCGAGCTGGCGGCGCGGTTCATCGTCTTCGTGACGAGCGAGGGCGAGAAGCGGCGGTTTCTAGAGGCGGGGGTGGAGCGGTAGGGCCGTGCGTTGGCATGCCCTCTCCACCACTTCGTGGTCCCCCTCTCCCGCAAGCGGGAGAGGCCGCGCCCAAGGCCTACTCTGCGGGTAGAACGTTCTCCGTGCGGCGGGCCTTGAGGCGGTCGAATTCGGACCAGACGCCTTCGGGGCCGTGCCATTGGCCGGTGGTGGCGGCCTTGGAATATTCGGTGGAGCGGGCCTCGAAGAAGTTGGCGTGCTCGACGCCCGAGAGCAGGACCTGCAGCCAGGGCAGCGGATTCTCGGCGACGCCGTAGACGGTGGGCAGTTCCAGCTGCTTGAGGCGCCAATCGGCGATGTAGCGGATGTACTGCTTGATATCCTCGGGGGTCATGCCCTGAACCGGGCCCATCTCGAAGGCCAGGTCGATGAACTTGTCTTCCATGCCGACCACGGTCTTGGCGCAGTCGACGATGTCGTCGGCGACCGACTTGGTGACCGCCCCGGTCTCCTTGTTGAAGGCGTGGTAGAGCTTGATCATGCCCTCGCAGTGCAGGCTTTCGTCGCGCACCGACCAGCTGACGATCTGGCCCATGCCCTTCATCTTGTTGAAGCGCGGGAAGTTCATCAGCATGGCGAAGGAGGCGAACAGCGACAGGCCTTCGGTGAAGCCGCCGAACATGGCCACGGTGCGGGCGATGTCGGCGTCGTTCTCGACCCCGAACTTGCCCATGTAGTCGTGCTTATCGCGCAGCGCCTTGTAGTTCATGAAGGCGGAATACTCGCTCTCCGGCATGCCGATGGTTTCCACCAGCAGGCTGTAGGCGGCGATGTGGATGGTCTCCATGTTGGAGAACGCCGACAGCATCATCTTCACTTCGGTCGGTTTGAAGACGCGGGCGTAGCGCTCCATGTAGTTGTCGTTCACCTCGATGTCCGACTGGGTGAAGAAGCGGAAGATCTGGGTCAGCAGGTTGCGCTCGCCGTCATCGAGCTTGGACGCCCAGTCCTTGCAGTCCTCGCCGAGGGGAATCTCCTCGGGCATCCAGTGGACCTGCTGCTGCTTCTTCCAGAAGTCGTAGGCCCACGGATAGCGGAACGGCTTGTAGGCGTACGAAGGCGTCAGCAGACCGGATTTGCCGGTGATCAGCGGGGCGGACATGGGGGAAGCCTCAGACGGACGGGCGTGAATCAAATCAGAGACCCGAGTGAAGCACCGAATTCCCTAATGGACCACTACATCTTGTGGCGCAGCTTTAACGCTCCACCATTAAAGGCGTTTTGTGGATAAGTCCGTGCCGGAGCGCCGGACGTCTACCAGTGCGGATGGAAGGTGAAGCTGACGGCGCCCAGGTCCTCGCCCAGGGAGTCGCTGACGCCGCGGGGGGCGTCCTTCACGTGGATGCCGCGGTGGATGTAGCCGACGGTGGTTTCCATGCCGCCCCTGCGCCAGCCGATCCCGACCTGGCCATCGCCGATCAGGGCGCTGGACGTGTCGGTCGACCAGCCGGCTTGGCGCATGCCGCCGGCGGAGGTGGACATCATGTTCATGCCGACCGCCTGGCCCTTGACCGCGGCGAACAGGTAGACGCGGCCCTGATCGCCGTAGGACGAGCCGTCCTTGACGCCCATGGCCGAGAGGCGGCCGCGCACGGCGCTCTCCAGCGAGGAGACCTTGAAGGTGGCGCCGATCCGCTGGTCCCGCCGGTATTGATGGCGGCGTGGGGGATGACGTCGAAGCCGACGCCGCCGGCGCTAGCCTGCCATCCGCGCGGGGGAGCGAGGGCCGGGGACAAGCTGCTCTGGGTGGCGGCGCGGTTGACGAAGACGACGGTGGACAGGGTGTCCTGGGGCCCGAAGGCGGGTTTGGAGCCCGCCGACTGGCCCAATACGGACTGAGCCTGGGCGCATAGGGGCGCCAGCATCGCCAAGCCGAAGATCGCTACAGGAAGGCGCATGCGCCCGCTCCCCGCGTCCTATCCTCCGGTCACCTGACCGAAGCCCTGCGGATGGAACGCTGGTATCTGAAACCTTGGGGGCGGAGCTTAGTTCCTACAGCCGAGCTAGGCCTACTGACAGGCCAGGCACTCGTCGTAGTCGGTCTTGGCACCCATGGTCATGGGAGCGATGGCCTCGACGATGTCGCTGCCGGCGTGGGCGGCGCGCTGAACCGACTTGGAACGCAGGTAGTAGAGGGACTTGCAGCCCCGCTCCCAGGCGCTGAAGTGCAGCATGTGCAGGTCCCACTTGTCGACGTCGCCCGGCAGGAAGACGTTGAGCGACTGCGACTGGCAGATCTCCGGGGTGCGGTCGGCGGCCAGTTCGATGACCCAGCGCTGATCCAGCTCGAAGGCGGTCTTGTAGACGTCCTTGTCGTCCTGGCTGAGGAAGTCCAGGTGCTGGACCGAGCCCTCGTTCTCCAGGATCGAGTTCCAAACCTCGGTGGTGTCGTTGCCGGTCTGATCCAGCAGGCGCTCGAGGTAGGGGTTCTTGACGGCGAAGGAGCCGGACAGGGTCTTGTGCGTGTAGATGTTGGCCGGGATCGGCTCGATGCCGGCGGAGGTGCCGCCGCAGATGATCGAGATCGAGGCAGTCGGGGCGATCGCCAGCTTGTGGGTGAAGCGCTCCATCAGGCCTCGGTCGGCGGCGTCGGGACAGGCGCCCTTTTCCTCGGCCAGGACGCGCGAGGCGCGGTCGGCCTCGCGGCGCAGGTGCTTGAACAGGCGCATGTTCCAGGACTTGGCCAGGGCGCTCTCGAAGGGCACGTTCTGGCTCTGCAGGAAGGTGTGGAAGCCCATCAGGCCGAGGCCGACCGAGCGTTCGCGGGTGGCCGAATAGATCGCCGCGCTCATCGACGGCGGGGCGCGGCCGATGAAATCCTGCAGCACGTTGTCGAGGAAGCGCATGACGTCCTCGATGAAGGTCGGGTGGTCGCGCCATTCCAGGAACTTCTCGGCGTTGACCGAGGACAGGCAGCAGACGGCGGTGCGGTCCTGGCCGAGGTGATCCTTGCCGGTGTGCAGCATGATCTCGGAGCACAGGTTGGACTGGCGCACCTTCATGCCCAGCTCGCGCTGATGCTGCGGCATGGCGCGGTTCACGGTGTCGGAGAAGATCAGGTAGGGCTCGCCGGTCTGCAGGCGGATCTCGATGATCTTCTGCCACAGGGTGCGGGCGTCGACGGTCTTGACCACCTCGTTGTTCTTGGGCGAGCGCAGGGCGAAATCGGTCCCGTCGCGCACGGCTTCCATGAACTCGTCGGTGAGGTTGATGCCGTGATGGAGGTTCAGCGCCTTGCGGTTGAAGTCGCCGGACGGCTTGCGGATCTCGAGGAACTCCTCGATCTCGGGATGGAAGATGTCGAGGTAGACGGCGGCCGAGCCACGGCGCAGCGAGCCCTGCGAGATGGCGAGGGTGAGCGAGTCCATCACGCGGATGAAGGGGATGATGCCGCT
>CANJMO010000070.1 GCA_947475845.1 Caulobacteraceae bacterium | reverse complement strand
CCGGTTCGAAGGGGTGGACCAGCGGGTGCTCGACGCCCGGGGGTTCGAGGAGGTCGCCGTCGGCGACGCTGTCCTGGCCGGTGGCGAGGCGGCGGCGATGGTCGCGATCGAGGCCTGCGTTCGGCTGGTCCCGGGGGTTCTGGGACAGTCCGCATCGCTGGAGGACGAAAGCTTCGAGGACGGGCTCCTCGAACATCCGCAGTACACACGGCCGCGGACGTTCGAAGGTCTGGATATTCCCGAGGTTCTGCTGAGCGGCCACCACGGCGACATCGCCAAGTGGCGCAAGGCGCAAGGCGAAGAAACCACCCGCGAGCGACGGCCCGACCTTTGGGCCCAACGTCTCGCCAAACAACAGGCAAAGGGCAATTAAGCCCAAGGAGAATTGAACTATGGCTGAGAACATCATCAAGGCTCTCGAAGCCGCTGAAGCCCAACGTCTGCAGGCTCTGCGCACGACCCCCGACTTCCAACCCGGCGATACCGTGCGCGTCAACGTGCGCATCAAGGAAGGCGAGCGCGAGCGCGTCCAGGCCTATGAAGGCGTCTGCATCGCCCGCGCCGGCGGCGGCATCCATGAGAGCTTCACCGTCCGCAAGATCTCCTTCGGCGAGGGCGTCGAGCGGGTGTTCCCGCTGATGTCGCCGATGATCGAATCCATCGAAGTGAAGCGCCGCGGCGCCGTCCGCCGCGCCAAGCTCTATTATCTGCGCGACCGCCGCGGGAAGTCCGCGCGTATCGCCGAGCGCCAGCAGGCGCGCCCCGAAGCCGCTACGGCCGTCACCGAGGACTAAGGTCCGCGAAAATACGGTTTCAAAGGGCCTCGGCGGAAACGCCGGGGCCTTTTTGATTTCAGACGCTACGATCCCCACAAGCAGGGAGTGAACCCATGACCACCAAGGTCTTTATCGACGGCGGCGCCGGCACCACAGGTCTGGAAATCCGCGAGCGGCTGGCCGGCCGGGCCGGGATCGAGCAGATCGTCCTGGAGGGCGACAAGCGCAAGGATCCCAAGGCGCGCGGCGAGGCGCTGAACGGCGCCGACGTGGTGATCCTGTGCCTGCCCGACGACGCGGCGCGCGAGGCGGTGTCCCTGATCACCAATCCCGAGGTGAAGGTGATCGACGCCTCCACCGCGCACCGGACCGACAAGGCCTGGACCTACGGCTTCGCCGAACTGGACCCCAAGCAACGCGCCGCCATCGCCGCGTCCAAACGCGTGTCGAACCCTGGCTGCTATCCGACCGGCTTTCTGGCCCTGATGCGGCCCCTGACCCGCGCCGGGCTGATCCCCAAGGACTTTCCGGTGACGGTCAACGCGGTGTCGGGCTATTCCGGCGGCGGGCGCTCGATGATCACCGAGTTCGAGGATGCGTCGGCCCCAACCCATACGCTGGAAACCTTCCGCACCTATGGCCTGACCTTGCAGCACAAGCACGTCGGCGAGATGGAGACCCACGCCAGATTGTCCCATCCGCCGATCTTCGCCCCCAGCGTCGGCCGCTTCTATCGCGGCATGCTGGTGGAGGTTCCGCTGAATCTGTGGGCGCTGAAGGGGCATCCCTCGGTGCATGAGGTGCACGAGGCGCTGGCCGAGACCTATTGCAAGGAGCCGTTGGTCGATGTGGCCAGCCTGGAGGACGGTCATTCGACGCTGGACGCCGAGATTCTCAAGGGCAAGGACACCCTGCGTCTTTATGTGTTCGGTAACGAGACCCGGGGCCAGGCGCGGATGATCGCGGCGCTGGACAACCTGGGCAAGGGCGCGGCCGGGGCGGCGGTGCAGAACCTCAACATCATGATGGGCCTGCCCGAGACCGAGGGACTGGTGCTCTAGCGGGACTTTACGAACCCGCTCCTCAAGCACTACATGCCGCCATCATGGGTAAGACGCTTTACGACAAGATCTGGGACGCTCACGTGGTGGCTGTGGAGCCGGGCGGGGAGACGATCCTCTATATCGACCTGCACCTGATTCACGAGGTGACCACGCCGCAGGCGTTCGCCGGCCTGCGCGCCGCGCACCGCCCGGTGCGCCGTCCCGACCTGACCCTGGCGGTGGCCGACCACAACACCCCGACCGAAGGTCAGGCCCTGGGCGTCGACGCCGTGGCCGATCTGGAAGCGCGCCTGCAGCTGCAGACGCTCGGCCGCAACGTCAAGGAATACGGCATCGAGTTCTTCCCGATGGGCGACATCCGCAACGGCATCGTCCATGTGGTCGGGCCCGAGCAGGGCCGCACCCAGCCGGGCATGACCATCGTCTGCGGCGACAGCCACACCTCGACGCACGGCGCCTTCGGGGCCCTGGCCCACGGCATCGGCACCTCCGAAGTCGAGCACGTCCTGGCCACCCAGACCCTGCGCCAGCGCAAGGCCAAGAACATGCGGGTTATGTTCGTCGGCGAGCCGATCCCCGGCGTCGGGGCCAAGGACTTCGCCCTGGCCCTGATCGGCGAGATCGGCACCGGCGGGGGCACCGGCTCGGTCATCGAATACGCCGGTCCGGCGATCGAGGCCCTGTCGATGGAAGGCCGCATGACCCTGTGCAACCTGTCGATCGAAGGCGGCGCCAAGGCCGGGCTGATCGCGCCGGACGACAAGACCTACGCCTATATCGTCGGTAAGCCGGGCGCGCCCAAGGGCGGCGCCTGGGACCTGGCGGTGACGGAATGGCGGGGGTTGAAGTCCGACGCCGACGCCCATTTCGACCGCGAGATCACCATCGATGTCAGCAAGCTGGCCCCGACCCTGACCTGGGGCACCAGCCCCGAGGACACCATGGCGGTCGACGGCCTGGTGCCCGACCCCGAAAGCTTCTCCACCGACGACAAGCGCGCGGGCGCTCAGCGGGCTCTGGACTACATGGGCCTGAAGGCCGGCCAGCCGATCACCGACGCCAAGGTCCAGCGGGTGTTCATCGGCTCGTGCACTAACAGCCGCATCGAGGACCTGCGCCAGGCGGCGCTGATCGCGCGCAAGGCTTTGGACAAGGGCCTGAAGGTCGCCACCGGCGTGCGCGCCATGATCGTGCCGGGCTCCGGACTGGTGAAGCACCAGGCCGAGGAGGAAGGGCTGGATCAGGTGTTCCTGCAGGCCGGTTTTGAATGGCGTGAGCCGGGCTGCTCGATGTGCCTGGGCATGAACCCCGACCGTCTGGAGCCGGAGGAGCGCTGCGCCTCGACCTCCAACCGCAATTTCGAGGGCCGTCAGGGGCGCGCCGGACGCACCCACCTGATGAGCCCGGCCATGGCCGCGGCGGCCGCCTTCGCCGGCCACATCGCCGATGTCAGGGAGTACCTCTGATGGAAAAATTCGATCAGCTGACCGGCCCGGCCGCGCCGCTGGACATGGCCAATATCGATACCGACCAGATCATCCCCAAGCAGTTCCTCAAGACCATCGACCGCGAGGGCCTGGGCAAGGGGCTGTTCTACGACTTCCGCTTCGACATGGAGGGCAAGGAGAAGCCCGACTTCGTGCTCAACCTGCCCGCCTACAAGGGTGCGCGGATGATCGTGGCCGGCGACAACTTCGGCTGTGGGTCGAGCCGCGAGCACGCGCCCTGGGCCCTGATGGACTTCGGCATCCGCTGCGTGATCTCGACCTCGTTCGCCGACATCTTCTACAACAACTGCTTCTCCAACGGCCTGCTGCCGGTGGTGCTGAAGGCCGACGAAGTCCATGAGCTGATGGGCGAGGCCAAGGGCGGCAACCATGTGTTCGCGGTCGATCTGCAGGCGCAGACGGTGGTCTCGCCGTCCGGCAAGACCTTCGGCTTCGACATCGATCCGGGCCGCAAGGAGAAGATGCTCAAGGGACTGGACGCCATCGGCGAGACCCTGGAGCACGCCTCCGCTATCGACCGCTTCGAAGACAAGCGCCGCATGACGCGGACCTGGGCCACGGCCTGACACTTCCGGGGGAAACCTGATGCTCGTGATCACCGGCACCGTCCGCATTCTCGTGGGCTCGCTCGACAAATGTCGCCCGGCGATGAAGGCCATGGTCGACGCCAGCTGCGCCGAGGACGGCTGCATCCACTACGCTTACGGCGAGGACGTGCTGGTCCCGGGCCTGATCTGGATCTCGGAGTCCTGGCGCGACGGCGACAGCCTCAAGGCCCACGGCGAAAGCGCGCACATGAAGGCCTGGCGCGCGGCGGGCGAGGAACTCGGCCTGCACGACCGCAAGCTGACCCTGTACGACGTCTCCTCCGCCAAGGCCCTCTAAGATGACCCTGCCCAACCGTCCCTCCCTGCTGCTCCTGCCCGGCGACGGCATCGGCCCCGAGGTGATCGCCCAGGTGCGCCGCGTCGCCGCCTGGATGGAGAGCAACGCCGGCCTCGACATGGCCATCGAAGAGCGCCCGTTCGGCGGGACCTCTTACGACCTGCATGGCACGCCCTTGACCGACGAAACCCTGAACCTGGCGCTCAATTCCACCGCCGTCCTGATGGGCGCGGTCGGCGGACCGCAATGGGTGAACAATCCGCGCGACAAGCGGCCGGAGATGGGCCTGCTCAATCTGCGCAAGGCGATGGACGCCTTCGCCAACCTGCGCCCGGCCCTGTGCTTCGAAGCCCTGGCCGACGCCTCGACCCTTAAGCGCGAGATCGTCGCCGGGCTCGACATCATGATCGTCCGTGAACTGACGAGTGGCGTCTACTTCGGCGAAAAGGGCATCGACACCAATACCCCGACCGGCGAGAAGCGGGGCTACGACCTGCAGCAATATACCCAGAGCGAGATCGAGCGGGTCGCCCGCGTCGCCTTCGAACTGGCCCGCGGCCGGCGCAACAAGGTGGTCTCGGCCGAGAAATCCAACGTCATGGATTCGGGCCTGTTCTGGCGTCAAGTCGTCACCGCCCTGCACGCCGCCGAATATCCCGACGTCGAGCTGGAGCACATGCTGGCCGACAACACCGCCATGCAGCTGGTCAAGAACCCCAAGCAGTTCGACGTGATCGTCACCGACAACCTGTTCGGCGACATCCTGTCCGACGAAGCCTCGATGCTGACCGGCTCGATCGGACTTCTGCCTTCGGCGGCTTTGTCCACTCCGGGTAAGCCGGGTCTGTATGAGCCCGTGCACGGCTCGGCCCCCGACATCGCCGGCAAGGGCCTGGCCAATCCCCTGGCCGCGATCCTGTCGTTCGGCATGGCCCTGCGCTGGTCGCTCGGCCGCCCGGACCTGGACGAGACGCTCTACGCGGCGGTCAAGAGCGCCCTGGCGGCCGGGGTACGCACCGGCGACCTTGGCGGACGCAACACCACCGCCGAGATGGGCGATGCGGTGCTGAAAGCCCTGGCGGCCTAGGCGATGATCCGATCGCCGACCCTGGGATGTCTCCTGGGCTTGGCGATCGCCCTGTGCGATGTCGCGGCGTCGGCGCAGCCCGTGCGGCTTGGTGTCCGGATCGTCAACACGCCGCCTGGGATGGAGAGAGTCCTGCGCGGCGTGCGCGGCGCCTTCGTCAACGCCGTTAGCCCCGGCAGCATCGGTCTGTCGGCGGGCATCCGCCCGCTGGATTTGATCACGGCCGTCAACGATCAGGCGACGCCCAACGCATCGGCGATGTTGGAAGCGGTCAATGGTCTCGCCGGGCCGCCGCGTTCGGTCACGGTCCTGCGCGATGGCCGTCTGCTTGAGCTGCAGCCCGGCGCGGTGGCGGCCGGAGCGCCGCAGCCCGGCGTCTGCGCCGCCTATGTGGTCTATTCACGCCCCGACGACGCTTCGGGACTGGTGTCAGGACCATGGCCGGTCGACGACCCGGCGGACCCCGTCGCTGTGGGCGGCCTGCTCGACCGGTTCGCCGCCTACGCCCACACCATCGATCCCAAGCTCGACGCGCCCGGTATGAACCGCCGCGGTTGCGATCCCGGCGAAGGGACCGGCGGGGTCGATTGCTGGGCCGCCTCGGGCCGGTTCGGCGTGGCCGGGTTCGGCGCCATCGAATGCGCCAACGACGTCGACAAAATCACTGCATTCAACGGCCGCGACCTTGGCTGGAAGCCGCCTCAGGCCGCAGGGCGATGATGGACAGGCCGGTCCCGGCGCCCGAAAATAGAGCGTCAGTCATCCGGAGCCGCGCCTTGCGCCTGCGTTTCCTAATCCTGCCGATGGCGGCCGCGCTCCTGGGGACGGCGGCCGGCGCTCAGTCCACGCCTACCGCTTACTGGGTCTGCAAACTGGAGGTCTCGGTCGCCAGCCGCATGGGCACGCGCCTCACCCTTCATGGCCAGGGCAAGCGCCGCTACATCGAGAACAACATCTATTACGCCTCGTTTCAGACCCGCGACGACCAGGGCGCCTGGCCGGCTAAGAGCGCGGCCTACGCGCAGGGCTTCAAAGCGGCGATCGTGGCGGCCGGCCATCCGGTGACGAGCGAGGGCGGCGCCCCCGGCGAGCCCCTATGCCGGCCAAACCCGGACCAGGAGTCGGCGAAGAGTTTCGAGCGCCTGTTGCGCACCAGCCCGCAGGGCGGCAACGGCGTTCAGCGGGTGTACTAAGACCGCATCGACATCCCCTGGTCGCCTGCGCCCATGTAGGTGTGGCCTTCGCGCCCTTGCGAAACGGGCTTCGAAGGCGTAACTACGCGTTCCCTTCAGGAATAGGAGAATAGCGATGGGTTACCGGGTGGCCGTAGTCGGCGCCACGGGCAACGTGGGCCGTGAAATGATGGCGATCCTCGAGGAACTGAAGTTCCCCGTGGACGAGATTTTCGCCGTGGCCTCGCGCAAATCCATCGGCATTGAAGTCTCCTTCGGCGAGAAGATCCTCAAGTGCCAGGACCTGGAGCAGTTCGACTTCTCCAAGGTCGACATCGTGCTGATGTCGGCGGGCGGCTCCGTGTCAAAGGCCTGGTCCGAGAAGATCGGCAAGGCCGGCCCGGTGGTGATCGACAATTCCTCGGCCTTCCGCATGGATCCGGCGGTGCCGCTGATCGTGCCGGAAGTGAATCCGGACGCGGTCGAGGGCTTCCGCAAGAAGAACATCATCGCCAACCCCAACTGCTCCACCGCTCAGCTGGTGGTGGCCCTGGCGCCGCTGCACGCCGAGGCCCGGATCAAGCGGGTGGTGGTGTCGACCTACCAGTCGGTTTCCGGCGCGGGCAAGGAAGGCATGGATGAGCTGTGGAACCAGACAAAGGCCATCTACGGCCTGGGCGATTCCACGCCGAAGAAGTTCCAGAAGCAGATCGCCTTCAACGTCCTGCCGGTGATCGGGTCGTTCCTGCCCGACGGCTACACCGACGAAGAAGCAAAGATGTGGATGGAGACCAAGAAGATGCTCGATCCGAGCATCGAGCTGACGGTCACCTGCGTGCGGGTGCCGGTGTTCGTCGGTCACTCCGAAGCGGTCAACATCGAGTTCCATTCGCCGATCGACGAGGACGAAGCGCGCGAGATCCTGCGCGAGGCGCCCGGCGTGGTGGTGATCGATAAGCGTGAGGATGGCGGCTACATCACCCCGGTCGAGGCCGCGGGCGAACACGCCGTCTACGTCAGCCGCATCCGCAAGGACTCCACCGTCGAGTACGGCCTGAACATCTGGGTGGTGTCCGACAACCTGCGCAAGGGCGCGGCGCTCAACGCCGTCCAGATCGCCCAGCTCCTGCACGAGCGCGGCCTGCTGGAACGCGCCACCGCATGACTTCGGCCTCGGAGACTTTTCGGGCTGGTCCCGGACAGGTCTCCGAGGATCGCTCCGCCCTTTACGCCGCCATAGCCGCCTACTCCCTGTGGGGTGGGCTGTCCCTGCTGTTCATGGGACTGGGCGCCGCGGGCGTCGGCGGCTGGGAGATCACCGCCCAGCGCTGCATCTGGTCGCTGCCGTGGTCCGCGGGCCTGGTGCTGCTGGCGCGTCGTCAGGGCGAGGCCTGGGCCGTGTTGCGCACGCCGCGCACCCTGGTGTGGCTGGCGGCCACCGCCACCCTGGTCTCGGTCAACTGGGCGATCTTCGTGTTCGCCTCCACCACCGGCCACAAGCTCGACGCCAGCCTCGGCTACTACATCAATCCCCTGCTCAACATGGCGGCCGGCGCGGTGCTGTTCCGCGAGAAGATCAGCCGTGCGGGGATGCTGGCCATCGCCCTGGCTGTGGTCGGCGTGGCCCTCCAGGCTGCCGCGATCGGACATCCGCCGTGGGTGGCGTTGAGCCTGGCAGTGACGTTCTGGGGCTATGGGGTGCTGCGCAAGCAGGTTCCGGCCAGCGCCCAGGTCGGGCTGTTCGTCGAGTGCCTGATGCTGGCCCCGATCGGCATCGCCTACCTCGTCTGGCTGCATGGCCAGGGCGTGCCGCCGCTGGGCTCGACGCCGTGGGCGACCTTCCTGATCCTGGCCACCGGCCCGGCGACGGTGATCCCGCTCGCCTTGTTCGCCTTCGCCATGCGCAAGCTGCCGCTGTCGATGATGGGCTTCCTGCAGTTCATCATGCCGACCATCGCCTTCATCATCGCCATGACCACGGGCGAGGCCCTGACGCCGCTCAGCGCCCTGTCGTTCGTGTTCATCTGGGCGGGCGTGGCGGTCTATTGCGCGGGCTCGGTGCGGGCGGCCCGCGCTCAAGCAGCGAAGCGTTAGCGCGAACTCAAGCGCTCAAGCAGCGAAGCGGTAGCGCGCCTTAAAGACAGCCGTAAAGAGCGTCGATCAGGCGCCGCGAGCGCGGGTCGCCGATCAGGTGCTGGCTCTGTCGGTTCATGACATAGGCCAGGCTCAGACGGCGCTCGGGGTCGGCCGCGGCGCACGATCCACCCCAGCCCGAATGGCCGAACGCATGGTCCGACGGCCCGTAGATGCCCAGCCCCTGATTGCGCAGGAAGCCCGCACCCCAGCTGAGCGTGTAGGGCAACACCTTGTCCTCGCCTTGGATGCGCTGGGCCGACGCTTCCAGCGCCAGGCCGGGCGGCAGGATCTCGCGCCCGTCCAATTCGCCGTCGCAGGCCATGATCGCCATCAGCCGGGCCAGGGCAAGGGCAGTGCCGTGGCCGTTGGCGCCGGGGCTTTCGGCTGCCCGCCAGCGGCGCACGTCGCGTGACGCCACCGCCGACCACGGCATCAGGAACGCCAGTTTGCGCGGCTCGGTGATCGGGTTGAGGTTGGGCATGGCCGAGGGCCGTTGCACCTGGCTGACGCGGGCGTCCTCTTCCTCGGGCAAGCCGATCCAGAAATCGAGGCCGAGCGGCTCGGTCACGTCCTGGCGCAGGGCGTGGCCCAGACTGCGGCCGTCGACGCGGCGGAACAGCTCGCCGGCCAGATAGCCGAAGGTCATCGGGTGGTAGCCGGACGCCGTGCCCGGCGGCCACAGGGGCTCCTGGGCGGCCAGAACCTGGCACACCGCGTCGAAGTCAAACCAGATGTCGGGGTCGGCCGGGCCGCGCAGGCCGCTGAGCCCTGCCTGGTGCGACAGCACCTGTTCGACGGTGAGCTTGTCCTTGCCCGCCTGGCCGAACTCGGACCAGACGTCGGTGGCCAGCTGATCGTACTCGAGCCCGCCCCGGCCGACGCGCCACGCCATCATCAGGCTGGCTGCGGCCTTGGTGGTGGAGAACACCGGCGACAGGGTCTTGTCGTCGTAGGGCCGGGTGCGGTCGCGGTCGGCCCAGCCGCCCCACAGGTCGACAACCACCTGGCCGTCTACGCATGCGGTGAAGCGGGCGCCGAGCTCGGCGAAGTCGCCGGCGAAATTGGCGCGAAAGGTGTCGCTGACCGCCTGGAAACGTGGCGGGCAGGAACCGCCGAAGGGGGTGTCGGGAAAGTCTGACATGGCCCTTCAATAGAACAGTCCCCGTTTCGCGGGAAACGGGGACTGCGCAGAAATTCCGGTTTCCTTCCCGGCGGGAAGGGTCGCCGCCTAGTAGCGGTAGTGTTCCGGCTTGTACGGGCCCTGGGTCGGCACGCCGATGTAGTCGGCCTGGGCCTTGTTCAGGGTGGTCAGGGTCGCGCCCAGCTTGGCCAGGTGGAGCATGGCCACCTTTTCATCGAGGTGCTTGGGCAGGGTGTAGACGCCGATCGGATAGGCCTTGCCGTTGGTCCACAGTTCGATCTGGGCCAGGGTCTGGTTGGTGAACGAGGCCGACATCACGAACGAGGGGTGGCCGGTGGCGTTGCCCAGGTTCACCAGGCGGCCTTCGGACAGCAGGATGATCTTGTTGCCGTCGGGGAACTCGATGTGGTGCACCTGCGGCTTGATCTCGTCCCACTTGAAGTTCTTCAGGCCGGCGACCTGAATCTCCGAGTCGAAGTGACCGATGTTGCAGACGATGGCGTTGTTCTTCATCCCGCGCATGTGCTCGACGGTGATGACGTCCAGGTTGCCGGTGGCGGTGACGTAGATGTCGGCGTCCTTCAACGAGGCTTCGATGGTGCGGACTTCATAGCCCTCCATCGCGGCCTGCAGGGCGCAGATCGGATCGATTTCGGTGACGATCACGCGGGCGCCGCCTTGGCGGAGCGAAGCGGCCGAGCCCTTGCCCACGTCGCCGTAGCCGCAGACCACGGCGACCTTGCCCGACAGCATGACGTCGGTGCCGCGGCGGAT
>CANJMO010000069.1 GCA_947475845.1 Caulobacteraceae bacterium | reverse complement strand
CGAGGCGTGGCCGACCTTGAAGCCCAGGTCCCACAGGGCATAGAGCATGAACTCGATCACGCTCTCGGTATGGGCGGTCTGTTTGTAGGGCCGCAGGAACAGCAGATCGATGTCCGAGAACGGCGCCAGGGCGCCGCGCCCATAGCCGCCCACCGCCATCACCGCCATCCGCTCGCCCTCGGTCGGGTTGCGGGCGCGGAAGATGTGCACGGTGGTGAAGTCGTACAGGGCGCCGATGACCTCGTCGGTCACCCCCGAAAGCAGCGTGGCGGTCTCGATCCCGCCGGCGCCGGCCTCCAGCCGTTCCTTGGCGATCATGCGCCCGCGGAACAGGGCCGCTTTCAGCACCTCAAGCGCCCGGCGGCGCTGCTCGGCCTGGTTGCCGATGGTCGCCAGGGCCGCCGTCGACAGCTGCGAGCGCAGCTTCTCGCCGTCGACGACATATTCCAGGCGGGTAGGGCGAAGGCGGGGAGGCATGGGGCGCTACAGATAGTGGGGTTCGCGCCCTTTTGCGAGGGAGGACCCTGCCTTCGCCCTTGGGCCTATTTCGGCTGCGGGATCGACACCACCTTGTCGGCGCCGCGCTCGGCGATCCACAGCATGCCGTTATGCGGATCGACCGCGGTCGGCGTCTTGTAGCCGGTCTTGACCGTGGTCACGGTCGCGGTGTCGCCCTTGACGGTGAAGTAGCCGATCGTGCCGCTGGCGTTCTCGGCGACGTATAGGCGGTTGCCCACCGCGCGCATGCCGTCCGGATTGCGCACCAGGCGGTTCATGCCGATTTCGGTCAGCGCGCCCTTACCCGCCGCGTCCAGCGCCACCCGGTAGAGG
Source organism: Caulobacteraceae bacterium (assembly GCA_947475845.1). Lineage (GTDB taxonomy): Bacteria > Pseudomonadota > Alphaproteobacteria > Caulobacterales > Caulobacteraceae > BOG-938. The sequence goes on along the minus strand of CANJMO010000069.1, from coordinate 9,721 downwards.
TTGCCGGAGAAGACGGTGTTCACATAGAGCTGGCCGCCCATGAAGGTGATGCCGTCGACGCCGTACAGCGCCCGGTCCTCGATCACCACCGCGCCGGTCTTGCCGTCGGGAGCGACCTTGTAGATGCGGCCGTTGAAGGTGTCGGCGACATAGACCGACTTGTCCGGCCCCACCGTCATGTCGTTGCAGAGGTTGGCGGTGTCCGGCAGCGCCCAGCTCGACTTGCCCTTGCCGCTGTCCAGATCGAAGCTGCGCAGGTGGCTCTTGCGGCCGGGGCCGGGCAGGCCGTTGTCGATCAGGCAGGCCCACACGGTTTTGGACGGGGCATCGACATAGATGCCCAGCACCGTGCCGTTGGTCACTTCGCCGGTCAGGTCGACCCACACCTGGGCGGGCCCGGCGCCGGCCTTGGCGCGGTAGATCTTGGGTGCGGTCGAGGAGCCGATGATGATGTCGCCGTTGGGCGCGACCGCCAGGCTTTCCGGCTGCGAATTGGCCGGAGCGACGGCGATCTCGGCGGCCGAAGCGGCGCAGGTCCAGGCCAAGGCGAGGCCGGCGGCGGCCAGCAGGTGTTTGCGGATCATTGTGTTTCCCCGGATCAGATTTTGCGCATCAAGAGCGGCGCGGCGCCGCCCGTCAACGGATGTCTAATCACCCGCCATCTTCTAAGACGGGAAACAGCGCCCGGGGCCTCACGTTCATCCCATGAAGTTCTGCAAAGCCGGCGCGGCCCACCCTGCGCGGACGGTGCGCGCACAAAAAATTCGGCCGGCCAGCTTGATCTGACAACTCGGTCCTGTAGGCTTCGCCCAGGCCGGGGTTTCAACCCGACCTGGGCTGGGGGGCTTCAAGAAACACTTATTCGCTGTCGCGGCTGCGTGCCTGCTGATCGCCGGCTGCACGACAACTTCCACACAATTAGCATCCGATAACGGCACGAAGCCGGATCCCGCCGCGCGGGTGCTTCTGCTGACGCCCGATGTGCAGCTGGCCGTGCTCACCGCCGGCGGCGTCAACGAAGCGCGCGCCGATTGGAGCCAGCAGGGTCGCGACAACCTCACCCGCGAGATCGAAAGCCAGCTCAAGCCGAAGGGCCACGGCTTCAAGGTCGCCGACCCCAGCCGCCTGATGGCCGGCCGCGTCGGCCAAGTCCTGCGCCTGCACCAGGCGGTTGGCCAATCGATCCTCAGCCTGCCTCTGCCGACCAAGAAAGCCGGTTTCGACTGGACCCTGGGAGACGGCTCCCAGTCGCTGGCCCAGACCGAAGGCGCCGAATACGCCCTGTTCGTGCACGCCAACGGCAACTACGCCAGCGGCGGCCGGATGGCGACGGCGATCGGCTTGAGCCTGGTGGGGGTGTAGGTGCCGCTGGGCAGCCAGCTGGTCTTCGCCTCCCTGGTCGACCTGAAGACCGGACGGGTGGTGTGGTTCAATTCGTCCCTGGCGGGCCCCAGCGCCGATATGCGCAACCCGGAGGGGGCCGCCGCCCTGACCACCGCTCTGCTGAAGAACATCCCACTTTAAGATGTTTTCCCAGCACAGAGGTACGGCGGCGGCCGTCGCCGCCCTGACGCTCCTGTCCTCGCAGGCCTGGGCCGCCCAGCGTCCGCCGGGCATGAAACCGCTCGCCACCTCGCCCAAAGCCGGCTTGTGGGTCGATTCCGACAAGGCGGAACTGCAGGTGCAGCAGTCGCCGGAACTGGACGCCAGCCCCGAGCTCAACGCCTATGTGCGCGGCGTGGCGTGCAAGGTCGCTCCCGACTATTGCGGCGAATTGCGCCTGTACATTCTCGACCGGCCGTACCTCAACGCTGCCATGGCCCCCAACGGCTACACCGAGGTCTGGTCCGGGCTGCTGCTGCGCGTCGAGGACGAGGCGGAACTGGCCTTCGTGCTGGGCCACGAAGTCTCCCACTACGGCGAAAATCACTCCCTCGCCGCGCACGAGGCGCTGAAGAACCGCGCCAACGCCGGCATGATCCTCGCGGCCGGGATCAGCGCCATCGGCGTAGCCGGGGCCGCCGGGGCGTCTTCAACCCAAGGCGCTCAACAAATCCTCAGCTCGACCGGCGACCTGGCCCGGCTGGCCTATCTCGGCTCGATCGCCACCCTGTTCTCGTTCAACCGCGAACAGGAGAGCCAAGCCGACGCACTCGGATTCCGCCGCGCCGTCGCCGCGGGCTACCGTCCCGCCGCCGCCGCCGCCGCCGATCTCTGGGGCGCCGTGATCGCCGACAACGCCGCTTCGGACTTCGACAAGGTCCGCAAGATGGACGCCCAGCTGAGCATTTTCGACGACCACCCGGCCTCGGCCGCCCGCCAGACCGCGCTGAAGACCGAAGCCGCTTCTGTGACGGCGTCTGGCGATTCCGGGGCCGAGCGCCTGCGCACCGCGATGCGGCCCCGCCTGGTCGTGTGGCTGCGCAGCGAGCTGCGGCGGCGGGACTATGGCGCGACCCTGCATCTGCTGGACCGCCTCGCCAAGTCCGGCGAGGACCTGGGCGTCATCAACTACTATCGCGGCGAGGCCTTTCGCGCGCGGCGCGGCGACGGCGACCTGGCGCGGGCCGCGCAAGCCTATGCCGCCGCCTGCGACGCTTATCAAGCCTATTTGACCAAAGCCTCCGGCGCCGAAGACGCCTGGATGGTCCAAGATTCTCTGCAAGCCCTGGGGAAGGCGAACTGATGTTGATCCGTAGCTTCAAGATGGCGGCGCTCGCCCTGTCCGGTCTCGCCCTGGCGGGCTGCGTGGAGATCACCAGCGCCCCGCCCGGTCCGTTCAAGGTCGGCGGCGCCCAGGTCACCCTGGGACACGAGTGGTCGAACATGAACGCGGTGACGCCGCTGCGTTCGGCCAAGGTCACCCTGCTGACGGTCGACGGCCCCCTGCTCAACCGCCTCTACATCAGCGACGCCCTGACCCCGGGCGAAGGCCTGGTCCTGTCGGCGGTCAAGGAGAAGCCGGCGCCGACGATCAAGTCGGGCCTGTCCAACGCCGAGCGGATCGAGTTCGTCACCGACAGCATCGCCGCCCTCGACTATCAGCGGGTGCAGGCGTTGAAACCGCGCCCCGGATCCTACGCCGGCCATCCGGGCGTGCGCTTCGACATCTCGGCCAACACGGCGGACGGTCTGGACGTGGTCGGCACGGCCCTGGCCGCCGAGGTCGACGGCAAGACCTACGTGATCCTCTACCTCGCCCCCTCGGAACACTACTTCCAGGCGAATCTGGCCGAGGTGGAGCAGATCATTGCCTCGGCCAAGCTCGGCGGCTAGGTCAGGCCTTTCAGCCGATAGAGCGCATCCATCGCCTCGCGGGGCGACATGCCGTCAAGGTCCAGTTCGGCCAAGGCCAGCTCCACCTCGCTGGGCCCCTTGAACACAGGCGCGGCGGGCTCGGCGGCGGCGGCGAACAGGGGCAGGTCGTCCAGGCGGGCGGGGCTGGCGGTCTGGCCTTCGAGGCGCTCGAGCACTTCGCGGGCGCGCGCCACCACCGCCGGCGGCACGCCCGCCAGCTTGGCCACCTGCACCCCGTAGGAGCGGTCGGCGGGGCCGGGCCGGGCCTCGTGCAGGAACACCAGATCGCCGTTCCACTCCTTGGCCCGCAAGGACAGGTTGCAGACATGAGCCAGCCGGCCTTCGAGCCGAGCCAGCTCGTGATAGTGGGTGGCGAACAAAGCCCGCGAGCGGTTGGTGTCGTGCAGGGCTTCGGCGCAGGCCCAGGCGATGGCCAGGCCGTCGTAGGTGGCCGTGCCGCGCCCGATCTCGTCGAGGATCACCAGCGAGCGGGGCGTGGCCTGGGTCAGGATCGCGGCGGTCTCGACCATCTCGGCCATGAACGTCGAGCGCCCCCGCGCCAGGTCGTCGCCCGCGCCCACCCGGCTGAACAGGCGGTCGACCACACCCAGTTTGAGACTGCGCGCCGGCACGAACGATCCGGCCTGGGCGAGGATGGCCAAAAGCGCGTTCTGGCGCAGGAAGGTCGACTTGCCGGCCATGTTCGGCCCGGTGACGATGGCCAGCCGGGCGCAGGCCTCGCCCGAGCCGTCCAGCTTGCAGTCGTTGGGCGTGTAGGGCGCGCCGGTGCGGCGGACAGCCGCCTCCACCACCGGATGGCGGCCGGCCTCGGCGTGAAACACCAGGGATCGGTCGATCTGCGGCCGCACCGCCTGCTCGTCCTCAGCCCACTCCGCCAAAGCCGCGGCGACGTCGAGCACCGCCAGGGCCTGGGCAGCCGCCTGGATATCGGCGGCTAGACGGCAGGCCTGCTGGCGCCAGTCCTCGAAGATCTCCGCCTCGATGGCCAGGGCGCGCTCGGCCGCCTGGGCGATGCGGGCGTCCAGGTCGGCCAGCTCCAGGGTGGTGAAGCGGGTCTGGTTGGCCAGGGTCTGGCGGTGAATGAAGGTGGCGTTGAGCGGCGGCGCGAACAGCGGCTCGGCGGCCTTGGCGCTGCATTCCACGAAATAGCCGAGCACCGCGTTGTGGCGGATGCGCAGGGCGACCCCGGTCTGCGCCTGCAGCCGCAGCTCCAGTTCGATCACCACCTTGCGGCTGTCGTCACGCAGGGCGCGGGCCTGCTCCAGTTCGGGCGAGACGCCAAGCGCGACGAAGCCGCCGTCGCGCGCCTGGGCCGGCAGCTCCGAGCCGAGGCCCGCGTTGAGGGTGTTCAGATACTCCGCCAGCGCCGGATGCAGGTCCGGCGTCAGGGCCTCGGCCGCCGCGCGCACCTCGGCGGGCAGCTCGCCCATCGGATCGGCTTGGGCGCCGATCAGCCCGGCCAGGGCCTCGCCGCAGCCCAGGGCGCCCTTGAGCGCGCCCAGATCGCGCGGCCCGCCACGCCCGAGCGCCAGTCGCGACAGCCCGCGCGCCGGATCGCCGGAGCCCTTCAGCAGCTTCCTCGCCCGCTCGCGCAGCTCACGCTGCTCGAGGAACCAGGCCACCGCATCCAGCCGCGCTTCGATGGCGGCGGGATTCAGCAGCGGCCGGGCCAGCCGCGCGGCCAGCAGGCGGGCGCCGCCGGAGGTGACGGTGCGGTCGACCGCCGCCAGCAGCGAGCCCTCGCGCCCGCCGGTCTGGGTGCGTTCGATCTCCAGCGAAAACCGCGTCGCCGGATCGATAGCCATGACATCGGCCTCCCCCGCCCGGCGCGGCGGCGACAGGGCCGGCATCCGGCCCGCCTGCGTCGTCTCCAGATGCGCGGCGATCAGGCCCAGCGCCGATATCTCCGCCCCGGTCAGGGCGCCGAAGCCGTCCAGGGTGTCGACGCCGTACAGCCGCTTAAGCCGCGCCTCGGCCGCCTGCGGCTCGGCCAGGGCCGAGGCCATCGGCTGCACCAGCCCGCCGGGCGATTTCAGCGCCGCCGCCACCACCTCGTCGTTGAACAGGCGGTCGGGGACCAAGATCTCGGACGGCTGCAGCGCCGCCAGGGCCGCGGCCACCCCGTGGCGGCCGACGCTCATGCATTCCACCTCGCCGGTGGAGATCTCGACGCTGGCCACCGCCGCCTGGCCGCCGCGCACCGCCACCGCCGCCAGCCGGTTGGAGCCGCGCGCGTCCAGCAGTCCGTCCTCGGTCAGGGTGCCCGGCGTCACCACCCGCACCACATCGCGCCGCACGATCGACTTGGAGCCGCGTTTGCGCGCCTCGGCGGGGTTCTCCATCTGCTCGCAGACCGCGACCTTGAACCCGGCCCGGATCAGCTTGGCCAGATAGGCCTCGGCCGCATGCACCGGCACCCCGGCCATGGGGATTTCCTGGCCCGCGTGCTTGCCGCGCGCCGTCAGGGCGATGCCGAGCGCGGCGGCGGCTTTCACCGCGTCGTCGAAGAACAGCTCGTAGAAATCGCCCATGCGGAAGAACACCAGGGCGTCCGGCTGGCGCGCCTTGGCGTCGAAGAACTGCTGCATCACCGGCGAGGTGGCGACAGTCTCCGGCTCGCCGGTCAGGTCGGAAGGCGTCTGGGCGTTCATCAAGGCTGGACGCTAGCCTGGGTCGGCGCCCGCTCAAAGCGCGCGCGGGCCCCAGCGAGGCTTTGCCCACAGGTGCGTGCCTGATATCCAGTGACACTGAGCTTTTTGGGAGTAACGGCATGACCGCCGACCTGGCCACGCCCCGCCACGACTGGACCCTGCCGCAGGTCGAGGCCCTGTTCGATCTGCCGTTCACCGAACTGGTGTTCCAGGCCGCCTCGGTCCACCGCCGCTGGTTCGACCCGGCCGAGGTCCAGCGCTCGCAGCTCCTTTCCGTGAAGACCGGCGGCTGTGCGGAAGACTGCGGCTACTGCAGCCAGTCGGGCCACTTCGACACCGGCCTTGCCGCCTCCAAGCTAATGCAGGTCGACGCCGTGGTGGCCGAGGCCCGCGCCGCCCGCGACGGCGGGGCCCAGCGCTTCTGCATGGGCGCGGCCTGGCGCGAACTGAAGGACCGCGACCTGCCGCAGCTGTCGGCGATGATCTCGGGCGTGAAGGCCCTCGGGCTGGAGACCTGCGCCACCCTCGGCATGCTGACCCAGGACCAAGCCGACGCGCTGAAGACCGCCGGGCTCGACTACTACAACCACAACCTCGACACCGGCCCCGAGTACTACGGCCAGGTGGTCACCACCCGCACCTATCAGGACCGGCTGGACACCCTGAGCGCCGTGCGCAACGCGGGCGTCAACGTCTGCTGCGGCGGCATCGTCGGCATGGGCGAGACCCGCCGCGACCGCGCCAGCCTGCTCCATTCCCTGGCGACCCTGCCCGAGCACCCCGACAGCCTGCCGGTCAACGCCCTGGTCCCGATCAAGGGCACGCCCCTGGGCGAATCCGAACTGATCGACGGGCTGGAGTTCGTGCGCACCATCGCCGTCGCCCGCCTGACCTGCCCCAAGGCCGTGGTGCGCCTGTCGGCCGGGCGCGAGGGCATGAGCCGCGAGCTGCAGGCCCTGTGCTTCCTGGCCGGCGCCAACTCGATCTTCGTCGGCAGCCGCCTTCTGACTACCTCCAACCCGGAGATGGACGAGGACGACAAGCTGTTCGCGGACCTGGGGCTGCGCCCGATGGGGACCGTGGACGCCAAGCTGGTGGCGGCGGAGTAGCGCGCTCAAGCGGGCCGTTAGGCCGTTAGCGTCAACAAGAGTCCTAGGCCGCGCTCTCTTCGGCGCCGGTGACCCGCGACCAGAACTTCTTGGTCTTGCCGAGGAAGCCGTCGCAGCGCGGGTGCTGTTTGACGCCGCAGCTTTCGGCCAGCTCCTGCATCAGTTCCTTCTGCCGCGCGGTGAGCTTGGTCGGGGTCTCGACGAACAGCTCCACCACCAGGTCCCCGCGCTCGCGCGAACGCAGGGACGGCATGCCCTTGCCCTTGAGGCGCACGGTGCGGCCGGTCTGGGCGCCCTCGGGCACCTTCACCGTCATGCGCGCCTCGCACTGGGCGGTCTCTTTGAGGCACGGCGCCTCGATCTCGCCGCCCAGCACAGCCGTGCACATGGCCACCGGCACCGTGCAGTGCAGGTCAAGGCCGTCGCGCTCGAACAGCTCGTGCGGTTTGACCGCCAGGAAGATGTAGAGGTCGCCGCGCGGGCCGCCTCTGCCGCCCGCATCCCCTTCTCCTGAGAGACGGATACGGGCGCCCTCGTCGACGCCGGCGGGGATGCGCACCTGCAGGGTGCGCTGCTTACGGACCATGCCGTTGCCGTGGCAGGCCTGGCAGGGATCGGTGATCATCTGGCCCTGGCCGCCGCAACGCGGGCAGGTGCGTTCGATGGCGAAGAAGCCCTGCGCCGCGCGCACCCGTCCGGCGCCGCCGCAGGTGGTGCAGGTGGTCGGCTTGGTGCCCGGCTTGGCCCCGGTGCCCGAGCACGGCTCGCAATTCAGCGCGGCGGGGACGACGATCTCCACCTCTGCGCCGGAATAGGCCTGCTCCAGGGTGATCTCGAGGTCGTAGCGCAGGTCCTGGCCGCGCTGGGCGCCGCCGCGGCCACCCTGGCGCTGGCCGAACATGTCGCCGAACGCGTCGCCGAACACTTCATTGAAGATGTCGTGGATGTCGGTGAAGCCCTGGCCGCCGCCTTGCGGGCCGCCCTGCACCCCGGCATGGCCGAACCGATCGTAGGCGGCGCGTTTGTTGGCGTCCGACAGGATCGAATAGGCCTCGTTCACTTCCTTGAAGCGGGCCTCGGCGTCGGTGCAGCCGTCGTTACGGTCAGGGTGGTGGGCCATGGCCTGCTTGCGGAAGGCCACCTTCAGCTCGGCTTCGCTGCATGTGCGCGAAACCTCCAGCACCTCGTAATAGTCACGCGCCATTGAAAGCTTTCCGCCTCTTCAGCGCTCTCGCCCGGATTGAAGGTGGGGCGCATACGCGTCTCGGACAAGCCCCTGCCGCAATTAGCGGAGCTTGCAAAGAAAACCCCCCGCGACTCTGCGTCGCGAGGGGCTCTGGTTAGGATTTAGACTTACGACTTGTGGTCGTCGACTTCCTCGAACTCGGCGTCGACCACGTCCTCGCCGCCCGGCTCGGCGCCGCCGGCGGGCTGTTCGCCCTCGGCCGCCGCCGCGCCCTGCGCGTACATCGCCTCGCCCATCTTCATCGACGCCTGGTTCAAGGCTTGCGTCTTCTGCTTGATGGCGTCGGCGTCGTCGCCTTCCAGGGCCGACTTGAGTTCGTCGCGAGCGGCCTCGATGGCGGTCTTGTCGCCTTCGGGGATCTTGTCGCCGAACTCGGTCAGGGACTTGTCGGTGGCGTGGACCAGGGCTTCACCCTGGTTCTTGGCCTCGACCAGTTCCTTGCGCTTCTTGTCCTCGGCCGAGTGGGCCTCGGCGTCCTTGACCATCTGCTCGATGTCGGCGTCCGACAGCCCGCCGTTGGCCTGGATGCGGATCGACTGCTCCTTGCTGGTCGCCTTGTCCTTGGCCGTCACGTGGACGATGCCGTTGGCGTCGATGTCGAAGGTCACCTCCACCTGCGGCATGCCGCGCGGCGCCGGTGGGATGCCGACCAGGTCGAACTGACCCAGCATCTTGTTGTCGTGCGCCATCGGGCGTTCGCCCTGGAACACGCGGATGGTCACCGCCGACTGGTTGTCGTCAGCCGTCGAGAAGGTCTGGCTGCGCTTGGTCGGGATGGTGGTGTTGCGCTCGATCAGCGGGGTGAACACGCCGCCCAGGGTCTCGATGCCCAGGGTCAGGGGGGTCACGTCCAGCAGCAGCACGTCCTTGACGTCGCCTTGCAGAACGCCGGCCTGAACGGCGGCGCCCAGGGCCACGACTTCATCGGGGTTGACGCCCTTGTGCGGTTCGCGGCCGAAGAATTCCTTCACCGCTTCCACGACCTTGGGCATGCGGGTCATGCCGCCGACCAGGACCACTTCGTCGATGTCGCTCTTCTTAAGACCCGCGTCCTTCAGCGCCTGCTCGCAGGGGCCGATGGTGCGCATGATCAGGTCTTCCACCAGGGCTTCCAGCTTGGCGCGGGTCAGCTTGATGTTGAGGTGCAGCGGACCCGACGCGTTCATCGAGATGAAGGGCAGGTTGACGTCGTAGGAGGCCGCCGACGACAGCTCCTTCTTGGCCTTTTCCGCTTCCTCGCGCAGGCGCTGGAGGGCCAGCTTGTCCTTGCGCAGGTCGACCGAGGATTCCTTCTTGAACTCGTCCGCCAGGAAGTCGACGAGGCGCAGATCGAAGTCTTCGCCGCCCAGGAAGGTGTCGCCGTTGGTCGCCTTCACCTCGAACACGCCGTCGCCGAT
>CANJMO010000068.1 GCA_947475845.1 Caulobacteraceae bacterium | reverse complement strand
TAGCACAATGGTAGTGCAGCAGCCTTCCAAGCTGAGGATGCCGGTTCGATCCCGGCTACCCGCTCCAACTCGAAGAGATACTAGACAACGGCACGGCAGAGCACCGCGAAGGGTAGACGATGGCCAAGGAAAAGTTCGAACGCAATAAGCCGCACTGCAACATCGGCACGATTGGTCACGTTGACCATGGCAAGACGACGTTGACGGCGGCGATCACGATCACGCTGGCTCGCGCCGGCGGGGCCAAGGCGATGTCCTATGCGGACATTGACGCGGCGCCGGAAGAGAAGGCTCGTGGCATCACCATCAACACGGCTCACGTCGAATACGAGACGAAGAACCGCCACTACGCACACGTCGACTGCCCTGGGCACGCCGACTATGTGAAGAACATGATCACCGGCGCGGCGCAGATGGACGGCGCGATCCTGGTGGTTTCGGCGGCCGACGGCCCGATGCCTCAGACCCGCGAGCACATCCTGCTGGCGCGTCAGGTTGGTGTTCCGGCGCTGGTGGTGTTCCTGAACAAGGTCGACATGGTCGACGACGAAGAGCTGCTGGACCTGGTGGAGATGGAAGTTCGCGAACTTCTGTCCAGCTACCAGTTCCCGGGCGACGACATTCCGATCGTCAAGGGCTCGGCCCTGGCGGCGGTTGAGAACCGCGACCCGATCATCGGCGCCGACGCTATCCTGGAGCTGATGACGGCTGTGGACACCTACATCCCGCAGCCCGACCGTCCGGTGGATCTGCCGTTCCTGATGCCGGTGGAAGACGTGTTCTCGATCTCGGGCCGCGGCACGGTGGTCACGGGCCGTATCGAACGCGGCATCGTCAAGGTTGGCGAGGAAGTCGAAATCGTCGGCCTGCGCGACAACCAGAAGACGGTGTGCACGGGCGTGGAGATGTTCCGCAAGCTGCTGGACCAAGGTCAAGCGGGCGACAACGTCGGCGTTCTGCTGCGCGGCACCAAGCGTGAAGATGTCGAGCGCGGTCAGGTTCTCTGCAAGCCGGGCTCGATCAAGCCGCACAAGAAGTTCGTGGCCGAAGCCTACATCCTGACCAAGGAAGAGGGCGGCCGTCACACTCCGTTCTTCACCAACTACCGCCCGCAGTTCTACTTCCGCACGACGGACGTGACTGGCATCATTCACCTGAAGGAAGGTGTTGAGATGATCATGCCCGGCGACAACGCCGAGCTGGACGTCGAGCTGATCACCCCGATCGCCATGGAAGAGAAGCTGCGCTTCGCCATCCGTGAAGGCGGCCGCACCGTCGGCGCCGGCGTCGTGGCCAAGATCGTCGAGTAGGGCTTAAGCCTTAAGCGACTAAGCTGAAAGAACCCCGCCGGAGCGATCCGGCGGGGTTTTGCTTTGTCAGGGCTTCCAGACGCTCGTGATCGCCTCGATATCCGGGCGCACGCGCTCCAGCGGCACCTCGGTCGGGGTGCCGATCAGGACGACGCCGGCGATCTGTTCGTTGGACGCTATGCCCAGCAGGGCGGTGGCGCGCGGATCGTAGCTGTACCAGTCGGTGATCCAGTTGGCGCCGTAGCCCATGGCGGTGGCGGCCAGGACCAGGGTCTGGCAGCAGGCGCCGGCCGAGAGCTGTTGTTCCCAGGCCGGGATGTGGCCTTCGACGACGCGCGACACCACCAGCACCGCCAGGGGCGGGGTCTTCAGCTTGAACAGGACGCTGCCGGCCTTGTCGGCGTCGGGCCGTTCCTTGGCCAAGGCCTCCAGACGCTCGGCCAGCGCCGCCTTGGCCTCACCCTGCACGACGATGAAGCGCCAGGGGAACAGCTTGCCGTGGTCGGGCACGCGAGCGGCCAGGCGCAGCAGGTCGTTCAGCTGCTCGGCGGAAGGGGCCGGCGCGGCCAGATGCTGCGGGCTGGACGAGCGCCGCTTGGCCAACAGGGCCAGGGTATCGGGATGAATCTCGCCGAAAGGCGTGGGCTGGCCGAACTCGGGGGCCGCGGGAACGTTTGTCGGCAAGCCGGACCTCGTTTGATCGATCTTAATCGGGGGCCAGCTATAGGCGCAGCCTCGCTCTGGCGGAAGCTGTGCGGGCGCCCCATATGCGGGCGGGTGTCGGCAAACTGCCGCCTTGTGTGTTACAATCGGGCTCGAGCCCGGCGAAGTTCGGGATAGATGGTGGGACTTGGATGAGCACTCAACGACTTGAACTGGTCGAGCCCAATGCCGCGCCTCCGGTGTGGGCGGCGCTGCGCAATCAGGCCGAAGCCGCCGCGCGGGCCGAGCCTGCGCTCTATTCCATGCTCAATTCGGTGATCCTGCAGCATACCCATTTCGAGGATGCGCTGTCGTACCAGCTGGCCCGCAAACTGGCCGACTACGAGCTGGAAGCGATGAACGTGCGCGAGCTGTGCGAAGAGGCCTACGCCGCAGCGCCTGAGCTGGTCGCCTACGCCGAAGCCGACCTCAAGGCGGTGTTCGAGCGCGATCCGGCCTGCAAGGGCTATGTCCAGCCGTTCCTGTTCTTCAAGGGTTTCCAGGCGCTGCAGACCTACCGCATCGCCCACTGGCTGTGGGGCCGCGGCCGCGAGACCCTGGCTTTCTATCTGCAGAGCCGGATGTCGGAGATCTTTCAGGTCGACATCAGCCCGGCGGCCAAGATCGGCTCGGGCGTGTTCTTCGACCACGGCACCGGCATCGTCATCGGCGAGACGGCGGTGGTGGGCGACGATGTTTCAATGCTGCACGGGGTGACCCTGGGCGGCACCGGCGCCGAGCGCGGCGACCGCCACCCGAAGATTGGCAAGGGCGTGCTACTGGGCGCCGGAGCCAAGGTGCTGGGCAATATCACCATCGGCGACTACGCCAAGATCGCTTCGGGCTCGGTGGTGCTGAAGCCGGTGCCGGCCCACTGCACCGCCGCCGGCGTGCCCGCGCGCCTGGTCAACTGCCCGACCTGCCCCGAGCCGGCGCGCAGCATGGATCACACCCTGGCCGACGTGGTCTACGACTACGTTATCTAGGCCGTCTGGACGGTTTCCCAGGCCCGCGAAAGTCTTTAGGGTCTGCCGTCCCGCGCCGAACCGCGCTTACAGATTCTGATGGGAGGTCCGTCGTGAAGGACACCGATACCAAGCGCGTCGAAAACCACCTGCGCACCACCTTCGGCAACGTCGCCATCTCGCTGAAGCCGCGCCCCAAGCAGAAAGATTCCGCCGAGGTCTATATCGGCGACGAGTTCATCGGCGTGGTCTACGAAGACGAGGACGAAGAGGGCTCGTTCCTGTTCGAGATGGCGATCCTGGCGGAAGACCTGACCGGCTAGGCCTGACGGCATTCCAAAAAGAAACAGCCCGCCAGGATTCTGGCGGGCTGTTGATTCGTGCTCGACGCGTGGGCTCTAGAGAACCCCGAGCATGCTGGCCACCAGCGGGTGGCGGACGATATCGACGTCCTTCAGGCGGACCACGGCGATGCCGCTGACGGCTTCCAGTCGGTCGGCCACGTCGGCGAGGCCGGAGATGCCGGGCAGCAGGTCCGACTGGTTGGGGTCGCCGGTGATGACCATGGTCGAGTGCCAGCCCAGGCGGGTCAGCAGCATCTTCATCTGGCCGTAGGTGCAGTTCTGGGCCTCGTCGATGACCACGAAGGCGTTGTTGAGGGTGCGGCCGCGCATGAAGCCGATAGGTGCGATCTCGATGGCGCCCTCGGCCATCAGGGCGCGCACCCGCTTCATCGATAGGCGGTCGGACAGAGCGTCGTAGAGGGGGCGCAGGTAGGGCGCCAGTTTGTCCTCCATCTCGCCGGGCAGGAAGCCGAGCGATTCGCCGGCTTCCACCGCGGGGCGCGACAGGACGATGCGTCCGACCTTGCCCGCTTCCAGCGCTTCCACGGCCTTGGCTATCGCGAGATAGGTCTTGCCGGTGCCGGCGGGGCCCAGCGCGAGGACGAGATTGCTGGCGTCGATGGCCTTCATCAGCTCGGTCTGGCCTTCCGACTTGGCCTTGATCGTCTTCAGGTAGCCCTGCTCACGTCCCTCATCCTCGGCGCCAGCCCCCATGGGAGACCAGGCCCTGTTCACCGGCAGGCGGCGGATTTTGTCGTCGTCGAACTGACCCGGGTTGAACTCACCTTCACGCACCATCCGCTTAAGGGCTCGCTTGGTCATCAGGGCCTCCGTTGAGACAAGAAAAAAGGGCGGGACCATGATGGTCCGCCCTTCGGGGGAAACTGGGAAACGAGGTTGGCGGCCTGGCGCCGGAGAGTCGGTGCGCGGCGGCGAACGGGCGAGCCGGGCGGGCTTTCATATCGAGGCGGATCAGGAAGCCGCCGGGCCAGTTCGGGTGACGCCATTATCCTCACCAAAGACGAAGGCCTCCGGGCCCTCGAATCGTCCAATTCAGATTATGCTAGCGTGGTTTCCAAAGGGTTAATCCATAGAAATCATTGAGTAGGCATTCAGCTTCAGCGAAGCTTCATCTTGCCGTCACAAATATAAAATGAGTTTGATGTAGTCGTCATGACTTTCTGCGCGCGGGCACGCGAAAAGCCCTTCCGCGAGCCCGGAGTTCACCGGGCGGGCGATGACGACAGCCCAACCATCGCGGCGATGCCCGATTCTGAAAAGACACTCATTTGAGTCGGCGGCGAAATGGCGCGGGGCGCCCGCGCTTTGATCAGCGCGCTGCGGCGACAGCCTAGCGATGGTTCAATTGGAGCGTCAGGCGATCCGGCGGCCGTCTACCGCGGCGATGCGCAGAGGGGAGGGCACGGCTGCGCCGGTATCGGCATAGGCGATGCCTTGCAGGAAAAGACGTTCGATCGGCTCATTTTGCAGGCGGAACAGGGGCGAAGTCGGCTGATACAGGCCCAGCAGACGGTTGATGCGGCCCGACGAGTCGGCCAGCGGAGCCAGCAGCAATTCCAGGCGGGCTTCCTGGCCATGCAGGGTGCGGCCGAGCGCCTGGACGACCATGGCTTCGCCGGTCTGCAGGGCCGATTCGATGGCGGCCTGAATCTTCGGGCGATCGCCGGTGGACCAAAGGTTCATCAGGTCGTAGCCCAGCAGGGTGCGGCGGTGCAGATCTTCCAACAGGCCTCCGGCCAGGCGGAACGGATAGACCCCCAGTCGCTCACGGCCGATGATAAAGGCCTGAGTGATGACGTCAGAGAATTCGGCGGGATCGATGACGGCGCGCGCCGGCGCCAGGGCCGAACCCCTGCGGGCGGTCCAGTAATCGATCATCCGTGCCGTATTGGAATGGGACATGTGTTCCGAACCTGCTGTGCACGAGGCTTGCAGCAAATTCCTTGCCAGACAGTTTCCCGTCCCGCTTCGGGACGGTTGTACTAAGTCGGGCCCTAGGACGCCGACGCCGGCAGAACCTCGAACTTCCACTCCTTGCTCGGCTGCAGATAGGTCTCTGCCGCCTTGCGCACCTCCGCTGGGGTGATGCTTTGCAATTGCGGAATCTGGGAGCCGATGGCGTCCAGGCGGCGCGGATCGGTCTGGCCGCCGGCCAGGCTGCCGAGCCAGAACTCATTCGTCTGGAACGCCTTGCCCAACGCCTCGATGCGCGGAAGCGTCGCCCGCTTCAACTCATCCGGCCCGACGTCCTCTGTCCGCAGGTCGCCGGCGATCTTCTCAACGTCGGCATAGAAGCCGGCGATCTTGGCCGGGGGAATCTCCACGCTGGCCGAAACATAGCCGTAGCCGGGGTAGTCCTCCGACGCCTCCAGGCTGGCGTTGGGCGAGTAGGTTGCGCCCTGGGCGACCCGCAGCTCGTCGATCATGCGCAGTTTCATCACCTCGACCATGACGCGCAGGGTGCGCGCGCCGCGCGTGTCGGCGAAGAAGTCGGTCGTTGGCCAGGCAGCCATGGCCACGGCCTGATCGGCGCGGCCCTTGTGGGTGCGCACGACCGGCTGAGGGGTCGCGGACGGGAAGGCGATCTTGCGCCCGTCGGCGGCCGGGGCCAAAGGCGGGGGACGCTGCAGGGCGCCGAGGGTGGCCGCGGTGGCGGCGATGGCCTGGTCCAGGTTCACGTCGCCGACGATGATTACCTCAATCGAGCCCTTGGCCAGGGAGTCGCCGATCATGACCCCCAGGTCGCCAGGCTTGCTGGCCGCGATCACTTCACGGCTGGGCAGCGACCAGCGCTGGTCGCCGCCATGCAGCAGGGCGGCCAGGTTCTCGCCGACCACACCGTTGGGGGTGGCCTCCAGTCGGTCGTGGAGAGTCATGGCCGAGGTGCGCATGCGGTCGAACGCTTCAGGGCGCAGGCCCGGTTCGGTCAGATAGGCGGTCAGCACCTGCATCTGGGCCGGCAGATCGGAGGGCTTGGTGCCGCCGCTCAGGACATAGGCGTCGTCGTCGATGTCGAACGAGGCCCCGACGATCTGCGACGTCATGATCTGATCGAGCTCTTCGGCGGTGACCTTCTTCAGGCCGCCCTCGATGAAGGCACCCCGGGCCCAGGCGGCCGTCGGCCTGTCCTTGGGCAGGTCGAGACGGCCGTTGCCCACGCGCACCTGTACCAGCACCTGATCCTTGCGGAACTGGGTCGGCTTGACGGTCAGACGCACGCCGTTGTCGAAGCGCACGAAGGTGGCGCCGACGTTGGCGGCCTCGCGCCGCTCAGCGACCTTGCCAGGCGCGCCAAAGCTGCCGTAGGGCCAGGTCTTGTTGGCGACGACGGTGGGGGCTTCGATCGGCGCGGCCTGGGCGGCCTGGAAGGCGGCTTTGATCACTGTGTCGGAGTCCGCGACCTGAGTGGGGGTGTTGAGGAACACCAGCGGGCCCTGTCCCTCGAACGCCTTGCGCGCGGAAGCGCTGACCTCGTCGGCCTTCAGACCTTTCACGATCTCTTCGAAGAGGGCGAGATTCTGCGAGGGGTCGGTGACCACATCATCATCGTCCAGCGAGCCGACAATGGCGTTGGCCAGGCCTGGGGTGCGGCGGGTCGCCTGGGCGGCGGCGGCGGCCTTCAGCCCTGTGCGCAGCTCCTCGATCTCTCGGTCCAGTTCGTTCTGCAGGACGCCGAAGCGGACCAGGCGGCGCTGCTCGCGCAGGGCCACGTCCATCGCCTTGCGCCAGTCATTGCCGCCGGCCGTGATCTGCAGATCGGTGACCCGGGCGGATTTGAATTCGTCGCTGCGGAAGGCGCCGGCGCCGAGGAAGGGCGGGGCGTCGCCGCGGGCTATTCGCTCCAGGCGCCGGTTCAGCACCGACATGCCCAGCCGCTCGACCATGTCGCGCCGGCGGGTAGCCCGGGTGTCGAGCGCGGTGTCGACCGGGTTGATCCAGGCGACCTGCATCGATGTCTGCACGCCCGGCTCGACATTGACGGCAGTCTGCAGCGAACGCGGACCCGGTGCGCCGAGCGCGGGCTCGGCGCCCACGGGATGGGCGTTCTTCCAGTCGCCGAAGCGGCTCTTGATCTTGGCTTCCATGGCGTTGAGGTCGAAGTCGCCGACCACCACCAAGGTGGCGCGCTCGGGGCGGTAGTACTTGTCGTACAGGTCCGCAATGTCGGCATGCTGGGCCTGCTGGATCATCTGCACCTTGCCGATCGGCAAGCGGCGCGAGGCCAGCTGTCCGGGCATGAAGAACTCCATGCGCGAGCGGAACGAGCGGAAGTTGGGAGTGTCGGACAGGCGCTCCTCGGAAAGGACCACCCCCCGCTCGGTGTCGATGGCCGACTGCGGGATCAACAGTTCGCCGGCCACTTCCCGCAGCAGCATCAAGCTGGTGTCGACGGTGTCGTCGTCGGTCTTGGGCAGGTCGAGTTTGTAGATGGTCTCGGTCCAGTCGGTGGAGGCGTTGGTGTCGGCGCCGAAGGCCAGGCCGTGCCGCTCCAGGATCTTGACCATCTCGCCGGTCGGCACATGGGTCGAGCCGTTGAAGGCCATGTGCTCCAGGAAGTGGGCGAGGCCCTGCTGCTTGTCCGATTCCATCAGCGAACCCACGGCGAAGCGCAGGCGGAACGAGGCCTGACCGGACGGCGTGGCGTTGTGCAGCAAGGCATAGCGCATGCCGTTGGGAAGACGGCCGAACCGGATCAGCGGATCGGGCCGCACATCCGAACGATCCTGGGCCCAATGGCTGAGGTCGTCGGCCTTTTTGGCGGCGGAGGACTTTGGCGTCTGGGCCTTGGCCGCAGAAATGGAGATCAGGCTCGGCCCGGCGAGCAATGCCAGGGCCACGGCCGGGGCAAAGGCGAAACGCAGCAATTTCATGGAGAGTCGGAACGCCTTTAGGACGTGTGATTGTTATGCCGAGCACCTTCGCCGCGACTTGGGGCCATAGCAAGGCGTGAGGTTTGTCGATTTATGACAGCCGGACACATTATCGGCGCCAAACGTTCCGCGACTCGTTATGCAATGCTGCCGCGACCGGACGCCCCCTGCGTCTCACGCCCGGTCGATGGAGCCACATCCCTTTGGACCCGCAGCGCGAACCGCCTTTCCGGGGGCCTTGGCCGGTCTGGACCATATCGGGCCTGATCCTCCTGTCTTACGGCGTGCAAAGCCGTCTGTTCAGCCTGGGCGGCGCGGCGCGGCTGTTTGGCGTCAGCGGACAGGCTCTGCAGGATGGACGATGGACCACCGCGGCGACCGCGCTATTCATCCACGGCGGGTGGGCGCATGCGGGCATGAACGCGGTCGGGGCATTGGCCTTCGGGGCGCCTGTGGCGCGGGCGCTCGGCCTGCGGGCGCGCGGCGCTATTGGATTCTTCGTCTTCTATTTGACCTGCGGGGTGCTCGCGAGCCTGGGCTATGCGGCGCTCCATCCGCATGACGATCTGCCGTTGGTCGGGGCTTCGGGAGCAGTGTCGGGACTGTTCGGCGGGGCGTCGCGCCTGATCGAGAGGCGGCCGCAGCTATCGCCGTTCACCAGCCGCACGGTGCTGGCGTCGCTGGCGGCGTGGATCGCGGTCAATGTCGGGCTGGGACTGATGCATTACGCCCCCGGAATCGGCGACGCCAATGTCGGCTGGGAAGCGCATATCGCCGGCTATTTGGCGGGGCTGCTGCTGATCGGTCCGTTCATATGGCTGTTCGGGCCCGCGCCCGAGCCGCAAACGCCTCCTGAGGCTCCTGTTCAGGATTGAGCCCGCAACTATACGATTAGGTTTGCCCCTGGGATTGAAACGCGAGAAGCTGATTTCCAGGACGCGTTACAATAACGGAGGAAACAACCGATGTTGGTTTCGCAGATTCTGAAACAGAAAGGTGCGGCGGTTTTCAGTTTTTCGCCGCACTAGACCGTCCTTGCTGCAGCTGCTGTGCTGCATTCGCGAAAGGTCGGGGCCCTCGTCGTCTTGGACGAGGAAGGCCACGTCGTTGGCATCATCTCCGAACGGGATATCGTACGGACCCTGGCGCAGCTCGGCGTCATGGGGATGAGCATGCCGGTCTCCAGCTGCATGACGCGCGGGGTGGTCTATGCCGTGCTCACCGAGACCGTGGCCGAGTTGATGACGCGAATGACCGACAGGCGCATCCGCCATCTTCCGGTATGCGAGGGCGAACGGCTGGTGGGCGTGATCTCGATCGGCGACCTGGTGAAGACCAAGATCGCCGAAACCGAGGCCGAGGCCCAGGAGCTCAAGGCCTATATCGCCCAGGCCTGAAGACTAGCTGACGTTGAGGACGGCGGCGGTGCGTGCGCCGCCGGAATCAGCCGTGGCGTCGGCCAGGCTATAGGCCTCCAGCACCTGCGCGGTCGCGTCGCGGGCGCGGCGCAGGGCAGGGCGCAGGGCGCAGGTCTCAAGACCCGGACAGTCGTCGCACTTGCGGAACGCCATCTGGCTGACGCAGGGCGCCAGGGCGAGGGGGCCGTCGATCACGCGGATGACCTCGGCGAAGCTGACGCCGGCCGGGTCCTTGGCCAGGGTGTAGCCGCCGAACTTGCCGCGCCGACTCAGCACCAGGCCGCGGCGCGACAGTTCAAGCAGGATCGCTTCCAGGAACTTGCGCGGCGCGTCCGCCCTTATGGCGATTTCGCCGGCGGTGAGCTGCTGCTCCGGACCGGCGCGGGCCAGTTCCACGAGCGCTCTCAAGGCATAGCGGGCTTTCTGCGACAGCATGCTGTGGTCTCCGTATCCCTGGATAGAGCGCGCATGAGGCCTACCGCAAGCCGCGTGAGGTCAACGGCATGTGGCTAAACCGCAAAAAACCCCGCGAAGTTCGTTGACAGGTCAGGGTGGGGGCCATAGATACGCCGCTCTCCGGACGGGGACGGGATGACGCCGCAAGCAAGGGGCTCACAAGCCACTTGATTTTTCAGCGTGATCTGACTAGTCTCCGCTTCCTCAATCGAATCGCTACGGACCTACGGGGAAGCCCCTCGGCAGCCCGCAGTGATTTTTGCGCTCTAATCCAACCCCGGTTGGGTCTGAAAACAAAGCCTCAAACGGCCGGTTGACACGGAAAACCGAGGCGACTAGAACGCCGCCTCCGCCGACCACCGGCGCAAAACAGTGGGGCCGGCCTAGCCGGTCAGGGTCTTTGACATCGTTGATTTGGAAAGAGAAACGCAGGCGGCGGTGTCCTGGCGATGCTCCTTACGGGGAGCATCTCGACACTGACGATTGCGGTCTTTTTTGAAGATACCATGAAGTGCGATCTTGAGCTTGCTCAAGGTTGTATCGAATGGGAACTCGTCAAACAAATATACGCAATGCCACGCCCATCAATGGTCAGGGTTTTCCCCCTGAACCGATGGAAACGATGTCTAGTGTCAACTCAACCTGAGAGTTTGATCCTGGCTCAGAGCGAACGCTGGCGGCAGGCCTAACACATGCAAGTCGAACGGATCCTTCGGGATTAGTGGCGGACGGGTGAGTAAC
>CANJMO010000067.1 GCA_947475845.1 Caulobacteraceae bacterium | reverse complement strand
GACGAGGAAGACAGCCACCTGGGCGACTTCATCGAGGACAAGAACGCGATCCTGCCCATCGACGCGGCGATCCAGAGCAATCTTCGCGAGACCACGACGCGAGTTCTCGCGTCGCTGACCCCGCGCGAAGAGCGTGTCCTGCGCATGCGCTTCGGCATCGGCATGAATACCGATCACACCCTGGAAGAAGTCGGCCAGCAGTTCTCGGTCACCCGCGAACGCATCCGCCAGATCGAAGCCAAGGCCCTGCGCAAGCTCAAGCACCCCAGCCGCAGCCGCAAGCTGCGCAGCTTCCTCGACAGCTAGCGCCCTAGAACTTGATCGCCATGTAGACGAAGCTCGTCACGGCCGGGACGAGCACGCGATGCGGCACGCCCGGCGGCACCAGGATCGTGTCGCCGGCCTCCAGTGGATAGAGCGTGCCTCCGGTGATCGTACCGCCGCGGCGCTCGTCCGGCGCCTGCAGCCGGTCGCCAGACAGCGTCCCGCCGATCAGCATGCTCGCCTTGCCCTCGCGCACCACGATCTGGTCGCTGAGCTTGCCGTGCGCCTCCGGCTCGGAGTCCTTGTCGCGGCGTACGATGGCGACCCTGGCGCCCGGCGCCGTGGGAACCTGCGCCACCGCCGACCCGGTCGGTCCAACCTTGGCCAGCATCGCCTTCAGCTCCGCCGCCGAGGCGAACTTCACCCCGTCCGCGTTCTGGGCGTGGGCGGCGCCGGCGAACAGGCACAGGCCGGCGATGACCATGGTTCTGATGGGCTGGTGCACGTCGCCTCCCCGATATCTGTTTTGGCGATCTTACGCGCAAGGCTCACGGATTGACCATCCATACAATCGCGCCATTGTAGGGAAATGCCGACTCGCTCCGTCCCGACTTCGCTCCATCATGCCTGGCTCGACCGCGTGCCGTCCGGCGAGGGCCCGCTTTACCTGCGCATCCTGCACGCCCTGCAATCGGCCCTGCGTGACGGCGAGCTGCAGCCCGGCGACCAGTTGCCGCCGCAGCGGGCGGTGTCCGACATCCTCAAGATCGACTTCACCACCGTTACCCGCGCCTACGCCCTGGCCCGCGAGCGCGGCTTGATCGAGGGCGCGGTCGGGCGGGGGACCTTCGTGCGCGCTCTCAGCGCCGAGGACGAGGCGGGGGTGATCGACCTCAGCATGAACCTGCCGCCGCCGCCGGTCGGCGTGTCCCTGGCCGAGGCCATGAGCGCCACCAGCCGCGCCATCCTCGAGCGCACCGATTTCGCCGCCCTGATGGCCTATCACCCGGGCGCCGGCTCCATCGCCCACCGCGCCGCCGCCGCCGCCTGGCTGGAGCCGACCCTGGGCCCCGTCGCGCCCGAGCGCCTGCTGGTTGCCTCCGGCGCCCAGACCGCCCTGGCCGCCATCCTGTCGGTCCTAGCCCGGCCCGGCGACGCCCTGATCGTCGAGCCCCTGACCTATCCCGGCGTCCTCGCCCTGGCCGCCAACATGGGCCTGCGCCTGATTCCTTGCGCCGTCGATGGCGAGGGCCTGCTGCCAGACGCGCTGCAGGCCGCCTGTGCGCAAGCCGGCGTTCGCGCCGTCTACTGCACCCCGACCCTGCACAACCCCACCACCGCCACCATGGGCGAGGTCCGCCGCGCCGACATCGCCGCCGTGATCCGCGCGGCTGGCGTCCCCCTGATCGAGGACGACCCCTACGCCCGCCTGCTGACCGAGCCCCACCCGGCCCTGGCCCGCCTGGCGCCCGGCCTCGTCTATCATGTGGCGACCCTGTCCAAGACCCTGACGCCTGGCCTGCGCACCGCCTTCGTCGCCGCGCCTCATGCCCGCGCGGCGGGCCGCATCGCCGCCGCTCTGCGCGCCCTGTCGATGATGGCCTCGCCCCTGACCAGCGCCGTCGCCACCGCCTGGATTCGCGACGGCGCCGCCGACGCCATCCTGACCGGCGTGCGCGAGGAGGCTGCCGCGCGGCGGCAGATCGCGGCGAGGTTGCTGCCGTCCGCGCGCGGCGGCCCGCAATCCCTGCATGTCTGGCTGGACACCCCGCCCGGCCTGGACCTCGGCGTGCTGCGCGAGACCGGCCGCAAGCGCGGTCTGGCCATCGTTACCGCCGACGCCTTCGCCGCCGGGCCCGAGGCGCCGTCAGGCCTGCGGGTATCCCTGGGCGCGGCCCGCGACCGGGCGGTGCTGACCGAGGCGCTGACCGGATTGGCGGAGTTGCTCGCCTAGTCCTTCTTCTTGTGACTCCCGCCGAGATCCTGACCCAGGGTCTGGCCGATGCCGTCAGGGTGCTCGCCGAACGGCAGCTTCGCGCGCCGCGTCTGCTCGACCTTGTCCAGGTCCGCCTGCAGCTTGGCCAGCTCTTCGGGGGTCGGGTGGGTTTCGGCTTCGGCCATGGTCTCACTCCTTGCACTGTCTGAGGATAACAACCGGCGCGGCTCAAGGTTCAGCTTGCCGGCCTCGCCCGCGCCTCGATTTGATGGCAAGAACACGCCGCCTCTCGCTCCGTTCAGGACCTCGCCCATGTCGCTCAACCGCCTGATGCTGCTGGCCGCCGCCGCCCTTCTGGCAAGCGGCTGCGACAAGCTTCCGGAACGCGCTGGACCGGGCTTCGACAAGGCCCGCCTCGAGGCGGCGCTGGACCCCGCCGTCGGCGGCCCCGACACCTGCGTCCTGATCGAGGACGTCAAGTCGGGCGCCGAGGTCTTCCGCTACGGCGCCCAGTCGGTTTGCAACCGGCCCCTGGCCCCCTGCGCCACCTTCAACATCCCCCTGACCCTGATCGGGCTCGACGACGCCAAGGTCAAACCGGGCGAGACCTGGACCTGGGACGGCAAGCCGCAGAAGTTCAGGCTGTGGGAACGCAACACCGATCTGGCCGGCGCCTGGCGCTCGGGCGCCGGCTGGTTCTTCCAGAAGCTGGCGCGCGACATCGGCCCGGCCCGCTTCAAGCAGCAGCTGTCGGCCTTCGGCTATGGCCAGGGTGAGGTGGTCGGCGATCCCGAGCGCTTCTGGCTGGGCCCGTCCGAGGGCGGCGGACTGTTCATTTCCACCCGCGATCAGGCCGATTTCCTGCGCAAGGCGGCGCTCGGTTCTCTGTCGGTCAAGCCTGAGACGATCAAGGCGGTGCAGGCCCTGCAGGCGGACCAGACCCGCGGCGACGTGACCCTCACCAGCCAGGGCGCCAACTGCCCGTCCAACCACGACGCCTCGCGCGACGTCAGCTGGTGGGTCGGCCGCATCCAGGGACCGGCGCGCGATGTGGTCTTCGCCCTGTCGATCGAGTCGCAGAACCCCCTGCCGGGCACGGAAATCCGCAGCCGCACCCTGCCGATTCTAACTCAGGCCGGCCTTCTGCCTCCCGGCTGATCCTCTTGGCGCGCTGCTTGAGCGCCTAGCGCGACATCTCGTAGACGCCGCTGACCTCGATCCGAATCTCCAGCTCGCCCGCCTCCACCGGCGTGGACGCGACCTTGGCCATCGCCATCATCGGCAGGGGCCGCACCGGGCCGGGCGTGTAGCCGCCGCCCTCCGACAGATTGACCAGCCGTCCCAGCGTGTAGCCGGTCGCCCTGACATAGAGGTCGGCCTTGGCCTTCAGCGCCGCCACCGCCTTCAACAACGCGGTGTTCGACACCCCCGACCACATCCGCAAATACGCCCCGCGCATCAACCAGATGGCCGTCCTCAACCACACCATGCCGCTGGGCAACGAGACCGGCATGACGGATGCGGAGCGGGCTGAGCTGGGATCGTGGATCGCGGGCGGGGCGAAGACGCCGTAGGGCGTTACTGTGGGAAATCCGGTCGGCCATTTTGTCTATTGGTGAGACAGCGAACTCATCAGCCAAGCCAGTGCTGGCGAGAAGAGGACCATCAAGAAGAGCGCAGTCGCCACAGTGACGCTGAGCAAAAATGAGTCTCGGTCGCTCAACGGAGTCGAAGGTGCGTAACGTTTGGCCATGTCGGACGCGGCCCATCCAAGGAAGATGCTTGCGACCAACCATATGAGGACGAGCGTGGGGTTCGTCAGCAACGCATCGTTCCGATCCATCACAGACCATCAATGGCTTAGCTTAGGCTCGTTGCGATCCTTGGCCAACTTAGGCGTCAATCTCGGCCCTCGCCGGGATGAGCGGATCAGTTGGCTGGGGCTACCGCAGCCGCGTCAGCTTCCGCCATCTGCGCTGCATACCTCCGCGCCATCACCGCGCAGACCATCAGCTGCATCTGGTGGAACAGCATCAGCGGCACGATCAGCGGCCCGACCATGGCGGCGGGGAACAGCACCCCGGCCATCGGCACGCCGGACGCCAGGCTCTTCTTGGAGCCGCAGAAGACGATGGCGATCTCGTCCTCCTTGGAGAAGCCGAGCGCGCGGGAGGTGATCGTGGTCACCACCAGGGCGACGGCCAGCACCACGGCGTCGAGCACCAGCACCAGCGCGATATCGCCCGCCGACAGCTTCTTCCACAGCCCCTCGACCACCGCCGCGCTGAAGGCGGTGTAGACCACCAGCAGGATCGACGAGCGGTCGACCTTGGCCACGATGGTCTTGTAGCGGGTCAGGAATTTCGAGGTCAGCGGCCGCGACAGGTGGCCGGCGATGAACGGCGCCAGCAACTGCAGCGCGATGGCTTCGATGGAGTGCAGGTTGACTCCGCCGCCCGCCGCCCGCGTCCCCATCAACAGGCCCACCAGCAGCGGCGTGATGAAGATGCCCGCCACGTTGGACAGGGTGGCGCTGCACACCGCCGCCGGCACATTGCCCTTGGCGATCGAGGTGAAGGCGATCGAGGACTGCACGGTCGACGGCAACAGGCACAGGAACAGCACCCCGGCGGTCATGTTTTCGTCGATCCGCCCGGCGCCGGCCGCGCGCACCGCCAGGCCGATGATCGGGAACAGCACGAAGGTCGAGGCCGCCACCAGCAGGTGTAGCCGCCAGTGCCCGACCCCGGCGATCACAGCCTCGCGTGAGAGTTTCGCCCCGTGCAGGAAGAACAGCAGGGTGATGGCGGCGTTGGTTATCCAGCCAAAGATCGCCGCCCCCTCGCCATTGCAGGGGAACAGGCTGGCCAGGATCACCGTGCCGACCAGGAGCAGCAGGAACGGGTCCAGCATGCTCGGCAATTTCAAACGCATGGGACTAGCCGCCGCGATAGGTGGAGTAGCCGTACAGGCTGATC
This sequence comes from Caulobacteraceae bacterium, assembly GCA_947475845.1. Taxonomy (GTDB): domain Bacteria; phylum Pseudomonadota; class Alphaproteobacteria; order Caulobacterales; family Caulobacteraceae; genus BOG-938. The sequence continues at coordinate 5,945 of CANJMO010000067.1, read as the reverse complement.
AGGAGCGGTACATGGCAGTGATGGCTGGCGTCCGCCACCCCGAACCGCACCGGAACCTCATCGAGAAAGCCCCCGATCACGCCCTTTTCGCGGTGGTAATCCCCGACCCGGAAGAGGAGCTCATAGACGCCAGGCTGGAAACTGTCGCCGGAGACCAGCACACCGCGTCCGCCCGCATCGAGCACGACGTCGCCGAGCGACTCGCGAACCGGCTTCAGCCGCTGGACGGCGACCGTCAGGCCCGAGGCGCCGTGGCCGAGGATGATGTCGAGCACATGGGTCGTGAGTTGGCTCATGACGCTACCTCGATATCCGCCAGCCGCAGCCGGGCGATCAAGCCAATCTGGGTCACCGCCTCGGCCAGTTCCTGATCCACGGTGTGCTCCAGCCGCCGGTTCATGGCCGCCAGGATAGAGGCCTTGTCGTTCAGCTTCACGCAGATGATGAACGGGAAGCCGAACTGTTCGCGATAGGCGCGGTTCAGGTCGTGGAACACGGCGTATTCCTGCATGGTCAGCTGATCGAGCCCCGCGCTGGCCTGCTCCTTGGCCGAACTGTCGGTCAGCCCCTCCGCCATCGCCAGCTTGTCGGCCAGTTCCGGGTGGGCGCGGGCTAGAGCCAGCTTCTCATCCGTCGAGGCGCCAGCCAGCACCTGCAACAGAGCCGCGTGCGGCGCCTTGGCGTCGGCGAACGGCCAGTGCGTCCAGGCCCGCTCCGCCACCCACGGCGAGTGCTCGTACAGATGGCCGTAGGTCGCCAGATACTGTCCGTGGTCGGACTGCGCCACCGGCCGGCCGGTCAGGTCGGCGTGTTCGAGGACCTGGTCCGGGCTCAATGCGTATCCGCCATCATCGAGACGTGGGCGGCGACGATCCGCCAACCAGGCCGAACTCGACGCTTTCATCGCCCTGCGCATCCCGGTGCTGGGCGGGCCAGCGGTGTGCCGGATGACCGAGACGCCGGTGGCGGTGCGCAAGTTCGAGGTCGACAGGCTGCCCTTGATCGGCCCCGCCCGCTAGTTTGGCGTCACCCGCCAGACGGTGTCGCCGAGGTCGTCGGCGATTAGCAGACCGCCGCCCTTGTCCACCGCGAGACCGACCGGCCGGCCGCGGGCGGTCTTCTGTTTGGCGTCGAGCAAGCCGGTGACCACGTCCTGCGGCGAACCCGAAGGATTGCCGGCGATGAAGGGGATGAACACCACCTTGTAGCCGTTGAACGGATCGCGATCCCACGAGCCGTGCTCGGCGACGAAGGCCCCGTTCTGATAGGCGGCGGGCAGGGCCGAACCGGCGGAGAACACCAGGCCCAGCGGCGCGACGTGGGAGGACAGGGAGTAGTCGGGCGGGATGGCCTTGGCCACCAGGTCCGGGCGCTGCGGCTTGACCCGGATGTCGACGTGCTGGCCGTAGTAGCTGTAGGGCCAGCCGTAGAAGGCGCCGTCCTTGACCGAGGTCAGGTAGTCGGGGACCAGGTTGGGGCCGATCTCGTCGCGCTCGTTGACCACGGTCCACAGGGCCTGGGTCTGCGGCTCCCACTGCACGGCGGTGGGGTTGCGCAGGCCGGTGGCGAACAGGCGGTGGGCGCCGGTGACGCGGTCGACTTCCCAGATCGCGGCGCGGTTGGTCTCCGCCTCGATGCCGTTCTCGGTGATGTTGGAGTTGGAGCCGACGCCGACGTAGAGCTTGGTCCCGTCGGGGCTGGCCACCAGGCTCTTGGTCCAGTGGTGATCGATCGGGCCGCCCGGCAGGTCGGTGACCTTGACCCCGGGGGCGGTGATGCTGGTGGCGCCCTCGACATAGGGGAAGCGCAGCAGGGCGTCGGTGTCGGCGACATAGAGGTCGCTGCCGATCAAAGCGACGCCGAACGGCGAGTTGAGCCCCTCAAGGAAGGTGTTGCGCGACGCGGCCCCTCCGTTGGCGCGCAGGCCACGCAGCAGTGTGATGCGGTTGCCGCCCTTGGCGCCCGCGCCCGCCATGCCCTGCACCAGACTCATGATGAAGTCCTTGGGCCGGTTGAGCGGGGCCGCGGGCCCGGAGGTCTCGACCACCAGCACGTCGCCGTTGGGCAGGACATAGACCGTGCGCGGATGCATCAGACCCTTGGCCAGGGCCTGGATCTTGAGGCCCGGCGCCACGGTCGGCGTCTCGCCCTTGGTCCAGCTGGACGCCTTGGCCACCTTCATCGGCGGCAGCAGGTACTGGTGCGGGTCGGGCAACTGGGGATTGGCGCCGTACTGAGTCGAGGGATCGGCCGGCTTGGGGCCGCAGGCGGCCAGGGTCAGGGCGCAGCCGATCAGGGCGAGGGAGCGGTTCATCGGCGGGTGGCTCCAATGGCGTCGCCCATCCATCCGGTGATAACCAGAACGATCACCACCACCGCAGACAGGATCAGGCCGGTGGGGACCACGGCGGTATAGCCATCGCGGCTGTGGACCATGGCGTTGATGAAGGCGAGCACGAGGGCGAGGATGTCGCCGATGGCATGCGGCCAGGCCATCGGCTGGGCGCGCAGGCGCGGCTTGAGGGCGAAGTCGACGGCGCCGAGGACGGCGGCGGCGACCATGACGACCAGGCCGAAGGTGATCAGCCAGATCGAGAAGGTCTCCCACATGTCCTGAGCCGTGCGCCAGTAGACCAGGTCGGTGACCAGGGCGGCGCTGAATAGGGCGACGGGGAAGGGGGCGATGAGGGCATGGAGCGGATGCCCGGCGTTGGTCGCGCGGGGATTGTCAGCGGGCATTTCGATGCGTCCTGGCTGTGTTGCCAGATCAATGGGCAGCCAGAGGGGGAGTTCCTGGGGGAACAGCGATAGGCGGGGGTCAGGGCGCCGGCTTGACCCCGTGGGCGGCGCGCCAGGCGGCATTTGCGGCGATGGAGTCGACCTGCACTTCGCAGGCGTCTTCCATGAAGTGCTGCGGCGGCTTCAGGCGGCGGTAGCGCACGACGTTGTTGACCGGCTTGGTGAAGGCGCCCGGATCGTCGAGGGTCATGTCGTCGACCAGCACGTCGCCGCCGGCCTCCGGCCACAGGCGTTCGGTCATATGCAGGGCGGCCGTCCGATGCGGGGCGAGGGTGACGCCCTTGTAGACGGCGTAGCGCTCGCTGAAGCTGGTGGTGTCGACCAGCAGGGCGTCGCCTTCCCAATGGCCCACCGAATGGCCGTTCCAGCCGTAGTCGGACGACGGCCGGCCGTGGCCGCGGCCGTCGGTGTAGATGATACGCGGGATCGAGTTGTTCTCCGACACGATCATCACCTGGCCGGGGCCCTCCAGCAGATTGAGGGCGAACTCGTTGACCATCATCGCCGGCACCCCAACCGGCAGGCACTTGGCCGATCGCTCGCCGACCACCAGCCCGTCGGCGACCATGCGGTTGTCGATATCGACCAGGGCCTTGCCCTGCGCGGTCAGAGGCGCGTCCTTGGGGAACTGCTGCGGCACGATCACCATCCACAGGCCGCTGACGCCGTGATTGGGGGTGGGTTCGGCGGCAACGACGACATGGGGAGCGGCGCCGGCCAGGAGGGCGGCGGCGAGCGCCAGTTTCAGGTGTGTCATCGCGTCGGTCCCAGCAGGATTGTGGGCCAAGGCTACGCCGCGCGCCCGGACGCGGGTTTCAAATAGTCGTTGAAGGAACCGCTTGCTCGCCGCCCGTCTTCGGTCAGATTGCCGCCAACGAGTCTTTGTGAGGAACACGCATGGCGACCAGCATTTCCGGCATCTCGTCGATGGCCACGCGCCAGATCCTCGGCGAGCTGACCCAGCGCTACGAGACCAAGGCCGGGGCCAAGGTGGCCATCAAGGCGATGGGCGGGGTCGACGCGGCCAAGGTCGTCCGCGAGGGCGAGGCCACCGACATCGTGATCCTGGCGTCCGGGCCGATGGCCAAGCTGGAGGCCGAGGGGCATCTGGTCGCCGGCAGCGTCAAGCCGTTCACCCGCTCGGGCATGGCGATCTCCGTCCCGGCGCGCGGCGCGCGGCCCGACATCGGCGACGAAGCGGCGGTCAAGCACGCGGTGTTCGCGGCGCGGACGGTCGGCTATTCGACGGGGCCGAGCGGCGACCATCTGCTGTCGCTGTGCGCCAAGTGGGGCATCCCGGCGGACTCCGAACGGCTGGTCAAGGCGCCGCCGGGGGTGCCGGTGGGATCGCTGGTGGCCGAGGGCAAGGCCGACCTGGGCTTTCAACAGCTCAGTGAACTGATCAATGTCCCGGGCACGGTGGTGCTCGGTCCCCTGCCGCCGGAAATCCAGTCGGTGACGGTGTTCGCTGCCGGTGTGGCGAGCACGTCGAAACAGAAGGCGGAGACAGCGGCCCTGATCGCCTATCTGACGTCGCCGGAAACGGCGGCGGTCAAGCAGGCGCAGGGAATGGAGCAGGCTTAGGCTTGGAGAAAGCCCAGACGCGACCTCTCCCGCTTGCGGGAGAGGGGGACCGCGAAGCGGTGGAGAGGGCATGCCTCACCTCGACCGCAAGACGTCGAGAAGATGAGTCGTGGCTTGGTTGGGTTCCTTCAGCAAGCTGGCAGGCAGACGCAGGGTCTCGATCCCCCGCTCGCGGAAATAAGCGTCACGGCGTTGATCGTGGGCGATCTGATCCGCAGTGCTATGCGCCGCGCCATCGATCTCGACCGCCAGCCGGGCTTCGGCGCAGTAGAAATCCAAGATGTAAGGCCCGATCGGGTGCTGCCGGCGGAACTTGAAGCCGCCGAGCTGACGGTTCTTCAGTCGCAGCCAGAGTGCCAGCTCCTGAGAGGTCAGGGGCTTTCTCAGCCGCTTGGCGCGCTTGAGGGTGAGGCTCTGTGTTCGCATGGCCTTTGCGTTGTGCGGCGGTATGCCCTCTCCACCACTTCGTGGTCCCCCTCCCCCGCGAGCGGGGGAGGTCGCGTTTGGTGCGTCAGGTTTTCAAAGGGTGAGCCCGCTACGCCGCTCGCCATCTCCTCCTGCGCCCAGGCTTCCTGTGACAGAGCCTCCCAGTCGGGGTCCAACCCCAGGTCCTGGCAGATGAGGGCGACCAGTTCGCCGACGGGGCGCTGCAACACGTCGCCGTACAGGTCTTCGTCGTCGAGGCGTTCGCCGGCTTCGACGATCAGGCCGTCGACTTCGGTTTCATCGTCGCAGGCGTCGATGGCGATGCGTTCGACGATCTTCTCGACGCGGGCCTTGTGGCGGTAGGCGGGCGCGAGCCGCTCGGCGATCTCGTCGGCTTCGTCGGCGGCCGTGGACAGATCCTTGATCAAGCGCGATTGCAGCATGGCGGTCATGCGCATGGCGCGGGCCACGCGGGAAAAGGCCATGGCGGCATCTTCGGCGCCTCTCCCCTGGATGTCGCGGGCAAGCTCAAGTCCGACCTCGGACAGCATGTCCAGGCGATCTATCTGCCGCCGCAGCTTGGCTTGCGCCCAGGTATCGGGAATGTCGGTCGGATCGATCATGAGAGAACATATCATGAACAAAAACGACGCATTTGTCAAGGTTTTCGTGCGCTGTCCCTAACGCTGGATGGTGCCCAGGTAGGCCGCCAGGTCGATCATGTCGGCGTCGGTGAGATTCTCGACCACCAGCTTCATCTGCTGCGCGTCGGGGCCGTTGCGGGTGCCGCTTTTGAAGTCGAACAGCTGGCGGACGATGTAGAGCGGGTGGTTGCCGACGGCGGAGGGGACCGGGCTGGCGCGTCCGGTGAGGTCCGGACCGTGGCAGGTCATGCGGATCGGGTCGTTGCGCTCGCCGCTGCGGAATTCGCGCATGGTCTTGATGAAGTACTCGGGGGTCAGGCCCACCAGGCTGGCGGACTCCGCGTGGCCGAAGCCGGTGGCCATGTGGCAGGCGCCGCAGGCGAAGCCGCCGTTGGTGGAGCCGTCGCGCACGATCTTGGGCTGGGGCGCGTGGCGTTCGGGGTACCAGTCGGCGGCGACGGCGCTGAGCTCGGCCTCCTGGATGGTGTAGTG
>CANJMO010000066.1 GCA_947475845.1 Caulobacteraceae bacterium | reverse complement strand
GGTCTGGCTCTCGATCGGCAGGCCGGTGGCCGGCGAATAGGGCACCCCGACCCGCGCCCACAGCAGGCGCATGTAGTCGTGGATCTCGGTCACGGTGCCGACGGTGGAGCGCGGGTTGCGCGAGGTGGTCTTCTGCTCGATCGAGATTGCCGGCGACAGGCCCTCGATCAGGTCCACATCCGGCTTGCCCATCAGCTCCAGGAACTGCCGCGCATAGGCCGACAGGCTCTCGACATAGCGGCGCTGGCCCTCGGCGTAGATGGTGTCGAACGCCAGCGAGCTCTTGCCCGAACCGGACAGGCCGGTGAGCACCACAAGCTGTTCGCGCGGGATATCCACGTTGACGTTCTTGAGATTGTGCTCACGCGCGCCGCGCACGCGGATGAAGTGATGGCGTTCAGGCATTCACAAGGCTCGGAAGGCCCGCAGGGGAGCGCGGGGCGATCCCCTATGTAGGCCTTAACGCGCGAGATTCAGCAAGAACATTGTGAGAACTCGGCTGGTGCGGCGATCTTGCCTGAAAATCTCCCGCCGATCCCAGGATCAGGCTCGCTATTGATAGACGGCCATCAGTTTGATGAAGCCTTTGTACAAGCCGGACGGCGTCGTCGGTGAGAGCGAAAAGCTACCGCCGAAATAGAGGGTAACCGCGCCATTGGGGTTGCCGAGGTTGACCTGGCCGGTCCCGTTGAGCCCGTTGTTGAAGCTGCCGTTGCTCGCGTCGCTGCCCCAGACGCCGATAGGCGTCAGCACGATCGTGTCCGCGCCATGGGTCAGATTCACGCTCGAGTCCAAACTGACGATGACCTGCTTGTATTGCTCTCCCTGGATCTTGAAGGAGCCGACGGACGGGGCCGGGGAAGCCAGGGCGCCGGCCCCGCCCGTGGCCACGATCGTCCCGCCTCCGGAGCTGGTCGGCGTATAGGTGATCGTTCCCGATCCTGAGAGCGGACGGGAGACGCTGCCGAACGACACCGGAGCCAGGGCGGTGACCGCCAAAGGCGTGTTGATCAGGGTCGGCACGCTGGCCATCGCGGTTGTCGCCGAGCAGCCCGCCGTACTCGGCTGGATGGTGATCGACAGCCCGCTTGAACCACTGCCGGCCCCGGGGGTGCTGGCGTCGCTCACCGGCAGGTTATAGCCGAGATTGAAGGAATAGCCGGCGTAGTAGGTGACGCCCGTGGGGCTCAGGTGGATGATCAGCGGAGCGCTGCCGCTGGTGCTGGTGATGCTGCCGCTGGAGCCCGTGTATGCGGCGGTGAAGGCGGTGAGCGACTGGTTCAACCCTGTCGGCGCGCCGAAGGCGGCGACCGTGACCGTCGGCGTGTCCGAGCAGCCGCTGAAGCCCGGCGTGTTGTTGACGTTGGAGCAATTGCTCATCGCCATCTGCACCTGGATTTGCCGTCCGCTCGTCACGGCCGTCAGCGAGCCCGGCCCGCTGATTTTGCTGACCGCGCCGGCGGGGGTGGTCTGGAATGTGGTTGTCCCGGCGCCGGGGCCGCCGGCGACGGCGACTATGGCCTGGGTCGTGGACACATAGTTGAACACATAGCTGAACGGACAGGCCGCTAACGCCGAGCTCGGTATGACGAGGGCGGCCAGCAACCCGGCGCCCAGGCATTTCCGCGTCAATAGTCTCCCGTACTCTTGAGAGCCGACATTCGGTAATCGACGCGACCACGCCATCAACGTGCTGGCAGGGCCGCAGGGTCCCATCTTTCGATGGCCGGATTAGGTCCGGTTGAGGGTGGGCCTGGCTAAGCCCGCCGGTTCAGCGCCACCGCGGTCGCCGGGCGGGGCGCCTGCATCGCCTTGGGCCCATAGCTGGCCACGGCGTTACGCTGCTTGGAGACCTCTTCGGCGATGGCCCGGATCAGGCCCTCGGTGATGGCCTTTGCGGCTTCCACCGCGCGGCCGTGGCGGGCCAGCACCGCGTCGAACACCCGCGTGGCGACGATCAGGCGTTCCTTGAGTTCGGGCGGCGCCCCGGCGATCAGGCTCGGATCGGCCTTCACCTTCAGGCTCTCATGGCGATAGAGGTTGGCCATGCGCGCGGTCTCGTCGGCGCTGTGGGCGGCGTCCTGCGGCCGGTGCGCCTCGAAGGCGCGCAGCTGCTCGGCGATTAGGGCGGTCAGGCGCTCGGTCAGCGCGATCAGCTGATCCATGCGCTGCGTCGGGGTGTTGGCGATCAGGCCCATCAGCTCAGGCCCTGCATCTTGAGCATTTCGGTGCGCACATGGCTGGCCAGGCCGATGCCGCCGCCGGCGACGATCTTCTTGGCCATGGCGTCCATCATCACCGACTTGAAGGCTTCCGAGCCCTCGCCGCCGCCCATGTCCAGGTCCTTGAACATGCTGCCCATCATCACCGAGACGAACGAGGCCTCGAACTGCTTGGCGCTGACGCCGATCTTGGCGGTCATGTCGGCGCGCTTGGCGTCGGTCAGCTGCGCGGCGGCGGCCTGAGCCGGGGTCCGGTTGCCGGCCATGGCGGCCTGGGCGGCCTTCATGGCGTCGGTGACCTGCGGATTGGTCAGGGCGTTCAGCGACAGGCTGGGCGCGGTAAGCGTGGAGGAGAGGCTGGTCATCAGAGCACCTGGATGTCGGCTTGCAAGGCGCCGGCGGCCTTGATCGTCTGCAGGATGGAAATCATGTCGCGGGGCGTGACCCCCAGAGCGTTCAGCCCCGATACGAGGTTGGACAGCGAGGCGCCCTCGTTGACCACGATCAACTGCTTGCCCTTCTCCTCCTCGATCTTCACGGCGGTCTGAGGGGTGACGGCGGTCTTGCCCTGGCTGAACGGGGCTGGCTGACCTGCGGCGTTTCCTGCACCGAGATGGTCAGGTTGCCCTGGGCGATGGCGACGGTGGAGATGCGCACGTCGGATCCCATCACGATCACGCCGGACACTTCGTCGATCACCACCCGGGCGGAGTTGTCGGGCTCGACCTCCAGCTGCTCGGCGGCGGTCAGGAAGCTGACCATGTCCAGGCCCGCTGGTGCGCGCACGGTGACGATGGTCGGGTTGTCGGAGGTGGCGGAGCCGGAGTAGCGGGCGTTGATGGCGTCGGCGATGCGGCGCGAGGTGCTGAAGTCGGGGTTCTTCAGGGTCAGCCGCACCGTCAGCAGGCTGCCCATCTGGAAGCCGACCTCGCGCTCGACCACGCCGCCGGAGGCGATGCGGCCGGCGGTGGGCACGCCGCGGGTGACGGTGGAGCCCGAAGCGCCGCCGGCGGACACCGAGCCGGTCTGCACCGTACCTTGCGCCACCGCATAGGCCTCGCCGTCCGCGCCCAGCAGGGGCGTGACCAGCAGCGAGCCGCCCAGCAGGCTCTTGGCGTCGCCCAGCGCCGACACCGCCACATCGACCGGCGAGCCGGTGGCGGCGAACCCGGGCAGCTTGGCGGTGACCATCACGGCGGCCACGTTCTTGGTGTTGAGCTTGGCGTCGCGGGTGTTGACGCCCAGGCGCTCCGGCATGGCCGACAGGCTCTGGCGGGTGAAGGCGGAGTTGTCGAGGGTGTCGCCGGTGCCGTTCAGGCCGACCACCAGGCCGTAGCCCACCAGCATGTTGTCGCGCACGCCTTCGAATTCGACGATGTCCTTGATCCGCGACTTGGCGGCGGCCGGCGAGGCCACGGCGCCGAACGCCATGCCGGCGGCCAGCAGCGGGATCAGGCAGGAACGGAAAATCTTATTCATGGTCAAGGTTTGACGCCAAGGCCGGGCCAATAGGCTGGTCCCGCCGTCTTCCATGCGATGTTCGTGCCAACTTTCCGGAAAAATTATCTTAGTTAAATCAGACGGTTATCGAGGCGTGACGGATGCCGCTCACGCGCCGGGCAAGAACTGCCGAGCATTAACCATCCGGCAAGCGGAACCGGCGACTATGACCTGCATACACACCCCGCGAACCGGTCCACTGTCGCCTGCATGAAGATCAACGGCCCCTCCAGCACCTCCTCGACCGGAGCCGCCCGCGGCGCCGGGCGCGCGGCGTCGGGCGGCGGTTTCTCGGTGACCGTCGACGCGGCTGACGAGGCCGCCGAAGCCCAGCGCATGGCCGGTCTCGACGGGGTGATGACGGTGTCGGCCCTGCTGGCGCTGCAGGGCGTCGAAGATCCCCTCTCGCGGCGCAAGCGCGCCATGGGCCGGGCCAGCCGCATCCTCGACATGCTCGACGATCTGAAGGTGGCCATGCTCGAAGGCGCGGCCTCGCCCGCCACCCTCGACAACCTGGCCAAGACGGTGCGCGAACAACGCGAGACGACCGACGATCCGCGCCTGGAAGACGTGCTCAATCAGATCGAGACCCGGGCAGCCGTCGAGCTCGCTAAGCTGGGCCGTACACGCGCGGCCTGAGGCCGTTCGCTACTGTCTTACAAGCTTCATTGAACCCCTACCGGCTTTTGATTATAAGCAGCCCGCTCGGCATGGGCGGTATGTAACGGCGGGTGAGGCGATCAATGAAACCGGGGACGGTTTTAGCTGAAACTACTGAGTACCGTCCGTCGGATGACGAGCCGTTCATGAACGAACGGCAGCTCGAATATTTCAAGCAGAAGCTTCTGAATTGGAAAGAAGACATTCTGCGCGAATCTCGGGACACCTTGGCCCATCTCCAGACCGATACTGAAAATCATCCTGACATCGCCGACCGCGCCTCGTCGGAAACTGACCGGGCCCTGGAACTGCGCACCCGTGACCGGCAGCGCAAGCTGATCTCCAAGATCGACGACGCCATTCGCCGCATCGAGGACAACTCCTACGGCTATTGCGAAGAGACAGGCGAACCGATCGGGCTAGCCCGTCTGGAAGCCCGTCCCGTCGCGACGATGAGCCTCGAAGCCCAGGAACGCCACGAACGCCGCGAACGCGTTCACCGGGACGACTAGCGCCTGCGGCGCTAGTCGTCCTCCCCCAATCGCGGCAGCGAGTGGCGGGAGGGGGACCGCCCGCCGGAGAGCGGGGGGTGGAGGGGGAGGGCCGCTTCCCAGTCGCGTCGGTTACGGCAGCTTCGGCGGCGGCAGTTCGATTTGAACCCGGATATTCAGAAGCTGCACAAGCAACACAACCAAGCCGACAGCAGCCCAAGCGCCCGCTCGGACGTAACGACGACGTCTTAGATCACGCACCCCGAGCACCGCGCAAACACCGACAACGAACAACGTCGCAATGAATGGGATCATTCGCGCCTCCGGCCTTCCCCCTCCACCACCCGCTCTTGGCGGGGGGGGGGGGGGGCAGCTTCGCTGGGGGAGGTGACTAAATCCCCGCCCCGTTATCGATCGACAGCAGCGCCGCCTCGTGCGCCGCCGCTTCGCCGGTCACCCAGCTGACGAACGCCTTCACCTGCGGCAGCCGCCCCTTGGCCTTGGGGTGGACCACGAAATAGGCGAAATCCACATCCGTCTCGATCTGTAGCGGCGCGATCAGGCGTCCGGCGTCCAGGTCGGCCTGGGCCAGGGCGCGCTTGGCCAAGGCCACGCCGCGTCCGCCCACCGCCGCCTCGATCACCAGGCTCGACTGGTTGAAGCGCGGCCCGCGCGCCCCGTCGCCGACCTTGATGCCGCGCGCGGCCAGCCACATGGCCCAGTCCGGGCAGCTGTCGTCGGCGTCGGGCGAGCCGTCGTGCAGCAGGATGTGGTTGGCCAAGTCGGCCGGATCGTTGAGCGGGTTGGTTTCCAGCAGCTCCGGGCTGACCACCGGGATCACCGTCTCGCTCATCAGCTTGACCACTTCCAGACCGGGATAGCGGCCGGTCCCATAGCGGATCGCCAGGTCGATCTCGCCCGAGGCGAAGTCGACCACCTCCATGCCCGCCGACAGCCAGACGTCGACCTGCGGGTGGGCGGCCTCGAACAGGCCCAGGCGCGGCACCAGCCACTTGGCGGCGAACGAGGGCGCCACGGTCACCGTCAGACGCCGCCCATCGACGGCGGCGGTCAGCAAGGACGCCGCCTCCGCCAGGCGGTCGAACGCTTCTCTCAGTGCGGGAAGCGCGGTCTGCGCCGCGTCGGTTAAAAGCAGGCCCTTGGGGGTGCGCTTGAATAGCGCCGCGCCCACATAGTCCTCGAGGTTCTGAATCTGCTGGCTGACCGCGCCGGGCGTCACCGCCAGCTCGTCGGCGGCCCGGCTGAAGTTGAGGTGCCGGGCCGCGGCTTCGAAGGCGCGCAATGCGTTCAGCGGCGGAAGGCGGCGGCGTTCCATAGTTTTCCTAAACAGCCCGGCAGAAGACTTCTGTTTGCGAATTGGCCCGAAAAACCTAAATTTGCAACTGTTCCAATGACTAATTGCGACGTGTTTACTAGGAATTCGTTTGCAGAAGCCTGCTGGGGCGATCACGCCAAACCGTCCCGCTCCCGTGGGCGGTCGCGTTTAGAGGACCTAACACATGGCCGGTCGTAAGACCCGCAGCCTCGTTCCGCTCGAGGGCGGCGACATCGCGTCGCCCGCCATTCGCGGAGCATGGGGCGTGGTGTGGCTGGTGGGCGCCGGTCCGGGCGATCCGGAGCTGCTGACGGTCAAGGCCCTGCGCCTGCTGCAAAGCGCCGACGTGGTCGTCCACGACCGCCTGACGCCGCAGGATATCCTCGACCTGGCCCGTCCCGACGCGCGCATGATCGACGTCGGCAAGCGTAAGTCGCGCCATACCCTGCCGCAGGACGACATCAACCAGCTGCTGGTCGCCCTGGCCCGCGAGGGCCTCAAGGTCGTGCGGCTGAAGGGCGGCGACCCGTTCGTGTTCGGCCGCGGCGGCGAGGAGATGCTGGCCCTGCGCGAAGCGGGCGTAGAGGCCCATGTCGTTCCCGGCGTCACCGCCGCCCTGGCCGCCGCCGCCGGCTCGGGCGTCCCCCTGACCCATCGCGGCATCGCCCAGGCGGTCACCTTCGTCACCGGCCATGCGGCCATGAAGGACGGCGAGCTCGGCGAGCCCGATCTGGACTGGCTGGTGCTGTCGCGGCCCAACCACACCGTGGTCGTCTATATGGGCGTCACCACCGCCGGCGTCCTGGCCGGCAAGATGATCGCGGCGGGCCGCATCGCCTCCACTCCGGTGCTGATCGTCGAGAACGCCAGCCGCGCCGATGAGCGCCGGGTCTTGACGAAGCTTGGGCAATTGACGACAGCCACCATCGGCTTGGACGGGCCGGCCCTGCTGGTGATCGGCGAGGTCGCCGCCCTGGCCGATGTTGAACCTATTGTCGCTTCGGCTTCGGTCGAAGCGAGGAAGAACCTCGCATGAAGATGCTCACCGCCAACAGCCTGACCACCGGCGAGGTCGTGTTCTGGGACCACGGCCAATGGTCCGTGCGCTTCGCCGACGGCGAACGCTTCGAGGCCGACGAGGCCGCCGACGCCGCCCTGGCCCTGGCCGAAACCCAGCCCAAGATCGCCGTCGCCGCCTATCTGATCGACGTCGAGGACAACGACGGCCATTGGGTGCCGATCGCCTTCCGCGAGCGCCTGCGCGCGCTGGGCCCCTCCAATACCCCGCAACACGGCAAGCAGGCCGACGGCGACGCCGATGTGGAGGCCTTTCAGGCCTCCCATTCCAGCGCCCGTTCGACCGGCCGCGTCAAACTGATCAAGCGTTAGGACGCCATGTACCGTTACGACTCCCTCGACAAAGAGATGCTGACGGACCGCTCCAACGAGTTCCGTCACCAGGCCGCGCGCCGCCTGTCCGGCGAAATCACCGAGGACCAGTTCAAGCCCCTGCGCCTGATGAACGGCCTCTATCTGCAGTTGCACGCCTACATGCTGCGCATCGCCATTCCGTTCGGCACGCTGAACACCAAGCAGCTGCGTCGCCTGGCCTGGGTCGCCAAGACCTACGACAAGGGCTACGGCCACTTCACCACGCGCACCAATCTGCAGCTGCACTGGATCAAGCTGCGCGACGCGCCGGATATTCTCGACGCCCTGGCCGAGGTCGACCTGCACGCCATCCAGACCTCCGGCAACTGCATCCGCAACATCACCGCCGACCCCTACGCCGGGGCCACCGCCGACGAGATCGACGACCCGCGGGTGTGGGTCGAGGCCATGCGCCAGTGGTCCACCAACCACCCGGAATATTCGTACCTGCCGCGCAAGTTCAAGATCGCGGTCACCGCCGCCGAGAAGGACCGCGCGGCGATCCGCTCCTACGACGTCGGCCTGCACCTGCGCCGCACGCGCGACGGCGAGCTGTCGTTCGAGGTGATGGTCGGCGGCGGCCAGGGCCGCACGCCCTACCTGGCCAAGACCATCCGCGAGCACCTGCCGGCCGGCCGCCTGCTGTCGTACCTGGACGCCGTGCTGCGGGTCTACAATCGCCAGTCGCGCCGCGACAACATCCACAAGCAGCGCATCAAGATCCTGGTCGCCACCCTGGGCGTCGAGGAATTCACCCGTCAGGTCGAGGCCGAGTGGGCCTTGATCGAAGGCGCCGACATCGACCTGCCAGATACCGAACTGGCCCGCATCCGCGCCGCCTTCATGCCGTGTGCCTTCGACCCGCAGCCGGCGTCATCGCCGGTGTTCGAGGCGGCCAAGGCCGATCCGGAGTTCGCCCGTTTCACCCGGCGCAACGTGCATCCGCACAAGGTCCCCGGCTACGCCATCGTCGATATCTCGCTCAAGGTCCCCGGCGAAACACCGGGCGACGCCTCCAGCGAGCAGATGGATTTGGTGGCCGACCTGGCCGACGCCTATTCGCAGGGCGAGGTCCGCATCAACTACACCCAGAACCTGGTCCTGCCCCATGTGAAGCTGGCCGACGTTCCGGCCATCTACGCGGCGCTGAAGCCGGCCGGTCTGGCCACCGCCAACATGGACCTGATCACCGACATCATCGCCTGCCCGGGGCTGGACTACTGCACCCTGGCCAACGCCCGGGCGATCCCGGTGGCGCAGTCGATCGCCAAGCGCTTCGCCGACCCGGAGCGGGCCGAACAGATCGGCGATCTGAAGATCAATATCTCGGGCTGCATCAACGCCTGCGGCCACCACCACCTGGGCGCCATCGGCATCCTCGGCGTCGATAAGAAGGGCGAGGAATACTACCAGTTGTCGCTCGGCGGCTCGGGCGGCGACGACGCCGAACTGGCCAAGATCCTCGGCCCGGCCATGAGCGGCCCGGCCATCCCGGACGCCATCGAGACCCTGGTCGAGACCTACATTGTCCATCGCAAGGACGGCGAGCGGTTCCTGGACACCGTGCGCCGCACCGGCCTGCAGCCGTTCAAGGAGGCCGTCTATGCCTCAGCTGATTAAGATCGAGGGCGAGCGCGCCTCCACCGTGGACGACCTCTTCACCTTCGTGGCCGACGAGGACGCCGTGCCCGCCGCCGGCGACGTGATCGTGACCCTGGCGCGCCTCAGCTCGGAGGGCGACGCCCTGCTGTCGTCCGGCCGCCGCGTGGGCGTGCGCCTGCAGCCGTCCGACGCCGTGGAAGACCTCGCCTACGACCTGGGCGCCCTGGCGGTGATCGAGCTGGCCTTCGCCAAGTTCCGCGACGGCCGGCCCTATTCCTCGGCCCGGGTCCTGCGCGGCCGCCTGAACTACCAGGGCGAGCTGCGCGCCGTGGGCGATGTCCTGCGCGAGCAGGCGCTGCACATGGTCCGCTGCGGCTTCAACGCCTTCGAACCGGCCGATGGATCCACCGCCGAGCAGTGGCTTGCGGCGGCCCATCGCTATCGCCATGTGTATCAGCGCGCGGCGGACGACCGGGAGCCGGTGTTCGTCGAACGCGCGCAGATCGCCTCGGGGCTCGGTCACAACCGTCCCGACGAGGTGGGAGTTTGAAGATGGCCTTTGAATCCGAAGTCGTCGAAACCAGCCCGCTGGAAGCGCGCGCGGCCGAACTGAACGCTCGCCTGCTGGGCGCGCACCCGTCCGAGATCCTGCGCGCCGCCATCGCCGAATACGGCGGCCGCCTGGCCTTAGTCTCCTCGTTTGGCGCCGAGTCGGCGGTGCTGCTGCACCTCGCCGCCCAGGTCGATCCGTCCATCCCGGTGCTGTTCCTCGATACCGGCCACCACTTCGGCCAGACCCTGGACTACCGCAAGCAGCTGACCGCCAAACTCGGCCTGACCGATGTGCGCGACCTGCGCCCGCAGTACCAGGACCTGGCCACCCAGGATCCCTCGGCCAACCTCTACAAGACCTCCACCGACGCCTGCTGCAATATCCGTAAGGTGCTGCCGCTGGACCGCGCCCTGCAGGACTTCGACGCCTGGATCACCGGCCGCAAACGCTTCCAGGCCTCCTCGCGCCTGCGCCTGGCGGTGGTGGAAAGCGGCGAGGGCAAGATCAAGTTCAACCCCCTGGCCAACTGGTCCAAGGCGGAGCTGGACGCCTACGTCGCGGAGCACGACCTGCCGGCCCACCCGCTGGTGGCCAACGGCTATCCCTCGATCGGCTGCTGGCCCTGCACCAACCCGGTCGAAGACGGCCAGGACGCCCGCGCCGGCCGCTGGTCGGGGCAGGACAAGGTCGAGTGCGGCATCCACGTCACGCGCACCCCGGAGCCGTCCAACAACGAAGTCGGCGGGGATATCTAGCTTCAGCGGCTATTAATCAGCCGGGCGCAGACTTCATCCTCCACGGGCTTCAAAGGCCGGGAGGAAACATGTCCAGCACCCTGTCGAGCTTCAAGCGACCGTCCGGCGACCACTTCCAGCCCGAAGAGAGCCTCGATCCGCATGCCCAGCGCGCCCTGCGCGGCAAGCTCGAGCAGATCGACTACATCGCCTATCTGTCCAACCGCGAGGTGATCGAGCACGGCCTCGGCAGCGTCGACACGGCTACGCCATGGACGGCACCGACAACACGGTGCCGCTGCACAGCCCCAGCTTCGAGGACTACGTCGAGATCGAGGTGCGCCAGGACCTGTTGGCCGATGAGGCTGGGCAGGCGCAGATGGGGGCGCTGCTCGGGCGGCTGTTGCCGTTGACCCTCAAATAGAAACGCCCGCCCCTGCCTTGGCAGGAGCGGGCGCTCTTGATCGGTTGTCCGAAGACTACTGGTTGAGGATCGCGCCGGTGACGGTGGAGCCGTCAGCGTTGAGCGGGTTGCGGTTGTTTTCCTCGCAGATGTACTCGGTGATCTCCCAGGTGGGCTTCAGGTCGTACAGGCGGGTGATCACCCACGGCTTGGTGAAGGCGATCGGGTCGATGACCGTCATGACGTCTTCC
>CANJMO010000065.1 GCA_947475845.1 Caulobacteraceae bacterium | reverse complement strand
GGGGATGCCGCCCATGTCCTTGATGCCGCCCAGGGACAGTTCCAGCTTCTCGCGCTCGCGGGTCAGCTGCAGCAGTTCCTTCTTGGTGCGGTGGCTGTGCTCGCCGTCCAGCAGGCCTTCCAGTTCGCGCAGACGGGCGATGGAGCCCGAGATCGTGCGCCAGTTGGTGAGCGTGCCGCCCAGCCAGCGGTGGTTCACATAGTATTGGGCGGAGCGCTTGGCGGCGGTGGCCACCGGCTCGGACGCCTGACGCTTGGTGCCGACGAACAGCACGCGGCCGCCCGAGGCCGCCACTTCACGCACCTTGACCAGGGCCTGGTGCAGCAGCGGGATCGATTGCGAAAGGTCGATGATGTGGATATTGGCCCGCGATCCGAAGATGTAGCGGTCCATCTTCGGGTTCCAGCGGTGGGTCTGGTGGCCGAAGTGCGCGCCGGCTTCCAGCAGCTGGCGCATGGAGAATTCGGGTAGTGCCATGGATATTGTCCTTTATCCGGTTAGCCTCCGCAGACAAAACCCCCTCTCGGGGACCGGAAACGGAACTGAGCGGGATGTCTCCCCGATCACTGCCGAACGTCTGCGTGTGAGATGGCGCGGTGCTTAAGGCCAAAGGGCCTAGATTGCAACCCTTGGGGCCGAACGCGCCTAGAGGCTGGCCCCGTCGAACGGGATGACGGTCAGGGTCTCGATATCGATCCCCTCCAGGCAGCGAACATTCAGGGCGACCATCTCGGCGCCGGACTTCGGGCTCTTGCCGCGGGCGAAAGGCAATATCCCGCAGGTCTTGCAGAACATGTGGGCGACGTTGTGCTTGTTGAAGCGGTACTCGATCAGCTCGTCCTCGCCCTGCTTGAGGCGAAAGGCGTCGGCGCCGACGGCGGACAGCAGGCTGCCCCTCTTGGCGCAGATCGAGCAGTTGCAGGAGACCACGCTGTCGATAGCGGCGTCCGCCTCGAACGCCACCTTCCCGCAGTGACAGCCGCCGGCATAGGTCTTCAGCTCAGCCATCACACGTCCTCCAGGAACATCACGCCCGGCGCCATCTTCAGCGCCCCGCGCAGCGAGGCGTCCAGGTTGAAGCGGCCGGGCAGCCGCAGTTCGACCTCGCGGCCGCCCTCCATGCCGGCGATCAGGGTCACCTCCCCGCCCCTTTGCGAGGACGCCGTTTCCAGGCGCTTCTTCAGCGCCTCGATCTCGGTGGAGCGCGGGGACAGATGGATGCGCAGGGCCGCCACCGCGCCCTCCAGCGTCTTTTCGATAAACTCGCACTCGTCGCCGTAGAAGCGCACCTCGCCGTCATTGGCCTTGGCCCGCACCCGCACCGAGACGGCGCGGCCGACCTCCAGGGTGTCCCGGCAGCGGCGCAGGGACTCCGGCGGGAACAGCACCTCATATTCGCCGGTCGGATCGGACAGGGTGACGAAGGCGAACTTCTCGCCATTCTTGGCAGACGCCCGCTCCTGCTTGCGCCGGATCACCCCGGCCATGCGGAACGCCTCCGCCCCGCCTTCGGCCAAGCCCACGGCGTCGGCGTAGAGGGTGGTGCGCTTGCGGCGCAGGATATCGATCATGTCCTCCAGCGGGTGGCCGGACAGGTAGAAGCCGACCGCCGACAATTCTTGGTCGAGCTGATCCGCCGCCGGCCAAGGCTCGACCTTGGGCAGGCGCGGCCGCGCGGCTTCGGCATGATCGCCGCCGAACAGGCTTCCCTGCGACGACACACGCTCGGCCGCCACGCTCTGGCCATAGGCGGCCAAGTCCTCGGCGGCGGCGATGATCTGAGCCCGGTTGGGGTGCAGGGTGTCGAAGGCGCCGGCGCGGGCCAGGTTCTCGATGGCGCGGCGGTTGACCATGCGCGGATCGACCCGCTCGACGAAATCGAACAGGTCGCGGAAGCGCCCACCCTCCTCGCGCACCGAAACCAGATGTTTCATCGCCTCCAGGCCGACGTTGCGCACGGCGCCCAGCGCGTACAGCACCTCGCCCTCCTCGACCTCGAAGTCGGCGCCCGAACGGTTCACGTCCGGCGCGCGCACCGGCACCGAGAAGCGCTTGGCGTCCTGATAGAAGACCGCCAGCTTGTCGGTGTTGGAGATGTCCAGGCTCATCGACGCGGCCATGAACTCGACCGGGCAGTTGGCTTTCAGCCAGGCGGTCTGGAAGGCGATCACGGCATAGGCCGCGGCGTGGCTCTTGTTGAAGCCGTAGCCGGCGAATTTGGCCACCAGTTCGAAGATCGATGCCGACTGCGCCTCCGGCACGCCCTTCTCGGCGGCCCCCGAGACGAACCGGGCCTTCTGCTGGTCCATCTCCTCCTTCTTCTTCTTGCCCATAGCCCGGCGCAGGAGGTCGGCTTCGCCAAGGGAGTAGCCCGCCAGAATCTGGGCGATCTGCATCACCTGTTCCTGGTAGACGATGACGCCGTAGGTCTCCTTCAGCACCGGCTCGAGAGCGGGATGCAGAGTGTCGACGGGTTTGCGGCCGAATTTGCAGTCGACGAAGGTGTCGATGTTGTCCATCGGGCCCGGCCGATAGAGCGAGATCAGGGCGGTGATCTCCTCGATCGAGGACGGCCGCATCTTGCGCAGGGTGTCGCGCATACCCTGGCTTTCCAGCTGGAACACACCCACCGTCTGACCCGAACTCATTAGCTCGTAGGAGGCCGGGTCCTCGTAGGGCAAGGCGTCCAGGTCGATGCCGGCGCCGCGCTTGTGCAGGTGGCGCACGGCGCGGTCGAGCACGGTCAGGGTCTTCAGCCCGAGGAAGTCAAACTTCACCAGACCGGCGGACTCGACCCACTTCATGTTGAACTGGGTGGCCGGCAAATCCGAGCGCGGGTCCTGATAGAGCGGCGCCAGCTCGGTCAGCGGCCGGTCGGCGATCACCAGGCCGGCGGCGTGGGTGGAGGCGTTGCGGTAGAGGCCCTCGAGCTTCAGCGCCACTTCCAGCAGGTTCTTGACCGAGGCGTCCTCGTCGCGGGCCTGCTTGAGGCGCGGCTCGATCTCGATCGCCTGGGCCAGGGTCACCGGCGCGGCCGGATTGTTGGGCACCATCTTGCACAGGCGGTCGACCTGGCCCAGCGGTAGCTGGAGCACGCGTCCGACGTCGCGCAGCACGGCCCGCGCCTGCAGCGTACCGAAGGTGATGATCTGGGCCACGCGGTCGCGCCCGTACTTCTCTTGCACATAGTAGATCACCTCTTCCCGCCGCTCCTGGCAGAAGTCGATGTCGAAGTCGGGCATGGACACCCGTTCGGGGTTCAGGAACCGCTCGAACAGCAGGCCGAAGCGCAGGGGGTCCAGATTGGTGATGGTCAGGGCGTAGGCGACCAGCGACCCCGCGCCCGACCCCCGCCCGGGGCCGACCGGCACGCCGTTGGCCTTGGCCCACTTGATGAAGTCCGACACGATCAGGAAATAGCCGGAGAAGCCCATGTCCTGGATCACGCCGATCTCGCGGTCCAGGCGCTCCCAGTATTCGTTCTCCGGCGCCGACAGCGGATGGGCGGCCAGACGCTGCTTCAGGCCTTCGCGGGCCTGGTGCGCCAGTTCCTCCGGCTCCGAGCGCCCTGCCCCGGTGTCGAAGCGCGGCAGGATCGGATCGCGCTTGTGCACCATGAAGGCGCAGCGGCGAGCGATGTCCAGGGTGTTGTCGCAGGCCTCCGGCAGGTCGGCGAACAGGCTGCGCATGGCGGCCGAGGGCTTGAACCAATGCTCGGGGGTGACCCGGCGCCGCTCGTCCTGGCCGATGAAGGCGCCGGCTTCGATGCATAGCAGGGCGTCGTGGGCCGCGTACTGGTCCGGGCGGGCGAAATAGACGTCGTTGGTGGCCACGAGCGGCACGTCGTTGGCGTAGGCCCAGGCCACCAGACCCGGCTCGGCCGCGGCCTGCGACTGCAGGCCATGGCGCTGCAGCTCGACGTAGAAGCGGTCGCCGAACAGGGCGTGCATCCGCTCCAGCGCAGCATGCGCCTCCTTGGCCTTGCCGGCGGCGAACAGGGCGTCGACCGGGCCGTCGGTCCCGCCCGACAGCAGGATCAGGCCATCCGAATGCGGTTCGATCTTGCTCCAGGGCACACAGGCCTCCGGCGCATCGCCGCTGTCCAGATAGGCGGATGACGACAGCACCGAGAGGTTGAGATACCCGGTTTCGTTCTGCGCCAGCAGCACGACGGTCGGCGTACGCGCCCAACGCTCGCTCTGGCCCTCGCCGATGCCGGTGACGGGCAAGGCCAGGCCGATGATCGGCTGGACCCCGGCGTCCTTGGTGTAGCTGGAGAACTCCAGCGCCCCGAACAGATTGGCCCGGTCGGTCAGGCCGGCGGCGGGCATGTGACTGGCGGCGGCCAGGGTCCCGATGGCGTCGGCCTTGATGGCCCCTTCCAGCAGCGAATAGGCCGACCGCACCCGCAGGTGCACGAAACCCTCGGCGCCCGGATCCCCGGCGGGGACGTCAGCGGCGGCGGGGGTTTCAGCCATGGGCGATAACTCCTCGCCCGGTTTCGACTCAGGCGATCAGGTGGGCGGCGACACACACCATGCAAACGAAGCTGGCGACGGAAGCAAGAGACAGGAATTCGCGGGCGAGACGGAACATGTGAACAACTCCCAGATTTGTTGCTTATTTGTTCTATTTCACGTTTTGTTCTCATGCGTCAAGCGGCAATCGCCGAGTGCGGTCTAGCTTTTTTTGAAGTCGGTGTTGGAGCGCCCTACTCGGCCGCAGCGCCCATGGCGACCGCGCGGGCGGCGGAAGCGGGCCGGCCACAGGGCCTGCTCCATGTGGTTCCACAACAGGCCGATCTCGCGCGCGGCCGGGCTGCCAGGGGCGGACTCCAGCGTGGTCAGACCCTTGGCGACGGCGGCCTGATAGGCGGCGCGGCGGCGCAGACCCACCGGGGCCAGGACCAGACCGCGCTGACGCAGAGCCTCGATGGTTTCCAGCACCGCCGGCAGCTCGCGCTCGCCGCGGCGCGACGGCGCCTGGTTGAGCAGGAACAGGGCCGGCTTGTTCATGGCGTCGGTCATCTCACCATGCGCTGAGTGGCTTTCAGGTCGAAGAACGACGGACGCAGGACCACCAGGCACAGGTCGGCGGCACGGATGGCTTCGGCGGTATCGGTGTCGCCACAAGGGCGTGTGTCCAGCACCATCAGATCGACGCCGGCGCGTTCGGCGGCCTGCTGCGCGACGAACAGGGCGCCGGGCTTGGATTCGATGAGGCCCGGACCATTGCCGGCGCGCACGCGGCGCCATTCGGCGGCGGAACGCTGAGGATCAAGGTCGGCCAGCAGCACGCGCCGCTGTCCCGCCCACGCGGCCACGGCCAAGTGAACGGCCACGGTCGTCTTGCCCGTTCCACCCTTTTGCGACAGTACCGCCAGTGTCCGCACAGCGCCCCTCCGTGTCGGGCAGTACAGAAACGGTAAAGCTTAAAGGGCGCAAACGCTTATTGTAGAGCCGAATATAACGACGTTATCTACAAGCTTACTTTGCGTGTTTAAGTGTATAAATACTGTTTCAGCGCAGAAACAACGAGCGGCGTTGCATGGGCGCGCTTGACCAGCTCGAGGGGCTTCAGCCCAGGTCGCGCACGGCCAGATGCCCGTCCTTCAACCCGAATACCCGGTCCATGAACCGCGCCAGCTCCATGTTGTGGGTGGCGACCAGGGCGGCGACGCCCTCCACGCGGCACAGCTCGTACAGCGCCTTGAACACGCTCTCGGAGGTGGCCGGATCGAGGTTGCCGGTGGGCTCGTCGGCCAGGATCACACGCGGATTGTTGGCCAGGGCGCGGGCGATGGCCACGCGCTGCTGCTCGCCGCCCGACATCTGCGCCGGCTGGTGCTCCAGCCGGTCGGCCAAGCCCAGTTGCTCCAGCAGCGAGGCGGCGCGGGCGCGGGCGGCGGTGCGACTCTTGCCGGCGATGCGCTGGGGTATGGCCACGTTGTCGAGCGCCGAGAACTCCGGCAGCAGGTGGTGGAACTGGTAGACGAAGCCGATCGATCCCAGGCGCACCCTGGTCCGCTCGCGTTCGCTCAACTTGGAGCAGGCGCGGCCTTCGATGACGATCTCGCCGGCGTTAGGATGCTCCAGCAGCCCCGCGGCGTGGAGCAGTGAAGACTTGCCCGAACCGGACGGCCCGATCAGGCCGATCATCTCACCCGGAAAGATGTCCAGATCGGCGCCCTTGAGCACCTCCAGCGTGCGGCCGCCCGACGGATAGCTGCGGGCCACGCCGCGCAGGCTGAGGACGGGCGTGGAGGTCGGGCTACTCATAGCGAAGCGCCTCCACCGGATCGAGACGCGAGGCGCGCCAGGCGGGCGGCAGGGTGGCGATGAACGACATGCTCAGCGACAGCAAGGTGATGAACACCACCTCGCTCCAGTCGAGCTTGGCCGGGATGTGGGCCAGGAAATAGACATCGGCGTTGAACACGCTGACGCCGGAGATCCATTCCACGAAGCCCTGGATCTGGGCGATGAAGGTGCAGAACAGCACGCCCACCAGGAAGCCGGCGATGGTGCCGGCCACGCCGACGGCGGCCCCGGCCATGAAGAAGATGCGCATGATCGCGCCCCTGCCCGCCCCGATCGTGCGCAGGATGGCGATGTCGCGGCCCTTGTTCTTCACCAGCATCACCAGGCCCGAGATGATGTTGGCCGCGGCGATGGCCACGATCAGCAGCAGGATCAGGCGCATGGTGCTGCGCTCGACCTCGAGCGCGTTGAAGAAACTCTGGTTCTTGGAGCGCCAGTCGGTGACCACGCCATTGGGCCCGGTGGCGGCGGTGATCGCCGGCTTGATGCGGTCGATTCCGTCGGGGTTGTTCAGCATGATCTCGATCACGTCGACCGCCTGGTCGCGCCCGAAGAACAGCTGGGCCTGCTGCAAGGGCATGTAGACGTAGACTTGGTCGAACTCGGACATGCCGACGCTGAAGATGCCGCCCACGGTATAGGTCTTGCGCCGGGGCGAAGCGCCGAACGGCGTGGTCTCTCCGCTGGGAGAGATCAGGGTCACGGGATCGCCGACCTGGACCCCGAGGGTGGCGGCGAGGCGGTCGCCGATCAGGATGCGGTTGCCGCCGAACTCGCCCTGGCCGAAGCCGAACATCGAGCCCTGCTTGATGTTGTTGGCGATCAGGTTGATGCGGCGCAGGTCGCCCGGCGCCGTGCCGCGCACGATCGAGCCGGTGGCCGCACCGTTGGGGCCGAGCGCCAGCCCTTGCGCCTCGACCATCGGCGTCACCTGGGACACCCCGGGAATGGCGCGGATCTTGGTTGCCACCGCCTCGCGGGCGTTGGGATCGTTGAGCAGCGGCCCGCCGACATAGACGTGACCGTTGAAGCCGAGGATGCGGCCCATCAGTTCTGTGCGGAAACCGTTCATCACCGACATGACGATGATCAGCACCGCCACCGCCAGGGTGATGCCGACGAACGAGATAATCGAGATCAGGGCGACGCCGCCGTCCTTCCGCTTGGTGCGCAGATAGCGGCCGGCGATGGCGCACTCCCAGCCGCTGAAGGCCCCCGCGGGGCGCACCTCGCTCACGCGCCGATGACCTTCAGCGCGTCTTCCAGAGGCACGGTCTGACGCTCGCCGGTGGCGCGGCGCTTCAGCTCGACCACGCCCTCGGCCACGCCCTTGGGCCCGATCACCAACTGCCAGGGCAGGCCGATCAGATCCATGGTGGCGAACTTGCCGCCCGCACGGTTGTCGGTGTCGTCCAGCAAGGGCTCCTTGCCCGCCTTCTCCAAAGCGTCGTGGGCCTTGGCGCAGGCGGCGTCGACCGCCTCGTCGCCGGGCTTCAGGTTGATGATGCCGACGCCGAACGGCGCCACGCTGTCGGGCCAGATGATGCCGTTTTCGTCGTGGCTGGCCTCGATGATCGCCCCCAGCAGGCGCGATACGCCGACGCCGTAAGAGCCCATCTGCGCCGGCCGCTCGACCCCGTCGGGACCGGCGATCATGGCCTTCATCGGCTTGGAGTATTTGTCGCCGAAGTAGAACACCTGGCCGACCTCGATGCCGCGCGTTTGCAGGCGGTCACCCTCGCTGGTCTCGCTCTCGTAGCGACCCTGCTCGTGCACGTCCTCGGTGGCGGCATAGAGGCTGGTCCACTGGTCGATGATAGGCGACAGGTCGGCTTCGTAGTCGACATCCTCGCCGGGGATGGGCAGCTCCAGCACCCGCTTGTCGCAGAACACGCCGGACTCGCCGGTCTCGGCCAGGACGATGAACTCGTGGGACAGGTCGCCGCCGATCGGCCCGGTCTCGGCGCGCATCGGGATCGCCTTCAGGCCCATCCGGCCGAAGGTGCGCAGATAGGCGACGAACATCTGGTTATAGGAATGGCGCGCCGCCGCCTCGTCGATGTCGAAGCTGTAGGCGTCCTTCATCAGGAACTCGCGCCCGCGCATCACCCCGAAGCGCGGCCGCTGCTCGTCCCGGAACTTCCATTGGATATGGTAGAGGTTCTTGGGCAGATCCTTGTACGAGCGGACCGAGGCGCGGAACACCTCGGTGATCATCTCCTCGTTGGTCGGCCCGTACAAAAGCTCGCGGTCGTGGCGGTCGGTGATGCGCAGCATCTCCGGACCATAGGCGTCGTAGCGCCCGCTCTCGCGCCACAGGTCGGCAAGCTGCAGGGTCGGCATCAGCATCTCGATGGCCCCTGCCCGGTCCATCTCCTCGCGCACGATCTGCTCGATCTTCTTCAGCACCCGGAAGCCCAGCGGCAGCCAGGCGTAGATGCCGGCGGCCTCCTGCCGGATCATGCCGGCGCGCAGCATCAGCCGGTGCGAGACGATCTGCGCCTCGGAAGGGGTTTCCTTGAGGACGGGCAGGAAGAAACGCGACAGCCGCATTCAGGAAAATCCGTGTGTGAAATCAATCGGGGGAGCCAGCGGCGCACTTAGCCCTGCGCCGCGCGCCTTGGCAACGAGGCGCTAGACCGAAGGCAGGCTCGGCAGGTGGATCAGGTTGAAGTGCCAGACCAGCCAACCGATGGCGAACACGATGGCCGAAACCCAGGTGGTGGTCAGCGCCTTCCTGCCCAGCTTGGGGTCGATCGGCGCGCCCGGATCGCCGCCGTCCTTCACCTCGATACCCGCCTCGGCATAGGAGGTCGTGCCCAGCGGCAGGACGGCGAACAGCACGGTCCACCACACGATCAGGTAGATGAAGAACAGGTTGAAGAAGGTCGTCATGGAGCCTTCATATCACGGGGTTTTCGGCTACGGGATGGCCCGTTTTGCGGGCCAAGTCACATCGAGATCGAGGGGAGAGTCAGGACTCGCCGACGGCCCCAAGATCTCGTCACCATTGAACTGATAGAGCGAAGCCAAGCTAGCTGCAGCTTCAGCCAAGCCTTTGCCTCTTGGGGTTTGAACAAGCGGCTTGCAGTCGAACAGAGTCCATTGCTGGTCTGGCGACACATTTAGCCCAAACTTGAAATGACAGCGCATCGTCGCGACTGCTCGGCCCGGTACATCTTTTGGCCGTGTCTGTTCCAAGTCTTCTTGCGAAGGCTATGAAGCCATTTGAGGATTGCTTTCTCAACGACCCTTTCCGGCGTCCGGCCTGTGGCCAGTCGGAAATTGATCGGTAGTCTCACGCGACGGTCCGGAAGTACCGAAACAGCCTTGGGATTCATCCGAAAGAAGGCTGCCATCCTCAAAGCGGCACCGCCAAATCCAAGTCCTTCTGGCGTTTCTAAAAGCACTTCACAGGCGCTAAGATGGCCATCCTTGTCGACCGCGCACCCAATGGCCGCCTGACCTTCTGTGCCCAATTCCATAGCTCGCTGCGGATAGAAGCGAGCAAACTGCTCTCCGGTAGGGAATTGTACAAATGGCTGTTGGCCAATTGCAGTTGCTGGAACAATCAACGCTGCCAAAGTAGATGGCACAACTCCGCAAAGCCATTTCGTCATGATCGAGCCCCCTGCCTTGGGAAGGGAAGACCTCATCTACGATCTGGTCAAGCGCAGGCGGACTATCGTTTGGCGACTCCACTGCTAGCCATCTCGCCCGGAAACGGATCCCCTGATCCGTTGAACACGAACGGCACGATGATGTGGGTGCCGAACTGGCCGTGCGGCATGACGAACAGCCGGATCAGCCTCTTGGCCGCGTCGCCAAACCCGGCGCCCTGCGGCGACTCCCTCAGGATGTCGCAGGTGTCGATGCGGTCGTCGTCCTGGATGACGCAGGTCATGTCGACGAAACCCTGGACGCCGTCGGCCCTGGCCGCGGGCGGATAGACGGCCAGAACCTGCTGCGGCGTCGGTCCCTTCTCGAAATTGTCCTTCGCCAGTACCTGGGCTTGAGCGGGGGCCGAAGTCAGCGCCAGTGCGACGGCGGCGAGCACGAACCTCATGACCTTACCCCTTTGCGCCAATTGCGGATCGCCGCGCCAAGCAGCACGCCCAGGGCCAAGGTGGCCAGCAGATTGTTGCCGACGATCTCCGCCGGAGCCGGTGGTTGATGGGCGGCGTAGAGGACAGCGTGCAGGACGAACAGACAGGACAGGACGCCGACCAGGGCCCACAGCCACGCCCGGCCCTCCTTCCAGGCTAAACGCAGGGCGACGAGGCCGCAGATCACGTCACCGGCGATGGCGGGTTCGGCCAGCAGGCCGGTGGTGACCTGAATGAGGGTCGAGCAGACCCAGCAGACCGCGATGATCAGCGCCATCCGGCGGATGGTTCGATCGCCCAGCCGGTATGACGTCCCGCAGACCAGGGCCATCAGGCAAAACCCGAGCAAAAGCCGAACGTGAACCGGACTCATCGCCCATTGTTCGCGCGGACTATTCCTTCGGTCAAACCCGCAGGACGGTGGCCTCCACGATCGGGCGGCGTTCCCAGATTCGCTGCGAGGCCTTCTTCAGCGCCCGCGAGATGCCGGTCTCGACCGCGTCGTCGTTGTCGAGCGCTTCCTTGCCCAGGCGCTTGATGGCCTCGGCCGCCACTTCGCACAGGTCGTCCAGCGCGTCGTCCAGCGGATAGTCCTCGTCGCCGGGCATGCCGATCGAGCGGATCTGCGGGCCCGACACGATCCGGCCCTTGCCGTCGAGCACGACCGAAACGTGCAGCACGCCGTTGGTGGCCGCGTGACGGCGCTCCTTCAGCGCCTCGCCGTTCTCCGGCGTCAGCATGCCGCCATCGACGTAGATGCGGCCGGCGGGGACCTCGTCGATGATCTCCGCGCGGCCGGGAGCCAGGCGGACCATGTCCCCGTTCCTCGGCGCGACGGCCTGCGGCACCTGCAGATCCTTGGCCAGGTTGACGTGCTCCAGCAGGTGGCGGCGCTCGCCATGGGTCGGCACCGCGATCTGCGGCCGAGCCCAGTGGTACATCTGCTTGAGCTCGTCGCGGCACGGGTGGCCGGAGACGTGGATGCCGGGGTGATCGCGCTCGGTGTAGAGGCGCACGCCCTTGTCGGCGAGTTTGTTCTGGAGGTTGCGGATCGCCACCTCATTGCCGGGGATCACCCGCGAGGAGAACACCACATGCGAGCCCTGGCCCAGGGTCACATGCGAATGGGTGCCATCGGCGATGCGAGAGAGCGCAGCGCGGGCCTCGCCCTGGCTGCCGGTGCACAGGTAGAGGACCTTGTCCTCGGGGAAGAAGCCGGCCTCGGCATCGGTGATGAACGGCGGGATGTCGGCCAGGAAACCCACCGACTTGGCGGCGGCGGCCATGCGGTGCATCGAGCGGCCGACCAGGCAGACGCGGCGGTCGTTGGCCATGGCCGCGCGGATAGCGGTGTCCATGCGCGCCACGTTCGACGCGAAACAGGCGACCGTGACCTTGCCGTGCAGGCTGGAGATCAGCTTGTTCATGGCCACTCGGACCTCGGCTTCGGAGCCGGCCACGCCATCGACGAACACGTTGGTGCTGTCGCAGACCATGGCCAGCACGCCCTCGTCGCCCAGGCGGC
>CANJMO010000064.1 GCA_947475845.1 Caulobacteraceae bacterium | reverse complement strand
TTCGGGCACGTCGCCGTTGACGATGCGCAGGGCCAGGCCCTCGACGATGGCGGTCTTGCCGACGCCGGGCTCGCCGATCAGGACCGGGTTGTTCTTGGTCCGGCGGGACAGGACCTGGATGGTGCGGCGGATCTCCTCGTCGCGGCCGATGACGGGGTCGAGCTTGTCGTCGCGGGCGGCCTGGGTCAGGTCGCGGGCGTAGCGTTTGAGGGCGTCGTAGCCGTCTTCCGAGGAGGCGCTGTCGGCGGTGCGGCCCTTGCGGACCGCGGCGGCGGCGGCTTCCAGGCTGGAGGGCGTGACGCCGGCGGTCTTCAGCGCCTTGGCGGCGTCGGCGCCGTCCTTGGCCACGGCGGCCAGCAGGCGCTCGGTGGTGACGAAGGCGTCGCCGGCCTTCTTGGCGGCCTCCTCGGCGGCGGCGAACACGCGGGCGGTCTCGGCCTTCATATAGAGCTGGCCGGAGCCGCCCTCGACCTTGGGCAGCTTGGCGATGAGGGCGTCGGTCTCGGAGGTGGCGACGTCGGGCTTGCCGCCGGCGGACTGGATCAGCTGACGGGCGAGGCCGTCCTTTTCCTCCAGCAGCACCTTGAGCAGGTGCTCCGGCGCCAGCTGCTGGTGGCCACGCGCCAGGGCGAGGCTCTGGGCCGACTGGATCGCCTGTTTGGCGCGGTCCGAATAGAGGTCGATGTTCATGCGTTCCCCAAAGGCGGCGGAGTGCAGGACGACCCTATCAGGCATCGCCTTGCTGGAACGTGCATGTGGGTGCGGCCCTAGAGCCACACAAGGGCCTTAGGCCTCTTCGGGCTCGTTGGCCGGGGCGCCCTCGCCTTCGCCGCCTTCGAAGCTGCGTGGGGCGCGGCGGCGGCGGGGTTTGCGGGCCTCGCCGTCCTCGGTCTCGACCGCGCGGGGGGCGGACTGCAGGAAGGCGGGGGCCGGGCTCAGCGAGCCATCCTGCGAGCGCAGCTGGCGCTGGCCGTCCTCGGCTTGGACGGGGGCCGGAGCGTCGCCGGCGACCTGGGCCGGAGCGTCCTGGTCGGCGTTCTGATCGCGCGGCGGACGGTCGTTGCGGTCGAAGCGGTCGCGGCCATAGCGGTCGCGGCGCGGGCGGTCCTCGCGATTGCCGTCGCGGGGCTGTTGATTGTTGTCGCGGGGGCGGTCGTCGCGTTGTTGCTGGCCGTCGCGTTGCCCGTCTCTGGGACGGTCGTCGCGGGACTGCTGGTTGTTGTTGTCGCGGGGACGGTCGTCGCGATTGTAGGAACGGTCGTCGCGATTGTAGGAACGGTCGTCGCGGTCGCGTTGTCCGTCCCGGGGACGGTCGTCGCGTTGCTGCTGGTTGTTGTTGTCGCGCGGACGGTCGTCGCGGTTGTAGGGGCGGTCGTCGCGGTCGCGGGGACGATCGTCGCGCTGGCCATCACGTTGACGGTCGCGCTGTTGCCACTCGCCGCGGTCCTGGCGCTGTTCGCCGCCATCGTTGCTGTTGTTCTGCTCGGAGGAGCCGCCCTCGCCTTCGGAGGAAGCCTCCACCGGGTCGGCCTGGGCGCCGCTCTCGTCCTCGAAATCGATGTCGAAGCCGGAGGAGATGTTGTCGCGGCCGATGATGTCGGCCAGGGGGCGCAGCGGGGTGACGGCGCGGATGACGCGGAAATAGTGCTCGGCGTGCTGCAGGTAATTCTCGGCGAGGACCCGGTCCCCGGCGCTGGAGGCGTCGCGCGCCAGCTGCTGGTATTTCTCGTAGACGTGCTGGGCGTTGCCCCGGATCTTGACGTTGTCGGGTCCGTTGGACTCGAACGAACGGTTGGCGTTGTGCTGCTGCGGCTTGCCGCCGCCGCTGTTGCCGCCCCGGTTGCGCCCACGCTGGCGCTTCATACCCTTGAAGTCTCTCATCAATTTCTGACCGTTTCGCCGCCGCTTACGGACAGTCCGAAGCGTTGCGGTCGAGGTGTCTCTCAGGTGTTCGCCTGGCCGCCCGCCGTTGTCCGGCTGGGCGCCGATAGTGAGCCCCGTTCCCACTCAGGCGCGCGGCGCGAAGCCGTCGCGATTACCGGGATGCCGCGCCCCAGAACAGGAGCGCTCAGACCGGCGATTTGGGTGAATACACCTCTGATGTAGCGAACGAGTCGTTCAAATCCAAGGGTTTTATTCGCGGCTAGGTCTGGGCCCGGCCGATGACCACGCGGTCCCGCGGGCCGAGGTCGCTGATCACGCGGCAGAAGCCGGCGCCGGCGGCCTGCATCAGGGCCTCGACCGCCTTGCCCTGGTCGTGGCCGATCTCCAGGGCGAACACCCCGCCGGGCCTGAGCACGCGCAGCACTTCGGGAGCCAGGATGCGGTAGGCGTCCAGGCCGTCGGGGCCGCCGTCGAGCGCCAGCATCGGCTCGTGCACGCTGACCTCGGGCTCCAAGCCGGCGATGTCGCCCGAGGGGATATAGGGCGGGTTGGCGGCCACCGCGTCGAAGGCGGCGGACGGCTGGCCCTCGGTCCAGGAGGCGTGGACCAGGGTGGCGCGGTCCTGCAGCCCCAGCAGGGCGACGTTCTCGCGGGCCACTTCGAGCGCTTCGGGCGAGATGTCGACCCCGACGCCGGTCCAGTTGGGCCGCTCGGCCAGCAAGGCGAGCAGGATCGCGCCGGAGCCGGTTCCCAGATCGAGGATGCGCATCGGCTCCTCGGCCGGCAGCGACTTGAGCAGGGCGTCGACCACCGTCTCGGTGTCCGGGCGCGGCGTCAGCACGTCGCGGGTGACCTTCAGCTCGACGGTCCAGAAGCCCTTCTTGCCGAGGATGTGGCTGACCGGCTCGCGCGCTTCGCGGCGGACCAGGAAGGCGTCCAGCGCTTGGGCCTGCTCGTCGCTGATGACGCGGTGGGGGTCGGTGAGGATGTCGGTGCGGGTGGCGGCGGCCGCAGCCTCCAGCATCAGGCGCGCATCGATCACCGGAGCGTCGACGCCGGCGGCCTCGAGCCGTTTGCGGGCCTGGGTCCAGGCCTGGACGAGGGTCAGGCTCATACTCGGGGTCCTAGCGCGACGTCGCCCACCGCCAACCTTCCACCGACGGTCACCCGGGCGTAGACGCCGCAGGCCATGTGACCGTAGTGGGCGAAAAGTTCGGGGCACATGTCGATGTCCTTGTCACCGGTGACGGGGTCCACATGGACGGCGGCGCAGCGCACCGTGTCGTCCAGGATGGTCAGTTCGCTCTGGCCCAGCCTCAAGGTCTTACCCGCGTGGCCATGCTCGGCCCAGGCGTCCCAGCCCTCCACCAGCACATTGGCGCGGAACCGCAGGGGATCGACGGGGCGGCCGATCTTCTGTTCGACGTCGCGCACGGTCTGCAGATTCAGCACCGAGACGAAGCCGTTGCGGCTGTCCATGAAACGATGGGCGCCCGGCGCGACGAGAACTTTCAGCGGGCCATGGGTGTCGTCGGGCTCCTGCTCGGCGAGGAAGCCGGCCAGCCAGGCTTCGAAAGCCGCCCTGCCCTGCGCTGTCGTCAGCCGTCCGGCGAAGGGCGGATAGGCGTCGCAGGTCACGCGGAACTCGCCCGTCGCCTCGTCATAGGCGGTGCGAGCGCGGGCCAGGGCCGAGATGCGGGCCAGGACGGTGAAGCGCATCTTGGAGATGTGTTTGGGTTCGGCGGGATTGAAGCCGCTTGGGCCATCCTCGACCGTGTAGATGCGGTCGCAGGGGAAATGAGCGCCCGCGCCCAGCACGACGGTGCTCAGCGCTTCGGGCGTGAAGCCTTTGACGGGGTGTCGGTAAAGGGCGGCGATGCGGCCGGTCATGCCCGGTCTGTGCCTCACCCCCGCCGTCGGTGCAAGCACCGGAACGCCCCGCGCCCCTCGGGTGTTCAAGCAGAGCCGTGGCGCGGGATTTCCGCCGCCCCGGCAGCCCGGAATTCGCGCTTGTCCAAACCGCCCAAGACCCACGCCCCGTTCCCGTTCGGCCGCCCCAGCCTGAAGACCTCCGTGCGTCTGGCGCCCTGGCTGACGCTGGGCGTGATGCTGGCGATGTGGCCGCGCGGCAAGGACGGGATGCAGGCCGGCGCCCTGGCCAAGCTGGAACAGGGACGCGGGCGCGACGCCTGCTCGCCCGGCGAGATCACCGCCGCCGGCTGGAAGGACATCGCCTGGCGCACCTGGCACGAGTTCAACGACAACCGCATCACCAGCGTGGCGGCCAGCGTCGCCTTCTTCGGCATTCTGGCCGTGTTCCCGGGCATGGCCGCCTTCGTCTCGCTCTACGGCATGTACGCCGACGTCGGCTCGGCGCAGAACCATCTCGCAGCTCTGGCCGGAGTCCTGCCCGCCGACAGCCTGACCTTCATCGGCGGCGAGATGATCCGCATCGCCGCGACCAAGAAGGCCAGCCTCGGCGCAACCTTCATCATTTCCCTGGGGCTGTCGCTATGGAGCGCAAACGCCGGAATCAAGGCCCTCTTCGGCGGCCTCAACGTGGCCTACGAGGAGCGCGAGAAGCGGGGCTTCATCAAGCTGAACCTGATCACCCTGGGGTTCACCCTGGCGATCCTGATCTTCATGCTGGCGGCGATGGCGGCGATGGTCGCCGCGCCGGTGGCCCTGGAATTCCTGCGGCTGGACGCGCAGTCGCGCCTGCTGGCCATGCTGCGCTGGCCCCTGCTGCTGGTGGTGGTGGTGGCGGGGCTATCGGTGATCTATCGCTTTGGACCGAGCCGCGAGCATCCGCGCTGGCGCTGGATCACCTGGGGCGGGGTTCTGGCGGCGTTCGGCTGGCTGGCGGTCTCCCTGCTGTTCTCGTGGTACGTGGGCTCGTTCGCCCACTACAGCGTCACCTACGGCTCGCTGGGCGCCGTGGTCGGCTTCATGACCTGGATGTGGCTGACGGTGACGGTGATCCTGCTAGGCGCTGAGCTGAACGCCGAGATGGAGCATCAGACGACGCGCGACTCCACCACGGGCGAGGCGATGCCGATGGGCGCGCGCGGGGCCAAGATGGCCGACACCCTGGGCAAGTCGGTCCCGGGTGCCGAGATCAAGGGCCACTGGCTTATGCGGCTTTTGCGCTCGCCCGGCGGCGTGGAACTGTGAAGCCGGGTCCTATGGCCAGGATCATCAGCCCGACGGTCAGCGGGACCAGCCACACGATCCGCGCCTGATAACGGGCGAAGGCGCCCGAAAGCACGCCGCAGACCCCGGCGTTCAGCACCACCATCCCGATCAGGATCGCGCCCGCCGCGATCAGTGGAACGCTGGGCCGGGTCCAACTCCGCGCCTTCAGATCGGCCAGCACGTCGGGCCGGGACAGGCGCCAGCCGCCGTAGAGGGCGCACAGCAGCAGCACCAGTTCATGCCAATGCTTGGTCAGGCTCATGTCGAACGG
Source organism: Caulobacteraceae bacterium (assembly GCA_947475845.1). Taxonomy (GTDB): domain Bacteria; phylum Pseudomonadota; class Alphaproteobacteria; order Caulobacterales; family Caulobacteraceae; genus BOG-938. The sequence goes on along the minus strand of CANJMO010000064.1, from coordinate 6,765 downwards.
CGGCGTGCAGCCCGGGCCGATCGGCCTGCAGGCGCGGGGGTTGGGGATCAGGTCCACCAGCCGGGTGGTCTTCCAGTATTCGTTGGCCAGGAACTGGCGCGGATCGCGCAGCGGATCGTGCGAGGAAATGCGGGTGAACTGGTCGATCCAGTTGCCCATCGACGCCTTGAACTGGCCCCAGGGGTCGTTCAGCACCGCACCCTTCACGAAGGCCATCTCCTCGGCCTCCATGCGCAACTGAAGGGCCGGGACCTTGAGCGAGTTGAAGGCGCCGAGGGTTGGGGTTTCCTCCCACAGGATGTCGTCCGAGCGGGTCAGGGGCGCCTGGGTGGCGCGGCAGATGACGTAGGGGTTGTCCGGCCCCTTGCAGACCTTGCGCATGTAGGTGCGGCCCGGTCCGTCGGCGAGCACCCGGGCCATCAGGAACGGCGGGCGGTGCAGAGCGTGGCCGGTGCGCATTTCGAAGGCGGCGTCATAGGCCTTGGCCATCAGGACCGAGGCCACGATCGCCCCCAGGCCAAGACCTATGCCGACCAGGGCCTGCCGCCGCGGCGCCTTCAGCAGCAGGAGCACGATCAGCGCCGGAACCAGGGCCGCCAGGGCGGTGAGCATGTGCGAGGTGTGCACGACGTAGGAGAAGGCGAGCAGGGCGAACACCCCTGCCCGCTCCAGCCACGACAATCGCTCAGCATAGACGGTCAGCAGGACGAAGCCGACGGCGGCCACGCCGGCGAAGACATCGGGCATGACGAAGGTGGTGAAGAACGGCAGGGGCGTGGCCAGGGTCAGGCCCGCCATCAGGACCGGATAGGACCACCATGGCGCCGTCGGCGCCGCGCTGCGCCAGGCGAGATAGACGATCCAGGACGCCAGCAGGGCTTGGGCGGCGACCAGGGCCCAGACTCCGCCCAGCTTGACCAGGACGTACAGGGGTAGGCCGTACCAGGGCGAGCGCGAGCCCATGATAGCGATATCGATCTGGTCGTCGTCGGACACCGGCGTGGTCATGGCCTTGGGATCGCCGGCCCAGGCGGCGGGGAGGCGCTTGATCGCCTGGGTCAGGTTCTCGCCCATCAGGTAGTAGCCGTCGGTGTCGAAGAACATCGAGGGACGGCCGCCGGCGATGGCGGTGGACATCAGCATGGCCGCGCCCAGCAGGACGCAGGCGAACGCCCGCAGGCGGCGCAAAACAGAGGGCGCGGTCTGGGCCGGGGGCAGTGTCGGAGTCTGGGCCGGTGTCTGGTGCTTCACGAGGGGGCGCCGAGCATGGTGGACTCGCTCTAGCGCGCCCGAGCCTGCCGCGCCAGCGACGAACCCGCGCATCGTGGCCATCTTGGCGCTGTGCCCGCTAGCTTGGCGATTCGCCCCGGCATACGATGAGAATCGCCCGCACCCGCCTTGGACCAACGAACCAGCCCCGATGACGCCAGACCCGAAGCCGACCGACAAGGACCACCGGATGATGGCGACGCTGACCAACAGCGTCTTCATCCTGACCGTGCTCGCCTGCGTCGCCGCCGCGCACTGGCTGCAGGAGCTGCTGACGCCCCTGATGGTGGCGGTGTTCGCCCTGATCCTGATCGACTCGGTGGCGGTGCAGGTCGGCCGCATGCTGCCGCGTTGCCCGGACTGGCTCCGGGTCGGCATCGCCTTCCTGATCATCAGCCTGGTGCTGGTGGGCGCCGGCGCCCTGGTGGTGCACGGCGCGCCGCGTTTCGCCGCCAGCCTGCTGGAGGCGGTCAGCCGGGCTCAGGATGTGGGCTACGAACTGTCGTCGAGCCTGAACCTGCCCAAGGCGGCGCGCTTCGAATCCATGGATTTCCACCCCTACGTCTCCGGCATGCTGACCGGGGTGCGCCATGTGGCGACCAACCTGCTGCTGGTGGTGATCTACCTCGGCTTCCTGCTGGCCTCGCGCCGCACCTTCGATCACAAGGTGGCGCGCCTGTTCCCCACCTCGCGCAGCCGCGAGCACGCCGAGCGAGTGTTCCGCCGGGTGCGCGACGGGGCGGAGAGCTACATCGGCCTGCAGGCGTTCAAGGGCGTGCTGCTGGGGGCGGTGTTCTTCATCGTCATGCGCGTGTTCGGCCTGCCCAACGCGGTGTTCCTCGGCTTCCTGGTGTTCCTGGCGTCGTTCATCCCGATCCTGGGCCCGGCGGCGGCGGTGGTGGTGCCGGTGATCCTCGCCCTGGCCGACTTCGGCTTCGGCTGGCGCTCGGTGCTGATGTTCGTGGCCCTGCAGACCGCCGTCATCGCCATCGACAGCGTGCTGCTGCCGAGGCTTCAGGGCGAACGGCTGGATGTGGACCCGGTGGTGGTGCTGGTGTCGCTGACCTTCTGGAGCCTGGTGTTCGGCCTGATCGGGGCGGTGTTCTCGACGATCCTGACGGTGGTGGTGATCGCGATCGCGTCGGAGACGCCGAGGCTGCGGTGGCTGGCGATCGTGCTGTCCAAGCGCGGGGATAGCGTTCCGGCTTAGGTTTCCGTTCCAGCGAAGAGCGGGGGGCGGAAATTTTACGGCGCGGAGATCACCGCATGGACGTGGTCAAGGTCAGGAAAAATCCGGCTAAGGCGATCCAGATGATCGCGAAAATCAAATGCAGGATCAGCCAAGTCTTGAACCGACCGGGCTGTTCCGCGCGGGTACGCAACTTTCCGAACAGGTCGGTCCATCTGCCCGTGTTGTAGAGAACGTAGGCCCGCAAGCCTTCAAGCACGATCTGGCTTAGCGCCATTGCAATCAAAGCAACGACGCCTGCGGCCGCAAACGCATGACGGTGCGCGAACGGCGGCGCCAGAAGCAAAATCGCGGCGAGCGGAGGCGAGAGCAGACTAACAACCCTCGCGACTAGATAGGCGCGACGGAGGGCCATCAATTTATGGGTTCTCTAAGGCTTGGCGCATGGTCAGGACCATGGACTGCCTCCAATCGTCCCACAAGCTGAGCTCAATCCCCAATCCCTTCCGTCATCCCGGATCGGCGCGCTCTACGAGCGCTTGTCCGGGATGACGGACTTTTTTGGGCTTAAGCGAAGCTCTCTTCCAGCATGGCCAACCGAGCGGCCTGGTCTTCGCTGATAAGGGCGTCGAGCATTTCGTCCATGTCGCCTTCGACGAACTTGGGCAGGTTGTAGAGGGTCAGGTTGATGCGGTGGTCGCTGACCCGGCCTTGCGGGTAGTTGTAGGTGCGGATGCGCTCGGAGCGGTCGCCGGAGCCGACCTGGCTTTTGCGGTCTTCGGAGCGTGCCAGATCGAGCGCCTGGCGCTGCTGGTCGTAGAGGCGGGCTTTCAGCACCTTCATCGCCTTGGCCCGGTTCTGGTGCTGCGATTTCTCCGACGAGGTGACCACTGTATTGGTCGGGATGTGGGTGATGCGCACTGCGGAGTCGGTCTTGTTGACGTGCTGGCCACCGGCGCCCGACGCCCGGTAGGTGTCGATGCGCAGGTCGCTATCCTTGATTTCGATCTCCACGTCCTCGACCTCGGGCAGGACGGCGACCGTGGCGGCCGAGGTGTGGATGCGGCCCTGGGTTTCGGTGGCCGGCACGCGCTGGACCCGGTGCACGCCGCTTTCGAACTTCAGGCGGCCGAACACGCCGTCGCCGGTGACGGAGGCGATGATTTCCTTGAAGCCGCCGGCCTCGCCCTCCGACAGGCTTTCGACCTCGACCCGCCAGCCGCGCGAGGAGGCGTAGCGCTCGTACATGCGGAACAGGTCGCCGGCGAAGATGGCGGCCTCGTCGCCGCCGGTGCCGGCGCGCACTTCGAGGATCGCCGAGGCGTTCTCGTCCTTGTCCTTGGGGGCCAGCAGCAGGGCGACCTCGCGCTCCAGCACCGGCAGGCGCTCGTCGAGGGCTTGAAGTTCCTCCTGGGCCATTTCCTTGAGGTCGGGATCGCCGGAGGCCAGCATCTCTTCCAGTTCAGGCCGCTCGGCCCGCGCTTTGAGCAGGTTGGCGACCGCGTCGGCCACCGGCTTGATCTCGGCGTGCTCCTTGGACAGGCGCACGATCTCGGCCCCATCGGCGGCCGCGCCCATGCGCGCTTCCACCTGGTGGAAACGGTCGAGCATCTGGTCGAGACGGGCCTGGGGCAGGTGCATGGGAACTCAGGATGACGAAGGGCCGCTGTTTAACCTACGCCGCCGCGCCTTGCCATATGGCGCGCGAGGGCCAACATCGGAGCCATGGCTTATCTGATCCCGCCGGCCCCGGTTCCGCCCAAAGGGCCGCTGCCGCTGTGGAAGTTCGTGCTGCAGCTGAGCAAGAGCACCATCAGCATCTGGGGCGAGCGCGCCTACGACATGATGGTTTTCGGCGGCACGCGGTTCGGCATCGCCACCCTGATGGTCAACGACCCGGATGGCGTGCGCCACATCGCCGCCGGGGACGCCAAGGGCCTGTACCACAAGTCGATCACCACCCGGCGGCTGGTGCGTCCCGCCGCCGGCGAGGGGCTGGTGCTGTCGGAGGGGGCGGAGTGGCGCAAGCAGCGCAAGGTGCTGGCGCCGGCGTTCACGCCCGGGGCGATCAACCTGTTCATCCCGCACTTCAAGGCAGCGGCTGAGGAGCTGCTGACGGGGCTCGACAAGACGCCCAGGGCCAACCTCGCCTTCGACTTCCAGGAGGCGGCCCTGGACGCCGCCTGCCGGGCGCTGTTTTCGATGCCGATCGGCGGGCGCGGACGGCGGCTGGCGATGCTGGCGCGAGCCTATGTGAAGGGGCCGGGGCGACCGATGATCTGGGACAGCCTGGCGCGCACGGAAGGCTTCCTGGCGTTCCTGACGCCGGGGCGGGCGCTCTTCCGAAAGCGCTGGTTGAAGGAAGTGCGCGCGGTGGTCGACGCGCGGCGGGCCCAGGAACGGCGCGATCAGGCGACGGACCTGCTGGACCTGCTGCTGCAGGCCAACGATCCCGAGACCGGCGGGATGACCGATGAGGAAATCCGCGATCAGGTCTCCACCTTCATCGGGGCCGGGTTCGAGACCACGGCGCGGGTGCTGTTCTGGACGGTCTATCTGCTGACGCTGGACAAGGCCGAACAAGACCGCCTGCGGGCGGAGGTGCGGGCGTTTCCGCCGGACCGGGTAAACAGCCTCGCCGACCTGGCCAACTGGCCGAGGATGCGGGCGGTGCTGCAGGAATCGATGCGGCTCTATCCCCCCGCCCCGCTCTATACCCGCGTGTCCACCGGCCCGGACGAGGTGGCGGGACGGCAGGTGGAGCCCGGGACCCTGGTGATGATCAGCCCGTGGCTGATCCACCGGCACAATAGGCTGTGGGACCAGCCGAACGCCTTCATCGCCGACCGCTTCGAGGGCAAGCCCCAGGACTACATGACCAATCCGGCCTACATCCCGTTCGGCGCCGGGCCGCGCACCTGCATCGGCGCGACCTTCTCGCTGGCCGAGGTGTCGATCATCCTGGCGATGTTCCTGGAACGGTTCGAGGCGACGCTGGACGACGACCGCAAGATCACCCCGGTGTCGATCATCACCACCATGCCCGACATCGAGCCGTGGTTCGCCCTGAAGCCTGCGCCGGAGGCCTAGCCGGCGGGGCGGATGGTCCGCGGCTCGTCGGCCATGAGGGCCCGGTCGGCGGCCCGCGCCTCGTCGGCGAACAGGAAGCGGACCTGGCGGTTCTTGAAGTCGACCGACACCCGCTCGAACATGCGCAGGGTGCTCATGCCCAGCAGCATGGCGGGTTTGTCGTGCAGGCCAAACTGCTCGAAGGCGTGCAGGTCGGCGTAGGCCACCTGCAGGTTGCTGACCCAGACATGGCCGATGGAAACCCGGGGCATGATCGACAGATCGGCGGTGACCTGACCGCCGGTGACCCCGGTCACCTGCACCTGGGTTCCGGTCTGGCTGCGCCTGCGCAGGAGGGTTTCGCGCAGGGTAAGGTTGCCGATGGTCACCTCGCCGCCGGTGTCGATGATCACATAGAGCGGGATGTTGCCGGCGACCCAGGAGTCCACCAGGATCAGCTGGCCGTACTTGCTCTTGGCCTTGACCACCACGTCGGCCGGATCGTCGTTCTTGCGCGACGAGGGCTGGATGCGCATCACCCCGGCCTTGAAGTCCATGATGATGGTCTGATCGTGGACCGCGTCGATGCCGAGCATGCCGGCCGCGCCCAGGTTGTCCTGGATCAGGACCGGGGCCAGCATGTTGGACACCTCGCGCCCGCCGACCCCGAGCTTGAGGATATGGGCGCTGGGCGTGGATTCGACGCCCGTGGCGCTGGACACCTGCAGGATTTCGCCGGCGGGCAGGCCGAGCTGGGCCGCCAAGGTGTCGGAGATCACAGTGCGGTTGGAGCCGGTATCGACCACGAACGGGAACGGGCCCTGGCCGTTGAGCATCACCGGCACGGTCATCCGCGCCGAGCGGTCCTGGGCGGCCTTGACCGTCACGGAGTCCAGCGCATGGGACGGCGCGGCGCTGGTGGTGGTGCGGACGTCGAATTGGGCGCGGGCCACGGCCGGCGCAAAAGCCGCTGCCGCTGTCAGCAAGCCTGAGAATGCGCGCCGCGTTTGGGCGTCGTTGCGGGTCTCGTCTCCCATGGGAGAACTATACGCTCAAACCCAGCGCCGTCGAATGTTCAGTGAACCCAGCTACTCGGCCGCCTGAAGCGCGTTCTCGGCCTCGATCTGGGCGGCGCGTTGTTCGACCAGTTCGACGATGTGGTCGACCATCTGCTCGTTGTCCAGCTTGTGGTCCGGACGGCCCGAGACATACATCATGCCCGAGCCCTTGCCGCCGCC
>CANJMO010000063.1 GCA_947475845.1 Caulobacteraceae bacterium | reverse complement strand
TGACGGAACCTCGCGGGACGTGACCACGAAGTCGACCATCTTCAGGCCGAGCTTCTCGCAGGCGTCCTTCTCCAGGGCATAGAAGCTGCCGTCGAACCCGCCGCGCAGGTTGATGATGGTCTTGATGCCCTGCTTCTTCCACCACTTCAGCTGGAACGGCCACGGCTGGTTGGTGCGCACCAGTTCGGGGCTAACCCAGTGGGCGTTCTGGAAACCCACGCGCAGGTAGGCGTGGTCGTTCCACAGGTAATGGAGATAGGTGCGAAGCCGGCCGAGCGGCGTGGAAAGGTTGTATTCCGCCAAGGGACAAGCCGCTTCTTTCGTTGCGCGGCCCTGATACCCTGATGCGGCCGGGAAAAGAAGGCGCACATGAGCCACACCTGCGCTGAAGTCCTGGGCAGCCTTGACACCAGACCCTAAAAAACCGACCGAACCTGATGCTCGATCCGCCGCCCCCCATTAAAGAAGGCTTCTCCAGCCGGGCAGTCGCGTTGCGCATCTACCGCGCTTATCTGGCCGGGCACTGGAAGTCCCTGGCCCTGTCTATGGTCTGCGCCGCCGGGGTGGCGGGTTTCAGCGCCCTGCTCGCCTATCTGCTTGGCCCCGCGATCCAGCAGTTGTTCGTTGAGAAACGCGCCTCGGCCCTGCTGGTCATTCCCGCCGCCATCGCCGCCGCCGCCCTGGCCCGCACCGCCTGCCAGGTCGGTCAGGCGGTCCTGGTCAACCGCATCGGTAACCGCATGGTCGGGCAGATCCAGGTGCAGTTGTTCGGCCGCCTCGTCCGCGCCGACCTCGCCCAGCTTCGCTCCGCCCACTCCGGCGTCCACCTGTCCTCGATCCTCTACGAGGCGGGCCTGGTGCGCGAAGCGGCCACCAACGGCCTGGTCAACTACGTCCAGAACGCCCTGACCATCGTCGCCACCGTGATCCTGATGTTCCGGCAGGACGTCGGCCTCAGCCTGCTGGTCCTGATCGGCGGCCCGATCGCCTCGGCGGTGATGAGCCGCTACGCCAAGCGCACCAAGAAGGCCGCCCAGGGCGCCATGGTCGAGACCTCGGCCCTGTCCACCGCCGTCATGGAAAGCCTGGACGGGGTCAAGATCGTCAAGATGGAGAACCGCGAGGCCTTCGAGGAAGGCCGGGTGGCCGAGGTTGTCGCCCGCCGCGAGGCCCACCTGATCAAGGGCGCCAACGCCCGCTCCACCGCCGCCCCCGCCACCGAGGCGGTGATGACCCTGATTACCGCCGCCGTCATCGCCTACGCCGGCTGGCGCGCCATCAACGGCGGCTTCGGCGTCGGCAATCTGATGGTGTTCCTGGCCGCCCTGGCCATGGCTTCGCAGTCCCTGCGCCAGGTCGCCAACCTGCAGGCGGTAATGGGCGAGGGTCTGGCCGCCGCCAGCCGCCTGTTCGAAGCCCTCGACGTCGCCCCCGAGATCAAGGACGCCCCCGCAGCCTTGCCCCTTGCCCACGCCCAAGGCCACATCGTCCTCAACGACGTGCGCTTCACCTACGGCGAGGACATCCCGGCGCTGGACGGCGTCAGCATCGAGGCTCGGCCCGGCGAGACCATCGCCCTGGTCGGCCCGTCGGGCGGCGGCAAGAGCACCATCCTCAATCTGATCCCGCGCTTCCATGACGTGCAGGGCGGCGTGGTCAGCCTGGACGGCCTCGATGTGCGCGGCGTCACCCTTGCCTCCCTGCGCGACCAGATCGCCCTGGTCACCCAGGAGCCGTTCCTGTTCGACGACACCATTCGCGGCAACATCGCCTACGCCCGCCCGGATTCTTCGCAGGCGCAGATCGAACGCGCCGCCGAGGCCGCCGCCGCCCATGAGTTCATCACCGCCCTGCCGCTGGGTTACGACACCCCGGTTGGCGAGCTCGGCTCGCGCCTCAGCGGCGGCCAGCGCCAGCGCATCGCCATCGCGCGGGCTTTTCTTAAGGACGCGCCGATCCTGCTGCTCGACGAGGCCACCAGCGCGCTCGACACCGAAAGCGAGGCCAGGGTTCAGGAGGCGCTGGAGCGGCTGATGGCCGGGCGCACCACGGTCCTGATCGCCCACCGGCTGTCCACCGTGCGCCATGCCGACCGCATCTACGTCATCGACAAGGGCCGCGTGGCCGAGATCGGCAACCATGATGCCCTGATGGCCTATGGCCGCCTCTACGCCCGTCTAGCGCGCAGCCAGGAGCTCGATCAGGACATCACGTCTTGAAGGCGCTGATGCGCTCCAACGCCGTCCAGGGGCTGCTCGGCTGGCTGGCCTGGCTCTATCTGGAGCTGGTCATACGCACCATCCGCTGGACCCGCATCGGCGAGGAGCCCGGCGGCGCCCTGGATCAGGTGCTCAAGGGCCCCGGCGGCATGATCGGCTGCTTCTGGCACGGCGACATCGCCCTCTCGATCACGGCCAAGGTCGCCGTCATCGAGCACAAGCTGACCCGCATCCTGATCTCCCTGTCGCCCGACGGAGAGTTCATCGCCCGCTCCATGGTCCACCACAACATGCCGCCGATCCGCGGCTCCTCGACCAAGAAGAAGGACAAGGGCAAGGCCAAGGGCGGCGCCGCCGCCTTCCGCGAGGCGCTCGACCTGCTGGCCAGCGGCGGCATCCTGGTGGTCACGCCCGACGGTCCGCGCGGCCCCGCCCGCCAGATGGCCCCGGGAACCGTGCGCATGGCCCGCCGCGCCGGCACGCCCGTCTTCCTGCTCGGCCTCGCCGCCGCGCCGGTGAAGCGCCTGAACACCTGGGACGGCACCAAGCTTCCGCGCCTGTTCGGCAAGGGCTGCATCGTCTGGGACGGCCCTTACCACTGCCCGCCTGGCGCCTCCGACGAAGACATGGACCGGCTGAGCGTTGAATGGGCCGCCGCCATGACCGCCGCCTGCGCCCGCGCCCAAGCGGTCATCGCCTGATGTCGGCGCTCGGCGTCTACCGCCTGGCGACCACGCTGCTGGAGCCCCTGGCGCCCCTGCTGCTTAAGCGCCGCGTGGGCCGCGGCAAGGAAGACCCCGCCCGGCTGCACGAACGGCTCGGCCGCCCGACAATCCCGCGCCCGCCGGGGCCCCTGGTCTGGCTGCACGGCGCCAGCGTCGGCGAAAGCCTGTCCCTGCTGCCCCTGATCGAGGCCCTGGCCGGCCAGCGGCCCGATATGACCCTGCTGGTCACCTCGGGAACCGTCACCGCGGCCGAGCTGCTCGCCCGACGCCTGCCGACCGGCGCGATCCATCAGTACGCCCCAGTCGACGCCCCCGAGGTCGCCCGCCGCTTCCTGAAACACTGGCGCCCTGATCTGGTGGTTTTCGCCGAAAGCGAGCTTTGGCCCAACCTGCTGCTGCAGGCCAAAGCCCAGGGCGTGAAGCTGGCCCTGCTCGGCGCCCGGGTCTCGCAGACCTCCGCCGACAGCTGGGCCCGAGCGCCGGGCTCGGCGCGCACGATGCTGGGGGCCTTCGACCTGATCCTGGCTCAGGACAATGTCAGCCGCGCTCGGCTAGAATTTTTAGGCGCCACGGTGGCTGGCGAGCTCGATCTGAAGCAGGCCGCCGCGCCCCTGCCCTACGACGAGATCGAACTGTCGGCCCTGGCGTTCCCGACCCGGGGCCGGCCGATCCTGGTCGCCGCCAGCACCCACCCCGGCGAGGACGAGATGATCGCCGAGGCCTTCGCCCGCACCGCGACCCCGCCCTGCCTGCTGGTTCTGGTGCCACGCCATCCGGCGCGCGCCAACCGGATCGCCGCCGCCCTGACCGTCCAGGGCCTGACCCATGCCCGCCGTTCCACTGGCGAGCCGCTGCGGCCCGACACCCAGGTCTATGTGGCCGACACCCTGGGCGAGCTTGGCCTGTTCTTCCGTCTGGCCCAGGCCGTCGTCATGGGCGGCAGCCTGACCGGCGGCGTCGGCGGTCACAATCCGCTGGAGCCCGCCCACTTCGGCCTGCCCGTGATCACCGGCGAGGACGTGGCCAACTTCGGCGCCACCTACGACGACCTGCTGGACGCCGGGGCCGCCGTGATGGTCGACGGACAGGGGGCGCTGAACCACGCGGCGGCTGAACTGATGGCCAATCCGCAGCGCGCCCGTGACATGGGACTGCGCGCCAAGGCCTATGCCGAGCATAGCCGCCAAGCCCTGACCGCTGCCCTGACCGCGCTGCAGCCCCTGCTGCCCGCATGAAGCTCGGCACCCCGCGCTGGTGGTATGTGCGCGAAGGCGCCCCGGCGCCGATGACCCGCGCCCTGCTGCGGCCCCTGTCGTGGATCTGGTCGGCGGTCGGGGCCCAAAAACTGGCCAAGGCACAGCCCTACGGCCCCGGTGTCCCGGTCGTCTGCATCGGCAACCTGACCATGGGCGGCGCCGGCAAGACCCCAGTGGCGCGCGAGGTCCTGGCCAAACTGCGGGCGAAGGGCGTCCAGGCGCATGGCCTGTCGCGTGGCTACGGCGGCCGTGAAGCCGGGCCGCTGCGAGTCGATCCGAACCTCCACACCGCCGCCGATGTCGGCGACGAGCCCCGGATGCTGGCCGCCGACGGGCCGTTCTGGATCGCCAGGGACCGAGCCGCCGGAGCCAAGGCGGCTGTGGACGCAGGCGCTCAGGCCATCGTGCTTGACGACGGCCACCAGAACTTCAGCCTGAAAAAGACTCTGTCCCTGGTCGTGGTCGACGGCGAGACCCGCGACAACGAATGGCCGTTCGGCGACAACGCCGTGTTCCCCTCCGGCCCTCTGCGCGAACCCCTTGCCGCCGGCCTCGTCCGCGCCGACGCCGTTGTCCTGATGCTGCCCGCCGACGTGGCCGAGCCCGATCCCGAACTGCTGGCGGTGTTCGGCAAGAAGCCGGTGCTGATCGCGCGCCTCCTGCCCACAGCGGCGCCCCCCTCCGGCCCGCAGGTCGGTTTCGCCGGCGTCGGCAAGCCGTGGAAGGTCGAGCGCGCGCTGAAAGCCGCTGGCGCCGACCTCGTCGATTTCGCCAGCTTCCCCGATCATGCGGGTTACAGCGAAGCCACCCTTAAATTCCTCGAGGACCGCGCCCATCTCTACGGCGCGGGCCTGCTGACCACCGAGAAGGACTGGGTCCGCCTGCCGCCGTCCTGGCGCGCCAAGGTCCAGGCCTGGCCGGTCAAGGCGGTGTTCGAGGACGAGACGGCGCTGGAGGCCCTGCTGGCCTCGATCTGAAACCAGGACCTAGCCATGGTTGAACGCACGATCCGGATTCCGGGCCCCGACCACCCGATCACCGTCACGCCCACCGGCAAGCGCGTCGTCGTCCGCTTTGGCGGCACAGTGATCGCCGACAGCACCGACGCCCTCACCCTTCAGGAATCGACCTACCCGCCGGTGCAGTACATCCCGCGCAAGGACCTCGACATGTCCCTGCTGGAGCGCACCGACCATTCGACATGGTGCCCCTATAAGGGCGACGCCTCCTACTTCAGCATCCCCATGGGCGGCTCGCGCTCGGTCAACGCCATCTGGACCTACGAGACGCCCCACGACGCGGCGGCCCAGATCAAGGACCACGTCGCCTTCTACGGCGACCGCGTCGATTCCATCTGGATCGGCTAGGCGCCGGAGCCGGTCGGCCAGCTCCGGCCTTTGCCGCCTATTTGTTCAGCGCCGCGACGCCGACGTCGGCCACGATCTGGTCGAAGCCGCCGGTGGTGCCGATGCCGCCGATCAGCTTGCCGTCCACGACGATCGGCACGCCGCCCGCGCCTGCCACCATCGCCCCTGGATAAGCCAGCGGGTGCAGGCTGCCCCCCAACAGTTCATCGGCCAGGAGCTTGGTCGTGCGTTGGAAACGGGCCGAGGTGCGCGCCTTGCCGATGACCCACTCGAAAGCGGAGTATTGCGCCTGGGTCCCACGCCAGAACAGCACCAACTCCCCGGTGGGTTCGACGATGGCGATGGCCTCGGTGTCGTAAGTCCCGCGCCGGCGCGCCTCGGCCTTGGCCGCTTCCAGCACCTTCTCGGCCTGTTCGGTGGTGATCGGCACGCCGTGCAAGGCCACCGGCGGCGCGCCGTTGCCGGGGCTGTTGCTCGGCGGCCGCGGCGGCGCGGGCGCCCGCTGGGCCTCGGCGGCCGTGGCGGCGCAGAGAGCGAAGATCGAGGCGGCGGCTAGGATGGTTTTGTTCAAGACGGTGCTCCTCCCGTTATCGCCTTCGTTTGAGGCGAACGACGGAGGATGGAATACAGGCCTGTCTACAGTTGCAAGGCCTGACTTAGGCCAACGCCCGCCAGCCGATATCGCGGCGGTGGAAACCGCCCGGCCAGTCGATCTTATCCACAGCCGCGTATGCCCGCTCCCGCGCCTCCTCCAAAGTGGCGCCGCGCGCGCACACGTTCAGCACCCGGCCGCCGGCTGCTTTTAGGGCGCCGCCGCCCAAAACCGTCCCGGCATGGAACACTTTCACGCCTTCTCCGAAATCCTGACCCGCGCCAACGATCACCGACCCGTTTTGCGGGGCCTCGGGGTAGCCTTTAGCCGCCAGAACCACGCATATCGCCGCCTCATTGTGCCATTCTGGGATTTTGACTGTGGGCAGTTGTCCAGTGGCGGCCGCCAGCAGCAGCGGGACCAGATCGCTTTTCAGCCGCAGCATCAGCACCTGGCATTCCGGATCGCCGAAGCGGGCGTTGTATTCCACCAGGCGCGGCCCGGTCGGCGTCAGCATCAGCCCGGCGTAAAGCACCCCGCGATAGGGCATGCCCTCCTCCGCCATCCCGGCCACGGTCGGCACGATCATCCTGACCCGCGCCTCTTCCACCAGGGCATCCGTCAGGACGGGCGTCGGCGAATAGGTGCCCATGCCGCCGGTGTTGGGGCCCTGATCGCCGTCGAAGGCGCGCTTGTGATCCTGGGCCGCGCCGATCAGCATCGCGGTCTGACCGTCCGACAGGGCGAACAGCGAGGCCTCCTCGCCGGTCATGAACTCCTCGATCACCACCCGCGCCCCGGCCTGGCCGAACCGGCCGCCGAGCATGTCGTCGATGGCGTCGTCCGCCTCAGCCCGGCTCTGCGCGATCACCACGCCCTTGCCCGCCGCCAAGCCGTCGGCCTTGATCACATAGGGCGCGTCGAACTGGTTGAGATAGGCCTTGGCCAGCGCCGCGTCCTCGAACACACCGTAGCCGGCTGTCGGCAGGCCGTGCCGGTCGGCGAACTGCTTGGTGAAGGCCTTGGAGGTCTCCAGCTGCGCCGCCGCCGCCGTCGCCCCGAAGCAGGGGATGCCGACCTCGGCCAGCTGGTCGGCGATGCCGACCTCCAGCGAGGACTCAGGCCCCACCACCACCAGATCGGCGCCGATCTCCTGCGCCAGGGCGACTAAGCCCTCGACATCGGTCACCGTGATCGCCCGCGTCTCGCAGACCTCGGCGATGCCCGGATTGCCCGGCGCGCACACCAGGCGCGTCAGCAGCGGCGACTGGGCGATCTTCCAGGCCAGGGCGTGTTCGCGCCCGCCGGATCCGATGAGCAGGATGTTCATGGCCCGCCTGTCGCCTGACCCGCCGCCGACGTCAAGCGAACCCCTCACGCGACTCGCGATCAGCGCCTATGTTGGGCCCGATGACCGACGCTGAACTCGACACCGCCGCCCCGGCCGAAGACGGCAACGCCAAGCCTTATTCCGTCTCCGAGCTGGCCTTCGCCCTGAAGCGCACCCTGGAGGACGCCTACGGCTTCGTGCGCGTGCGCGCCGAACTCAGCAAGGTCACCCGCCACGCCTCGGGCCACGTCTACCTGACGCTCAAGGACGAGCGCGCCTCCATCGACGGCGTCGTTTGGAAGGGCCTTGTGCGCGGCCTGCAATGCCAGCCCGAGCAGGGCTTGGAGGTGATCGTCACCGGCAAGATCACCACCTATCCCGCCTCGTCCAAGTACCAGATCGTCATCGAGACCATGGAGCCGGCCGGCGTCGGCGCCCTCCTCGCCCAGCTCGAGCGGCTGAAGGCTAAACTGCACGCCGAGGGCCTGTTCGACAGCGCCAGGAAACGCCGCCTGCCGACCATGCCGGCCGTGATCGGCGTCATCACCAGCCCGACCGGCGCGGTAATCCGCGACATCCTGCACCGCATCCGCGACCGCTGGCCCTGCCATGTGATCGTGTGGCCGGTGGTGGTCCAGGGTGACGCCGCCGCCCAGCAGGTGCGCGCCGCCATCGAGGGCTTCAATGCCATCGCCCCCGGCGGAAAGCTGCCCCGGCCGGATATCCTGATCGTCGCCCGCGGCGGGGGCTCGGTCGAGGACCTGTGGGCGTTCAACGACGAGGCCCTGGCCCGCGCGGCGGCGGCCAGCGCCATCCCCCTGATCTCGGCGGTGGGGCACGAGACCGACACCACCCTGATCGACTTCGTCTCCGACCGCCGCGCGCCGACCCCGACCGCCGCCGCCGAAATGGCCACCCCGGTGCTCGGCGAACTCAGAGCCCTGGTCGCCGACTACCAGCGGCGCATGCTCAACTGCACCACCCGCCTGCTGGAAGACCGCCGCAACCGCCTCAGCGCCGCCGCGCGCGGTCTGCCCCGCCCGGCCGATGTCCTGGCCCTGGCTGCCCAGCGCTTCGACCTCGCCGCCGGACGCCTCGGCGCGGCGCTGGAAAAGAATACTTCTGCCCATGAACGGCAGCTGGTCCGCACCACCGCTCGCTTCGGCCCGACCCTGCTGGAGCGCCCGCGCCAGTTGAAGGCCGAGCGGCTGCAGAGCCTGACCATCCGCTTCGCCGCCGCTGCCCGCCGCGCCCCCGAACGGATCGCCCAGCACGCCCGCCTGCCGACCCTCGACGAGCGCCTGAAATCAGCCTTCGAGCGCCGCCTGAGCAAGGCTGCGGACCGCCTGTCCCAGCTCGACAAGCTGCGCCTGTCTCTCGATCCGCAGCGCCCGCTCAACCTCGGCTTCGCCCTGGTCAGCCGCCCTGACGGCTCGATCGTGCGCAGCGGCGCGGCCCTCGTCTCGGGGGAGCCCGTAACCCTGAGATTCGCCGACGCCGAGCGCGGCGCGGTGATCGACGACGCCCCGACGGCCATCGCCCCTGTCCCCACGGCGGCAAAGCCCGCCCCGGCCAAGCCCAGGGCGCCTTCTAGCCAACAGGGTGATTTGTTTTAAACCTTCGGCGCGTTACATTATTCGTATGAACGCCCACGACCGCCTCACCTCCCGCGCCCCCGGCGAAGAAGCCAAGCTGCACTATGGCGACGGCGAATTCGCCGTGCTCAAGCCCGGCCGCTACGTCGTCTGTTCGGTCTCCGGCCAGCAGATTCCGCTGGAGGCCCTGCGCTACTGGAGCGCCGAACGCCAGGAAGCCTACGCCGGGGCCCAGGAGGCTCTGCAGCGCTTCCAGGAACTTGAAGGCAAGGTCTGACGATGCTGGACCGGCGCGCCCTCCTCGCCGCCGGCCCGGCCCTCGCCCTCGCGCCTAAAGCCTTTGCACAGGGCGCCATCGCCCTGACGTCCCCGGCTCTTTCCGTCAGCGGCCGCCCGCTGCAGGGCGGCTTCGTCATCGGCCGCACCGCGCCGCGCGCCTCGATCCTGGTCAATGACAAGCCCGTGGGTTCCGCCTCCGCCAGGGGCGTGTTCATCATCGGCTTCGATCGCGACGAGCCGGTCCAGGCCAAGCTGTCGATCAAGACGCCCTGGGGCGCTCTGGATCACAATTTCCAGGTGATGCCGGTCGACTACGACGTCCAGAGCATCGACGGCCTACCGCAGGATCAGGTCGAGCCATCCGACCCCAAGCTGCTCGAACGCATCCGCGAGGAGGCTAAGCGCAAGGCCGTCGGTTTCGCCAGCGACATAGACGCCACCGACTTTCGCAACGGTTTCGTCGAGCCGGTGACCGGCTACCGGCTGTCGGCCCGCTTCGGCGGCCAGCGGATTCTCAACGGCATACCCCAGCGTCCGCACTACGGCGCCGACCTCGCCGCCCCGCTTGGCACGCCCGTGGTGGCCCCCGCGGACGGCACGGTCACCTTCGCCGAAACAGGCCTGCATTTCGAAGGCGCCCTGATCCTGATCGACCATGGCCAAGGGTTGGTCAGCGCCTACCTGCACCTGTCGCGGATCGACGTGAAGTCCGGCGACAAGGTCACTCGCCGCCAGCAGATCGGCCTCGTCGGCAAGGAAGGCCGCGCCACCGGCCCGCACCTGTGCTGGCGCATGAAATGGCGTGGCCGGAATATGGACCCGATGCTGATGGTCGGGATCACGCGGCCCGACAGCCTGACGTCCGACTAGTTCTAGTCCTCGAGCGCCGCGTAGGCCTCCGCCGGCCAGCGCTTGTGCGTCCAGAACCACTGATCCGGCTGCTCGCGCACCCGCGCCTCGATGAAGGCGTTGACCCTACGCACGCCCTCCTCGATGTCGGCGGTGCGGTTGCCGGTGTCCGGCGGGGCGATCGACGGCCAGATATGGACCTTGAACCGCGCGCCCTTGGTGCGCACCACCCACATCGGAATCAGCGGGCAATTGAACTTCAGGGCCAGCCGCGTCGGCCCCGGCGCCGTGTAGGCGGTCACCCCGAAGAACGGCAAGGCGACGCCCTGGTTGAATTTCTGGTCGTTGAGCAGGGCCACCGACACCCCGTTTTTCATCGCCTCAAGCACCTCGCGCGACCCGTTTTCGCCCTTGGGCGCCATCAGTTCCACGCCGTATTTGCGCCGGCTCTTGATGATCCGCTCGTCGATGTAGGGGTTGTTGGCCGCGCGGTAGGTCACATCGCAGCGCACGCCCAGCCCGACGATCACGGCGCCCATCACCTCCCAATTGGAGAAGTGACCCGAGATCAGCACCGCCGCCTTCTTCGATTCCGAGATCGCCGTCAGGTGCTCGCCGCCGATGATCTCGACCCGGCCGCTGGCCGGCGTCAGCTTGGCCATCAAGGAGAACTCCGCGGTCAGCCGACCGAGGTTATCCCACTGTGCGACAAGCATCCGCTCGCGCTCGGCCTTGCCCATCTCGGGAAAGGCGATGCGGATGTTGCGGTCGGCGGTCTTATGCGCGCCGCTCAGCGGACCGAGCAGACGTAACGCCGCACCCCCCAGCGCCGAGGCCATCTCCAGCGGCATCAGGTTGAAGAACAGGCCCAGCAGGTCGAAACCCAGGGCTTCCAGCCGCCAGATCAGGTCTTGGGCCAGGGAGGGGCGCGGTTGAGGCATGGCCCTATTTGGCCGCTGAATTAGCCATGCGCAATGTGTCGCGCCCCCTGCGACAGTAAAGCTGGCGCCGCCCTTGCCACATTAACGGTACGGTGTCCCGACTTGGGACAAGGGTAACGGGGACGTCAGACATGACGAACGACATCGACCGGCATCTCGGCAAGCGCCTTCGCCAGCGCCGCCGTCTGCTCGGCCAGACTCAGCAGCAGATCGCAGAAGCGGTTGGCGTGCGTTTTCAACAGATCCAGAAGTACGAGTGCGGCGCCAACCGCATCTCCGCCGCCCGCCTGTGGCTGCTGGCCAAGGCGCTGGAAGCGCCGGTGGGCTCCTTCTTCGAAGGCATCGAAGTCGAAGCGGCCGCCCCGTCCGACGAGGACGGCGAACCCGAGCAACGCAAGAACGTCGCCTGACTCCCCTGACATGACCGTGGCGGAAGCGGTTTTCCGGAGCGAGGAAAGCCTCTAAGCCTAGCGTCATGTCGCAAGGATTCCGTCCCGTCCCGCCGCCCGCCGTGCTGGCAGAGCTTGAGCGCTTCATTCTCGACCTCAACGCCGCCGCCGCGGCTGTGACCCTGCCCCTGTTCCGCACGATCCTGGGGATCGACAACAAGGCCGGCTCCGGCGCCGCCTTCGATCCCGTCACCGCCGCAGACCAGGGCGCTGAAGCCGCCATCCGTCAGCTGATCGCCGAGCGCTTCCCCGAGCACGGCGTGATCGGGGAGGAATACGGCTCCGACCGCTCCGACGCCGAATTCGTCTGGGTTCTGGACCCCGTGGACGGCACCCGCGCCTTCGTCGCCGGCATCCCCCTGTGGGCCCACCTGATCGGCCTGCGCTACCAGGGCGAGCCTCTGCTGGGCGTGATCGGCCAGCCCTATCTGAACGAGGTGTTCCTCGGCGCGCCCTCCGGCTCGCGCCTGATCCGGCCAGAGGGCGAACGGCCCCTACGGGTGCGCCCCTGCGCCGTCCTCAATGAAGCCACCGTCGCGGCCACCGATCCGGCCGGCTATTTCAACGGCGACGAGATCGAGGCCTGGCACGACATCCGCGGCCCAGCCCGCATTATCCGCCTGGGCGGCGACAGCTACATCTTCGCCATGCTGGCC